>DASSMU010000200.1:0-17943 GCA_035701465.1 Solirubrobacterales bacterium
ATCGTCGAGGCGGCCGGGCCGGACAACCCGCTGCGACGCACGGTCAGGAACCTAGGGATAGCGGTGGTGGCGACCGTCGTATTCCTCGGCGGGTTCATCGTCGGCGAATCGCCGCTCACGCGCCAGCCCGGTCCATACCTGATCGCGGGGGAGTCGCGCTCGGTCAGCCCCCAGATCCTCGACGCCGCCGAATTCGCCGACGAACACCTGCCACCCCACAGTCGCATCCTCGTCGACCGCGTCAACGCCACGCTGATGGCGGCCTTCGGCCACCTCGACCCGGTCGTCGGCGAAATCAACGGCATCCGCGTCTCCCACGTCTTCTTCAGCAAGACGTATGACAAGGAAGACCAGGACGTGGTCAGCGAAGATGCGATCGACTACATCGTCGTCGACCGCCGCTTCGCCGAAAAGGAGCCCGCCTCCGGCTTCTACTACGAACACGACGAGCCCTCCGGCGGCAAACCGATCAGTAGCGAAGCGATCGAGAAGTTCGCCGCCCTCGAAGGCCTGCAGAGGATCTATGACAACGGCGCGATCGCGATCTACGACACCACTGCGCTGAGGTCCCTGCCGTGACCCTGCGCCAGCGAGCCGGGGGCCTCTTCGCCCGCGCCCGGACCGCCGCCGAGGAAAACCGCTCGCTGCTCTCCAACGCCGGCTCGATGGTGGCGACGGCGGTGGTGACGTCCTTCCTCGGGGCGGCCTTCTGGTGGGTCGCCACCCACTACTTCACCCAGGACTCCGTCGGCCTCGCCAGCGCCGCGATCTCGGCGATGACCCTGATCGGCTTCATGGCCACGGTCGGGCTCGGGACCCTGCTGATGGGCGAGCTCCCCCGCCTCGACACCGGCCACCGCTCGGTGATCAACGCCGCCCTGGTGACCACCGGCTCGCTCGGCGCCGGCCTCGGCGTCGCCTTCGTGCTGATCGCGCCGCTCGCCTCCTCGAACTTCGACCCGCTGCGCCAGACCTGGGCCGCGGCCGTGGTCTTCGCGATCGGCGTCGCCCTGACCGCGCTCACCTTCGTCCTCGACCAGTCCCTGATCGGGCTGCTGAAAGGCGGGCTGCAGCTGCGCCGCAACATCGTCTTCACCGTGGTCAAGCTGGTCGCCTTGATCCCGGTCGCGGCGGTCGTGGCCGACGCCGGCTCGCAGTGGATCTACGGCACCTGGACCCTGGGCATCGCCATCTCCCTCGTCGTCATGGTGCGCTTCTACCGGGAACGCGAGGGCGACTCGCTGCGCCCGAACTTCAACCTGCTCAAGGACATGCGCGTGCACGCGATCACGCACCACGCCGTCAACGTCGCCCTGCGCACACCGGAGCTGGCACTGCCGATCGTCGTCGTCACCTTCCTCTCGGCGTCCGCCAACGCGAGCTTCTACATCGCCTACATGATCACCGGCTTCATGTTCTTCGTACCGCTCTCGCTCAGCACCGTGCTCTACGCGGTCGGCTCGGGCGAATCGGAGCGGCTCGCCAGCCGCTTCCGGCTGACCGTCTACGTCTCGCTCGGCTTCGGTGTCTTCTCCAACCTGGTCCTGCTGGTGCTCGGCACCCCCCTGCTGGAAATCTTCGGTGCCAGCTACGCCAGCGAAGCGTCAAGCACACTGCACGTCCTCGCCCTCGACATCTTCCCCTCGACGATCCTCACCCACTTCGTCGCGCTACGTCGGATCGAGCGTCGCCTGGCCACGGCCCTACCGGTCATCTGGGGCGGCGCGCTACTTCAGGTAGGCGGCGGCGTAATCGGCGCCCTGCTCGGCAGCCTGGTCGGCGTAGCGATCGGCTGGGTGGCCGGCGCCACCATAGAGGCGATCATCATGGGCCCCGAGGTGCTGCGGGCACTCAAAGCCAAAGGCATCGACGCCCCGCCAGAGGGGAACCCCGAAGAGGACGAGGCAGAGGCCCTGGCGGCGTTCGATACCGCCACAACAGAGAAGTTCTGACTCAGGCGGGAGCGAAACGGACCACGGCCAACTACCGCCCAGCCGTGCGGCAATCCCCCGATGTCGCCCACTCGTCCTCTCCATAAGTTCGACGGCGAGATGCATCGTCGGCCTCACTCCTGCTTCGCACTTTGCCTAGTCGTGCTCCTCGCAGTGGCGGTCCCGAGTGCTCGGGCAGAAGGCGACCCGCTTGCCGGCGGAGCCACGGAGCTGACCCTGGCGAAGAGGCTGCAGGAGTCGCTCAAGCACGGCGGGGTCAAGCTGGTGGCCAAGCGGCCCGCGAAGTCAAGTGGGAGAACGACAACCCTGCCGGTGGACAGCGGCGAAATCGATCCGACGACTGGCGAAGGCTTCGCAACCCATCGGGGCGCAATTGGCTTCGTTCGCGGGAGACGGAGCCTCTTCCTGAGGTCCATGGGCCTCGATACGAAAAGGCGGGTGCTTACTGCCAGGCTGGGCGGTAAAGAGACGACGGTTGCTCTCGCGCGAAAGATCTCATTCGTCCGCAAGGGCTACGGCACCAAGATCACGGTAGGGGAGCTGCGTCTGACGGGGTCACTTGCCAGAAAGCTCAACTCTCGGCTTCAGGTCCGCTTCTTCAAAGCCGGTCGAAGCTTCGCACGTGGCTCGACCGCCACCGAGCCGCTCACGGTGAAGGTCATACCGGTTACGCCAGGCATCCACGGGGAGGGACTCATGTACCTCCGTCCCTTGGACGAAGTGGTGTCGAAGCTTGCGGTCAAGGGTGTCATTTATCCGGAAATCCCCTGCTCCGCCTCGTGTTCAAACACGGTCAGTCTCATCGGAAACGTTCAATACTTCGGAACAGGCCATCCTGCAATTGGACTCCACATCACCGGCGGAAGGATCGCTCCTGACCGCTCGACAGGGAACATCACGACCGAGGGCGGCATTCGGGTATCAACGAACGACCCAGAGATCGATCCGGCAGTCGTTTCCCTCAGGGACTTCTCGCTTGACCTGGCGGCGAACGTCGTCACGGCAGACGTCGAATTCCAGCCTTCTCCCCCGGCGCCAGGCGACATCGGACGCGTGACGGTCGGAACCATCGATCGCAACGGGATCAAATTGGCTGGCATTGGAGACGAAACCTTCGACGGCGTGCGGCTGACGGCTGGGGCGGCATCGGTGATCAACCAAGTCTTCCCAGGACCGGCCGCCGCCGACTTCTCCGCCGGTGAAGTCCTGTTCTCTATGAGCTACGAGCCCGTCACGCGCTGATCGAGTTGAACTGGTGCTGCTTGAGCGCGCAAAGTCTAGGAATCCGGCGGCGAGGTGCCCGGATGGATCCGCTCTGGAAACGTCGGCAAGCCGTCATCCGGGACCGGTGCCCAGGGCGCAGCGTAATTCGTGAACTGGTGTGCGCTCGGACGGATGCCGGGGTCCTCGTCAAGGGCGCCCATGCGGATCGCGAGCAGTTCGGGGTTGTCCGGGTGGCTGGTGAACAGCTGGCTGCCGCATTTGGAGCAAAAGGCCTTGACGTAGCCGCCGTCGCCAGGGTCCCACAAGCGAATCAGGTCTTCGCCAGAGACGGTTCGGTATGAACCCGGAGCGGTCAGGGCGGTCGTCGACACACCGGTGCCGGTGCGCCGCTGGCAGCGCTTGCAATGGCAGAAGAGGGCACCGAGCAGTGGCTCGGAGACCTCGAAGCGGACATCGCCGCACATGCATCCTCCGGTCAGCGGCAGCGTTGGATCAGGCACTCGCTCAGCCTAGCTTCCGCCGCCATGGAAAGGGGTGGCAGTGCTCGCATCCGGTTCTTGCCGACGGCAGGGCGGTTTAGGGTGAGCGGGTTCCGAAAACCGCTGAGGAGGACTTGATGCGAAGAAGGATGATCTGTGGGTTGGCTCTGCTGGCAGCCCTAATCGTCGGAGTCTGCGTGGCTGGATGTGGCAGCAGCAGCTCGACCGACAACGAAACGACGGCCACGATCACCAAGGCCGAATTCGTCGCCAAGGGCAACGCGGTCTGCGTCAAAGGCGAAAAGGCGCAGGAAGCCGAAATCAACGCCTACATCAAGAAGAACGGCCTGGAAAAGAAGAAGCCGAGCAAAGCGCAGGAAGCCGAACTCGTGGAAACCGTCCTGGTGCCCAACGTCCAAAGTCAGATCGACGGCGTCAAAGCCCTTGGCGCGCCGAGCGGCGAGGAGCAGCAGGTGAACTCGGCCCTGGAGCTCTCACAGCAGGCTTTGGAAAGGGTCGAAGCCAACCCCGAGCTGGCCTTCGGCAAGGAAAATGTCTTTGCGGCCGCCGGTAAGCAGCTGCACGCGCTGGGTCTGAAGAAGTGCGCGTCGAACAGCTGAGCACCTGACTCTCGAGAAACCGGTCAGATGGGCGCCCAAGGGCGCCCATCTGACTTCTTAGAAAGTGCTGCCGGAACGAGAACTACTTCTTCGGCGGGACGATGTGGAAGCCGTGGTGGCGAGGCCGTGAGTGCTTGCCGGTGGGACTGAAGGCGACGACCGAGACGCTGTAGCGGCCGCGGCCGAGGTGGCGCTTGCCGACCAGCTTCGCCAGCGATACCCGCTTGTGCCCGGCGTTCTGTTCCGCGGTGAAGACGAGCGGCCTGGTGTCGCTGCGACTCCGGTGCAGGGCGACCCGGACCGTTCCGCGGTGGGAGAGCCGGTAGGTGATCCGGCCTCGCAGGGTGATCCCGCGGTGATGGTGATGCGAGTGCTTCGGTTTTTCGGGAGTGGTTTCAGGGGCCGGAGCGGGAGTCGTTTCAGGAGCCGGGGCGGGGGCTTCGGGAGCCGGTTCCGGTGCGGCTTCAGGGACCGGGGCCGGGGTAGGTTCAGGGGCCGGGGCCGGAGGGGTTTCGGGAGCCGGGGTTACGACCGGAACGACTTCGAGTTCGTTCACCTCCGGCGGGGTTTCTTCGGGGGCCTGCGGGGACTGCGTACCGCCGTAGAGACTGGAGGCGACGACCTTGCGGTAGGCGTCAAGGGAAGCCTGGGAGGACTCGACGCGCCAGTCGCGCTCCTTGTTGTCGTTGAACCAGATCACACCGGCGACGCGCGGCATTTTCTGCGGGATCGTTTCGAGGTAGGTTTCTTCGATCCAGGCCGCCTTGTTGCCGCCGGTCTCGCTCGCGGCTGTCTCGGTGATGATCAGCGGCTTGCTGCTGAGCTGGGTGATCGTCGCGTAGGAGGAGGCAAAGATCTTCGAGAACGTCTGCCAGGAGCCGCCGGAGGAGGTTCCCCAGTTGTAGCCGTCGAGCCCGACGTAGTCGACCCATTCGTCACCCGGGTAGAACTGGTTGAAGGGACGTCCGCCGTAGTCGACGTTGGGCGCCCAGACCCACTTGACGTTAGTGGCGCCCTCCGTGCGGAAGATAGTGACGATGTGCCGCCACGCTTCGACGTAGCCGGCGGCGGTGTTGCCGAGCTTGCCGGCGGCCCAGTCACTGCTGAGCAGGTTCATCTCGTGGGCGAACCGCACCATGACCGTCATGCCCAGCCCGCGAATCGCGTCTGCTTCTTTCTTGAAGTAGCTGTCGTACTTGCCGGCGGTGATGTCGGCGAAGGGGGCGACGCCGGTCGAGGTGTAGGGCTCGAGGGTGACGACCGGAGTCTCGCCACGGGAGCGCAGGTTGGCGATCTCGGTGGAGTAGAGCATCGGCCCGGACATGTTGCGGAAGACCAGGAAGAGACTCGGCTTTCCCCCGACCATCGACGCGTAGTTGTCGAGGGTGCTCGCGCTGCCGCCGCCGCCGGAGAGGTAGGCGCCGAGCTGAATCGGCGCCTGGGCGGAAGCTGGGGCCGGTCGGGTCGCCGCGGCAAAGAGAGCCAGGAAGAGAACCAAAGCGGCGAGGACAGGAGCGAGCTTGTGTTGGGCTTGAGTGGTCACACCCATCCCTCGACCCAGGCGCCATCCGTGGGAGCGATAGGCACGCAACTGGACGTATGTATGAGGCGCTGAAACCACCTCGAAGGGCCCCTTGCAAGAGGCCATATCCGGCTCTACGCCTTGGTTTCAGGCGATTCTCAGCCGAGCGAGGCGTATGCCCGCGAAATGCGGACCCGGCGCACGATGCGAGAAGTCTTGGCCGCGAAGATCGGCCATCCGGTCGAGCGGTAGATCGCCTCGCGGGGGACCTCGAGCCGGCCGCGGCCGCGCAGGGGCGCGGCGATCCGCTCGTCCAGGGTGACGGCCGCCTCGTAGCCCGCCGCGGCCGTCAGATCCATCACCCTCCGGTCATAGCTGCCGAACGGGTAAGCGAGCGAGGTGCAGGAGCGCTGCAAAGCCTCCTCGCAGGCGGCGCGGGAGGCACTCAGCTCGGCAGCCGCCTCCCCCTCGCCGATCTTCGTCAGGTGGGGATGCGAGCAGGTGTGCGAGCCGATCTCCCAGCCCCGGTCCGAGAGGGTGCGCAGCTGCTCCCAGGACATACAGCGAAGCTCGTGCTCGTGCTCGGTGCCAACCCATTGCGCCAGTTCCGACCAGGCCATCCGGCCGGCGTCGGCGGCCGCGTCGGTCGGTACGAAGACCGTCGCCGGCACCCCGAGCTCGTCGAGCACCGGCAGCCCCGCCTCCAGGATCGAGACGTAGGCGTCGTCGAAGGTGACGGCCATCGCCTTGCGAGGAGCACCCTCGGCGAGAGCCGCGGAGAGGGTCAGGGGCCGGTAGCCAAGCCGGAGCAGGAAGCGCAGCTGGGCACGCAGCCTGCCGGGGGCGATCGCCGCCGGGCTCGGCCAGTCCTCGCTTACCGCGTGGTAGCAGAGGACGAGGAGCCTGGAGACACTGCCGGGCTCGGTTTCCGCCCCGGCGCTCAACTCCTCGCCCCGCCCCCGGCGGCCCGGCGGGCGCGCGTTCGACGGTAGCCCAGCGCCAGCGCCACGGCAACCACCGCGCCCGCCAACCCGATCCCGATCGCCAGGGCCAGGTACTTGCCGTGGAGCTTCAGCCGCTGTTCTTCGAGGAACGAGGGGGCGCCGTAGCCGCTGTCGGGCGGAGACGGGGCGGGATCGCCCGCCGGCAGCGAGGCGGGGGTCGCCAGCAGGGTGGCGCGGGTGCCCGCGTAGCGCGGGGAGGCGATCGCCTTCCTGAAGGCCCTGAGCGAGGCCGGGCTGCTGTCGACGCGGAGGTCGGCGTGCGTGTCTTCGTCGTTGAACCAGACCAGGGCCCGGAGGTGAGGGAAGGCGGGCGCCTCGCGTTCCAGGGCGCTGCCGATCCATTCCGGCTTGTCGCCGCCCTCTTCCCCCGCCCCGGTCTCGGCGATCATCACCGGCTTCGAGGTCAGGTTGACGATGCGGTCGTAGGTGCTGCCGAAGATCGTCGTGAAGGAGGGCCAGCCGATCGTGCCGCCCCAGCAGAAACCGTCGATCCCAACCCAGTCGACGAACTCGTCGCCCGGGTAGTAGACGGCGAGGCCGTGGCCGCCGCCGGCGTCCTCGTTCGGGGCCCACACCCACCTGACGTTGCTGGCGCCGTGGTTGCGGAAGATCCAGTAGACGTGATGCCAGGCTTTCCGGTACTGGGTCGGGGTGTTGCCGTCGACGCCGGCGCCCCACGGGTACCAGTCGCCGTTCATCTCCTGCGCGAGGCGCAAGAAGATCGGCTTGCCCCAGGCCGCGGCGGCTTCCGCCGACTGGCGGATGTAGCGGTCGTAGCGGCCGGCGACGATCTGCCGCAGCGGGATGCCTTTTTCGGAGGCGGTCTGGGGCTCCCAGGTGACCATCGGCACGGCGCCGTCGGCCCACACGTGCCGCAGTTCGGGCGGGTAGAACGGTTCGATGCTCCAGTTCTTGTAGGAGACGACGATCGCCGGCTGGCGCCCGACCTGGCGCCCGTAGGCGGAGATCACGCCGGGGTGGTCGAACACGTTCGGGACGAAGACGCCGAGCGCGATCGGGACCCCCCGGGCAACCGCGGGAAGGAAGAGTAGGCAGACGAGCACCGAGACGAGGAGGCGCCCGGCCCACGGCGCCCGTGGGCGCCTCACCACGTGGGCCGGAGATTCACCCGGCCGAGGCCGCGCGAGAGGCGCCGAGGCGTCCGCAGCAGGATCTTGCGGCTGGAAGCGTAGAGCGGCGCGCTGGTCCAGCGGCGCAGCGATCGCAGGGCGGAGCCGGATGTGTCCACCTGCAGGTCTCCCTTGGTGTCGTCGGCGGCGTCATACCAGGCCACCGCCCGAAAGTGCCTCATCCGCGGCAGGTCGTGGCGCAGCATCAAGCGCAGCCAGCGGGCCTTGTTGCCGCCGAACTCCCCGCAGCCGACCTCGCCGATCATCAGGGGCCGGTCCGTGAGGCGCACGAGGTCGCGGTTGGAGCGGGCGAAGAGCTCGTGGAACGACTTCCAGGCGAACTTGCCCCCCCAGTTGTACCCGTCAACCCCGGCCCAGTCGACGTAGCGATCGCCGGGGTAGAAGCGCCTGAAGGGAAGGTTGTTGTCGGTCTCGACATATGGGGTCCAGACCCACTCGACGTTGCTGGCGCCGGCGCGCCGGAAGACCCTGACGATGTGGCGCCAGGCCCTCACGTAGGAGCGCGCCGAGTTGCCGAAGGCCGGCGACCACGGGTACCAGGAGCCGTTCATCTCCTGGCCGAAGCGGATCATCATCGGCTCGCCCCAGTTCGCCGCCGCCTGGGCAGCGGCGTCGATATAGCCGTCGTAGCGCCCGCGGGCGATCTTGGAGAGGTCGATCCGCCCTTCCGAGGAGGTCTGCGGCTCCCAAGTGACCATCGGCACGGCGCCGCTGTCGTGGATCCCGTTGAGCTGGGGGTAGTAGATCGGTGCCTGGTCGAAGGTCTTGAACGAGGTGACGATCAGCGGGTTCCAGCCGACCTCCGACCCGAAGGAGGAGATCAGCGAGGGGTTCTCGTCGGCATGCGGGATGTAGGCACCCAGCGAGACCGGCGCGCGCTGAGCCCCCGCGCCGGCAGGGGCAAGCGAGCAGGCGAGGGCCACGAGGAATGCGAGCAGGCTCACGCGCTTCATCGGTTGACTATCGGCACGTCGGTCAGGGCTGATGAGGTTAGCGGGAACAAAGGCGGTTTCGACTATGCAGCGGGGGTCAGCCGGCCGCTGGCCGCGAAACGGCGCCGGCCAGGCGGCGCCACGGCCCCGAATCCCTGACTCGCCTCGAGACCCAGGACGTCTTGGCCACGAACCTCGGCCGGCCGTCGCCGCGATAAATCCCCGACCTGAGCAGTTCAAAGGGGTCCGAGCCTCCAGCTCCGGAGACGGGACGGCTCCCCGCGGGGATGGCCAGGTGGTTGTCCAAGATCGCGCCCGTGCCATAGCTGGCCGCCCTCGCCGCGTCCTTGACCCGCGAGTCGTAGGCGGAGTACGGGTAGGCGAGCGCGAGGCAAGATTGCTGGATCTCGGCCTCGCAGTCCTCGCGTGAGCCACGCAACTCGTCCTCCAGCTCAGCGTCCCCGAGCGAGGTCAGATCCCGGTGGGAGCGGGAATGCGAGCCGATCTCCCAACCGGCGGCCGAAAGGCGGCGCAACTCGTCCCAGGACATGCACTCGAGCTCGGTCTCGAACCGCGTGCCGAGCCAGCCCTCCATCCCGGCCCACGCCATCGGCTCCTGCGAGGCGGCGAAGGCGCTCGGCACGAACATTGTCGCCGGCACGCCGAGCCGCTCCAGGACCGGAAGGCCCTCGCGCAGAACCGAGCGATAGGCGTCATCGAAGGTGACGACGACCGTCTTGCCCTGCCGGGATCCCTCGACCGCCGCGGTCAGCGTCGCCGGCCGGTAACCGTGCCGAAGCAGGGACCGGATCTGACCCTCGAGCCGCCCCGGGTCGATCGCGAACTCGGTCGGCCAGCTGCGGCTGACCGCGTGGTAGCAGAGAATCAGGAGGTCGTTCACCTTGTGCGCCACACGATCGTCGTCGCCCGCCGAAGCCGTCGAAGTATGCCAGTACGCTGCCGCTTCCGATGAAGCCGGGAGTCCTCCTCACAGACGCACACGCGCGCTCCGCCGCCGCGACCTGCGCCTGCCTCGGCCGCCGCGGCTACCGCGTCGGCGCGGCCACCAGCGACCCGCCGGCGCCGGGCGGGTGGTCGCGCTACGTGGATGCGCGACCGAAGGTGTGCGACCCCCGCGGGGATCCAGAGCTCTTCGCGCGGCAGATCGCCGATGCCGCGACCGGAGGCGGCTTCGCCACGGTGCTGCCGGGCAGCGACGCCTCGGTGCTGGCGATCTCAAACCACCGCGACGCCTTCGACGACCGGGTGCGGCTCGGCATGCCGCCCCGCGAGGCCGTCGACCGCTGCGTCGACAAGGCCGCGCTGGGCGAGTACTCCGCCCGGGCCGGCATCGGCTCGCCCGAGACCGTGGCCTGCGCGAACCCGGACGAGGCGAGCGCGACCGCCGCCCGGCTCGGGTACCCGGTGCTGCTGAAGCCGCGCCAGACCGTCTTCGACGACCAGGGCCAGATGAAACAGCGCCAGAGCTTCATCGCCCACGACGAGGAGGCGCTGCGGGGGGCCGTCCCCGACTTCGGCCTGCCCTGCCTGCTGCAGCGCTTCGAGCGCGGCGGCCTGGTCTCGATCGCGGGGGTGGCAGCCGGCGAGCGGCTGCTGTCGATCGCCTTCTCACGCTACATCCGGACCTGGCCGCCGGACGCCGGCCCGGTCTCCTTCTCGCGCACCGATGCGCCGCCGCCAGACCTGGTGCAGGGCGTGTCGACGCTGATGCGGTCGCTGGGCTGGCAGGGGATCTTCGAGCTCGAGCTGATCGAGCGCGACGACGGCGGCTTCGCCGCGATCGACTTCAACCCGCGCCTCTACGGCTCGGTCGCCCTCGCCGTCCGGGCCGGGGCGCCGATCCCGGCTGTCTGGTGCGACTGGCTGCTGAAGGGCGAGGCCGCCGAGTGCACCGCGAGGGCCGGCGTCTACTACCGCTGGGAGGAGGCGGAGACGCGCAACATGCTGCAGCGTCTGCGAGCGGGAAGGTTCGGCGAGACGCTCTCGGTGATCCGCCCGCGCCGGCCCCTGGCCCGCGCCTACCTGCGCTGGTCCGATCCAGGGCCGGCGCTGGGGATGCTGGTCCGCCTCTTCAAGAGCCGCTGGGCGGATATGCGCTCGGCACGGGCCGAACGCGTACGGGCCGGCTGAGCGCAGCCCTGCGCCGGTCGAGGACGCGCCGGGCCGGGGCGGCGAGGGCGGCCAGCGCCAGGATGGCCGCGCAAGCCGCGTACGGAAGGGTCATCGTGGTATCGGTGAGCGGCCAGAAGAAGGGCACGCCGGGCCCGGTGGCGAGGTCGCGAAAGAGGTGGGCGGCGACGCCGAAGGCAAGGCCGTAGGAGACCTGGCGCCAGGTTCCGCTGGCGACGCGACCGAAACCCACGAGCGCCAAGATGACGAACAGGCTGTGCGAGTACGGGCGCGGCAGGGTCCCGGTGAGCCCGTTCCAGCCGAGATAGCCGGGGAGGTGATCGATGTCGATCGCGACGCTGGCCACCAGCGCCGCGACGACAAACGGCAGCGGCGGGCGGCGGCCCGAGATCGCGACCACGGCAAGCAGGGCGACGAGGCAGGTTGCCAGGTGGGCGGGCTCGTCGACGATCCCGTACGCGATCGCGCCGGTCGAGCCCTCGACGAAGTGCCAGAGCAGGTCGACGCAGACGACCGCCCCGACCAGGGCGATCGCCAGCCGGGTTGGCTCAGCGCGGCGAGAGACCAAGAGCACAAGATAGCCGCCACCCACCCGGGCGGCGGCTATCGCGCCCTATCCGAGTCGCCGCTCGAGGTCGCTGAGCTGCTCGTGCAGCTCGTCCGGCAGGTGCTTGCCGAAGCGGGCGAAGTGCTGGTGCATCGCCGGCAGCTCGATCTTCCACTCGGCGGGGTCGACGGCGACCAGCTCGGCCATCGCCTCCTCCGCGATGTCGAGTCCCTCGACGTTGAGGGCGCCGGGCGCCGGCACGTTGCCGATCGGCGTCTCCTCGGCCTCCGCGGTTCCCTCGCAACGACGGAAGACCCACTCGAGGACGCGGCTGTTCTCGCCGAAGCCGGGCCAGAGGAAGTTGCCCTCCTCGTCCTTGCGGAACCAGTTGACGTAGACGACCCGCGGCATCTGGGCGCCCTCGGTGGCGCCGACCTTGAGCCAGTGGCTGAAGTAGTCGCCCATGTGGTAACCGCAGAAGGGCAGCATCGCCATCGGGTCGTGGCGCAGCTTGCCGACCTCTCCGGCGGCAGCCGCGGTCGTCTCCGAGGACATGATCTAGCCGAGGAAGACACCGTGCTCCCAGCCGAAGGCTTCGCGTACCAGCGGCACGACCTTGGAACGGCGGCCGCCGAAGAGGAAGGCGTCGATCGGGACTCCGGCCGGGTCCTCCCACTCGGGCGCGATCGCCGGGCAGGCGCTTGCCGGCGTGGTGAAGCGGGCGTTGGGGTGGGCCGAGGGTTTGTCGGACCCCGGCGTCCACTCGTTGCCGTGCCAGTCGATCAGGTGGTCGGGCGCCTCCTTGGTCATCCCCTCCCACCAGACGTCGCCGTCGTCGGTTTTGGCGCAGTTGGTGAAGATCGAGTCGCGGGCGACGGTCTTCATCGCGTTCGGGTTGGTCTTCTCGCCGGTTCCCGGCGCGACGCCGAAGAAGCCGGCCTCGGGGTTGATCGCGTAGAGACGGCCGTCGTCGCCGAACTTCATCCAGGCGATGTCGTCGCCGATCGTCTCGACCTTCCAGCCCGGCAGGGTCGGGATCAGCATCGCCAGGTTGGTCTTGCCGCAGGCCGAGGGGAAGGCGCCGCCGACGTACTTGACGGCGCCCTCGGGCGAGGTCAGCTTGAGGATCAGCATATGCTCGGCGAGCCAGCCCTCGTCGCGTGCCATCGCCGAGGCGATCCGCAGCGCGAAGCACTTCTTGCCGAGCAGGGCGTTGCCGCCGTAGCCGGAGCCGTAGGACCAGATTTCGCGCGTCTCGGGGAAGTGGACGATCCACTTGTTCTCAGCGTCGCAGGGCCAGGGCACGTCCTCCTCGCCTTCGGCGAGGGGGGCGCCGACCGAGTGCAGACAGGGGACGAACTCGCCGTCGGTGCCGAGCACGTCGAGGGCACCCTTGCCCATCCGGGTCATGATCCGCATGCTCGCGGCGACGTAAGCGGAGTCGGTCAGCTGCACGCCGATGTGGGCGATCGGCGATCCCAGCGGGCCCATCGAGAAGGGTACGACGTACATCGTGCGGCCCGCCATGCAGCCCTCGAAGAGGCCGGTAAGCATCGTCCGCATCTCAGCCGGTTCGCGCCAGTTGTTGGTCGGGCCGGCGTCGGCCTCGTCCTCGGAGCAGATGAAGGTGCGGTCCTCGACCCGGGCGACGTCGCCGGGGTCGGAGAGCGCCAGATAGGAGTTGGGGCGCTTGGCGTCGGAAAGACGCTCGAAGGTGCCGGCATCGATCAGGGTCTGGGCGAGGGAGTCGTACTCCTCGGCCGAGCCGTCGCACCAGTGGACGGCGTCGGGCTGGGTCAGGTCTGCGATCTCCCCGACCCAGTCGAGGAGCTTTGCGTGCGTGGTCGGCGCTGCGGCCGCGATGGTTTGGCTCATCGGCGGGACTTTATTCATTGGCCCCGCTGATTTGTCGCGCTGAGATCGATCACGCTGACGTCAGCTTCGTTGTTGCGGATCTTCAGTGTCGCCGTCTCCGTCGTGCCATCCGAGAGCTTCACGCTGCAAGTGAACGTGGCACCGGCTTCGACCTTCTGGTCGGACGGGCAGTCCACCGAGGAGACCTTTTCGTTCAACGATTTGGCCAGGCTCGCCTGCAGCTGTTCCTCCGTCTTGGTCCCGTCGATCACCGTTTCCCCGCAGCCAACGAGGGGAAGCGCCGTCAAAGCGAGCACAAGAACCGCGATGAGAGGAGCCATCCGAAAAGTATCCCAAGCCAACTACAAGCCCGGTCGGCCCTCGTTGACCCAGGTGGCAAGCAGCGGATCGACAAGGCGCCAGCCGCTCGCGGCACTGGGGTCCTCGGCGATCTCGCCACGGTCCCGAAGCGCCTCCACGGCGCTGCGCACCGCCCCGCCCCGCGAGCCACCCTGGCGCCGTCCGGACGCGTAGACGCCTTCGCGATTCTCCGCGATCGCGGTGAGGACCCGCCGCTGTGACGTCGGCAGCGCAGACCAGGCCGCCCGAAGCTCGTCGCGCACGTGATGCATGACCTCGTCGAATGCCGACAGCCAGAGCTCCTCGGTAACCTCCTCGCCTTCGTCGGTCAGCTCCCAGAGAACATGAGCGAGCAACATCGTGCGCTGGGGATGGCCGCGCGAGGCCTCCAGCAGCGGATCGAGCGCGAGGCCGAGCTTGCGGCCGTCGACCTCGAAACGCTCCGACACATACCGGGCTATGTCGACAGGAGACAGCGGCAGCAGATCGACCGGGCCGGCCTGGCCGTAGAAAGCCCGGCGGCGGTCCGAGAAGAGCTCACGCATCATCCCAAGGTGTGAGCCGGCAAAGACATAGCTGGCGGCGTCGCCGTGGTGCTGGATCTCCGAGCGGATCACCGCGTCGGCCCGCTCCTTGGTCGCGAGGATGTCCTGAAACTCGTCGAAGACGACGAGGGTGCGGCTGCCGTCACGCTCATGGAGGCGGACGGGAAGCGCGAGTCGCTCCAGCAGGGGCGGCTCCGCCTGGGGGTCGACCGTCACCTCCACTCCGACCGGCACCGGCCCGCCCCCAAGCCGCAGCGTGGGACGCAACATGCGTCGGAAGCCCGTGAACCACGTTGCCGAACCGCCCTGAAGCTGCTCGGCGTAGGCCCGCTCGATCCGTCGTGCGATGTCGTCCAGAGTGAGCACGCCGAAGAAGTCGACGTAGACGGCATGCCAGCCGGCCCGGCGGGCATCGTCTACGACGCGGTTCAGAAGAGAGGTCTTGCCGTAGCGCCGGGGCGCGACAAGACGGCTGTTGTTGCCTCCGTCCGCCCTCTTCAGCAAAAGGCGCGTCTCATTCTCCCGGTCGAGCAGGTCCTCGGCAGGCACGGGCTCGCTGAATCGGAATGGATTCTTGCTCTTATTCATAGAGCAGTTCTGCTCTGAACTATAGAGCAGGCAAGATAGTTGTAGGGTTCCGCGCCGCTGATGAGGTTCTTCGAGTACGAGGCAAGGCAGATCGTCGAGGCGGCGGGGATTCCCGTCACCAAGTACGGCTTCTGCACGAGCGCGGAGGAAGCGCACAAGGTCGCCGAGGAGATCGGCGGTCCGGTCGTGATCAAGTCGCAGGTGCTGAGCGGCGGTCGGATGAAGGCCGGCGGCGTCAAGTTCGCCGACACGCCCGAGGAGGCCGCCGCCCACGCCGAGGACATCCTCAAGCTCGAGATCAACGGCCAGATGCCACGCGGCGTCCTCGTCGACCCCAAGGCCGAGGTCAAACAGGAGTACTACGCCGGGGTCGTCTGGGACGGCACCGCGAAGAAACCGCTGATGCTGTTCAGCGACATGGGCGGGATCGACATCGAGGAGGTCGCCGAGAGCCACCCCGGCCACGTCGGCCGCGGCCATGTCTCCAACCTCTTGCCGATTGCCGACTTCGAGGCCAAGCAGGTCGTCGCCGCCACCGGCGTCACCGGCTCACAGCTGAACCGGGCGACGCCGGTCCTCGCCCGCCTCGCCCGCCTCTTCCGCGACAACGACATGACCCTGGCCGAGATCAACCCGCTGGCCGAGCTCGCCGACGGCAGCTTCGTCGCCCTCGACGCCCACATGGAGATGGAGAACGAGGCGGTCGGCCGCCAGAAGGGGCTGCTGCGCAAGCGGCTGGAGATCGCCGAGGACGACACCCGCGAGACTTACGAGCCATCCGACTTCGAGCGCCACGTCGCCGCGATCGACGCCGCCGACCACCGCGGCGTGATCCAGGGCAAGGACCACGGTTTCGAGGGCAACCTCGGCCTCGTGATCGGCGCCGGCGGCGGCTCGCTGACCCTGACCGACGCGGTCCGCAGCCAGGGCGGCAAGCCCGCCAACTACTCCGAGATCGGCGGCAACCCCTCGGTCGCCAAGGCCTGCGGCCTGGCCAAGGAGGTGCTGGAAAAGGACGGCGTCGAGAAGATCGCGGTGATGATGTCGATCGTCTCCAACACCCGGGTCGACATCGTCGCCCGCGGCGTGATCAAGGCCTGCCTCGAGCTCGGCAAGGACCCCGGCGAGACGATCGCGATCTTCCGCATCCCAGGAGCCTGGGAGGACGAGGGCTTCAAGATCCTCGAGCGCTACGGGGTCGAGTACTGCGACCGGAGCGTCTCGATGTGGGAGGCGGCCGGCCGCGCGGTTTCAAAGATCCAAGGAGCCCCGGCATGATGTCGCACTTTCCATCGCTATCCGACGGAAACCGCGACATCACCGCCTCGCACCCGGCGGCGGCGGCTTTGCGGTCGTACTTGCCTCCGCTATACGGCGGAAACTGCGACACCTCGGTGGAGGTGGAGGCGTGAGCATCCTGCTGAGCAAGGAGACGACCTTCATCGTCCAGGGCATCACCGGGCGCGAGGCGGTCAACCTGACCCGCGAGTGCCTCGACTACGGCTCCAAGGTCGTCGGCGGGGTAACCCCGGGACGCAAGGGCCGCGAGGTGCACGGCGTGCCGGTCTTCGACACCGTCGCCCAGGCGGTCGAGAACCACGGCGGGCCGATCGACGGCTCGGTCGTCACCGTCCCCCCAGCCTTCACCAAGGACGCCGTCCTGGAGGCGATCGAGAACGGGATCGAGCTGATCGTGATCGTCACCGAGCGGATCCCGCGCCGTGACGTCGCCCAGATGGTCGAGCTGGCCAATCTGCGCGGGGCGCGGATCATCGGCCCCAACTGCCTCGGCCTGATCGTCCCCGAGGTCTGCAAGATGGGCGGCATCGGCGGCCCCGCCAAGGACGCGGCCAAGGCCTACGCGCCGGGACCGGTCGGCGTGATGAGCCGCTCCGGCGGGATGACCACCGAGATCTCCTCCTCGCTTACCCAAGCGGGCCTGGGCGTCTCCACCGCGGTCTCTATCGGCGGCGACGCGATCATCGGCTCCACCTACGCCGAGCTGATGCCCTACTTCGAGGCCGACGAGCAGACCCAGGCGATCGTGATCTACACCGAGCCCGGCGGCCGCATGGAGGCACAGCTCTCCGAATGGGTCAAGGACAACGACTCGCGCCTGCCGATCGTCGCCTTCATGGCAGGCAAGTTCATGGACGACGAGGAGATGAAGGGGATGAGCTTCGGCCACGCCGGCACGATCGTCGAGGGCGTCGAGGACACCGCGACGGAGAAGATCGCCCGCCTCGAAGCGGCTGGGATCCGCGTGGTCGAGCGGATCGACGAGATCCCCGACGCGGTCAAGCAGAAGCTGGGGGTGACGGCCTGATGGCCGAGACGCTGAGCAAGGTCTTCATCGACGTCGAGGTCGACGCCTCGGTCGCCGGCGACGCGGCGCTTGCCGCCAAGCTGGAGGAAGTCTGCCCGGTTGACATCTTCAAGGCGACCGATTCCGGTGTCGAGCTGGTCGAGGGCAACCTCGACGAGTGCGTCCTCTGCAACCTCTGCGTCGACGCCGCCCCCGCGGACAGCGTCCGCGTCGTCAAGCTGTACGAGCGGTAGCGGCGTCGATCGCCGCCTCTGCGCCTTCGCGCAGGTGCTCGGGCAGGACCACCATCTCGCGCAGGGCCTCGAAGGCCGCCTGGTCACCGGAGATCTCCACTCCCGGCACGAGCTGCTGGCCAACGATCAGCGTCGCGAGCACCGCCCGGGGCGGACCCGACATCGTCAGATCGGGAGCAACCGCCTCTCCCCTTTCGGCGGTCACCCGGCCGGCGGCGACCTCGACGCAAAAAGCCTTGCCCTCCGAGCGCAGCTGGATCGTGATCGCAGCATCCGCCGGCGGATGCAGGACGATGCGCAGCGAGTTCGGCAACCAGGACGGTTCGAGGTCTTCAGCGGGGTCGGCCTCGTAGAAGTTGAGGCCCCAGCGACCCAGCTCGAGCAGCAGCGGGTCCAGCTCGCGGCCAAGGTCGGTCAGCTCGTAGGCAACCGCCGAGGCGGGCGGATCGAGCTCA
>DASSMU010000201.1:0-4373 GCA_035701465.1 Solirubrobacterales bacterium
AGGAAGGCGACCGCCTCGGCTCCTCCGACGCCCCGGTCTCGATCCAGGTCTTCAACGACCTGCAGTGCTCGAGCTGCCGCGAGGACTTCCTCGGCACGATTCCCGGCCTGGCCGAAAAATACGCCCGCCCCGGCGACGTGAAGCTGCTCTACCGCCACTACTCGGTCAGCGAAAGCCCGCAGGAGCTCGGCTTCTACGGCGCCGAGGCGGCGGCCCAGCAGGGTTACGGCTGGCAGTACACATATCTCTTCTTCCGCAACCAGGGCGAGGCGAAACGCTTCGGCATCGACCAGCGCTTCCTCGACTCGGTAGCGGGGGGGATCGAGGAACTGAACGAGCCCGAATGGCTGGAATACCTCGAAGACGAAGGCGGCTCCGACGGCGCGATCAGCCGCAAGCTCGACAGCTACGAAGAACTCGGCACGGGTCTCGGCATCCGCACGCGTCAGGCGGCGATCGTCAGCGGCCCCGGCGGCACCCGCACCCTTCAGGACGGCCCGAGCCTGTCCCAGATCGAAGCCGCGATCGAAGCGGTCCAGTAGTCACCGGCCCGTTCTGGGATAATCGCCGCCTCTCGGGGCGTGGCGCAGCCTGGTAGCGCGCACCGTTCGGGTCGGTGAGGTCCCCGGTTCAAATCCGGGCGCCCCGATGTCTAGGAGCCCCGCTTGTGAGCGGGGCTCCGTCGTTTTTGGGAGGGTCAAGGTAGCAATGAGGTAGCAATTTCTCCGTGCCCTTTTGCTTCCTGGCCTTCTGCCTCGCCCTTATCTGTAACTGGCAGCTGGGGAATGGCTGTAACCCTTTCTCCAAAGGTAGGGCCGCTCTCCACCGGGCCCCTTCCTTGTTGACTGACCGATCAAACTTGTAGCTGTAAATTCGAACCTCGGCGGTAATCGCCGAGAAGGAGAAACGAAATGAAATCACTAAAGATGTTCGGCCTCATCGCGCTTGCCGCGTTGATGGCGATGGCCTTCGTCGGCGGCAGCTCGGCGATGGCGGGCACCCATCTGTGCACAGCTGACGAAGCAAATTGCGCAAAAGGCAACATCATTACGCACGTCCACGAAACCTCGGTGGGCAAAGCGATCCTGTTAACCAACACCATCACGGTCTCATGCAACGTCTTATTCTTAGGAGAAGTAGTCGAAGAAGGCGAAGCAGGCCAAGCAGTGGTCGAAGGCAACTTCACCTTTTCTAACTGCGGCTCCAGCTGCACCGTCACCGAAGAAAGCGCCTCCTCCAGAGTCGAAGTCGAAAAGTCAGGGCACGAAACCGGCAGCGTGGCCGGTGAAGGCGAAGTCCTCGTCAACTGCCTCGGCATCAAATGCTTCTACAACGGCAAAGGGCTCATCGGCACTGCCAAAGGTTTATTATTATCGACTGCGGCGAACGGGGAAATCTCGCTTCAGGAAAAAACGGTCAATTTGACAAAAGGCACTTTCTGCCCCAGCGTGCGCAAATTAGACATCACGACGACGCCGTTAATCGGAACACACATAACCGAATAGCACCAGCACAGCCATAAACGAGCAACGCGACCGCCCGCACCTGCCGGGCGGTCGCGTCCGATATACCCACTGGGCAAGCAGTGACCGGCCCCCGTTTCAGGTAAACGGAGTTGGAGGTTGAGGTTCACATCTAAATTAATGCAGGGTTAGTCGTGGGGTGGTGCTGCTGGGGACTGTTCGAGGGAGCGACGCGCGGGAGCAGGAGCCGCCGCCGAGTCCTGCCAGCGCCATGCGCGCCGTCGACATGCCCAGGGGCGACCCTTCGCAAGATCCGCGCCCTCACGACGACCTCTGATCTGTTGAGGCGGACAAGAGCATGGTCGGTGCGGCGCTTGTTCTTCGCGTCCGCCGAAACCCGCCAATGTCGTTGTGGGGAAATCCCGCGAGCGTCACGAGGGCCGAGGAGGCGGGGGATCCGATCGCCCCGGTGAGCGGCACTACCTATTTCTGGGTATATTATTCCTCGATGCGTCGCTTGTTGCTCTTCATCGGAGTATCGGTCCTCGGTGTGGCCGCCTCGTCCTCTGTGGCCGTGGCCAAGACGCCATTCGGTCACGCGTGCACGGTGCAGGCCGACGGCGTCCGCTTTTGTCCGACCACTGACGGCTCTGCCGGGCAGACTCTCGATGGAGTGCCCTCCTTCGACGGCGTGCCGCTTGACGTTGACGTCACCCTGCCGCCGGCGGGGATCGCCGCCCCTTACCCGACCATCGTCATGTTGCATGGCTATGGCGGCGAAAAGACCGACTTCGAGTCGACCGACCCCACGGGGGACGGCTCCGTCACGTTCCACTACAACAACGACTACTTCGCCCGTCAGGGTTATGCGGTGGTCAACTACACCGCCCGTGGGTTCGGCCACTCCTGCGGCGGCGGGCCGACGGGCTACCACTCGGGCCCGTGCGGTCAGGGCTACATCCGCCTCGCCGACACTCGCTACGAGGCCCGCGACACCCAGTACCTGCTCGGTTTGCTTGTCGACGAGGGCTTCGCCAAGCCTCACGCGCTCGGCGTCACCGGAATCTCCTACGGCGGCGGCCAGAGCATGGAGCTCGCCTACCTCCGCAATCGCATTCGCATGCCGGACGGGAGCTTCGCGCCTTGGACGAGCCCCAAGGGGAAGTCGCTCTCGATAGCCGCGGCGTGGCCACGCTGGCCCTGGTCGGACCTGGTCGACGCCCTGCTTCCCAACGGGCGCTTCCTGGACACGCAGGTGGCTCCGCCACGGCAAAGCCTCGAACCGTTGGGAATCCCGATATCCAGCTACGTCACCGGCTTGTTTGCCCTTGGGAAGACGAGCGGCTATTACTGCGGAGACGCGCCGGCGAGCGCCCCGTGCACGAATCCCGACGCCGACCTCACCGCTGACTTCGCGCTCGTCAACGCCGGAGAGCCGCCCAGTCCGGTTGCCGTGGAACGGTTGGCCGAGATCTACGCCCACCATCAGGCCTATGGCCTGCCCGGCACGCCGGCGCCGCTGCTGATCGAGAACGGCTGGACCGACGACCTCTTCCCGCCGGAGCAGGCGATCCGCATCTACAACCAGGCAAGCGGCAGCAGCCCCGTCAGCCTCCAGTTCGGCGACCTCGGCCACAGCCGCGGATCGAACAAGCCGACCGCGAACGACGCGTTCAACGAACAAGGCGCCGCCTTCTTTGACCGCTACCTGCGCGGCGGCCACGCCGGCCCGGCGGCCGGCTCGGTGACGGCCTACACGCAAACCTGTCCTGCAACCGAGCCCGATGGCGGTCCTTACAGCGCGCCGAGCTATAGCAAGCTGCACACCGGCGCTATCTCCTTCGGTTCGGCGGCTGCCCAGCTGGTGACGGCTAACGGCGACCCGGTCACAAGCGCCCAGTTCGACCCGATCGGCGGGACGACCGACGCCTGCAAGACCGTTACGCCGGCCCCGGCGATCGGAACAGCCAGCTATCAGCAGCCGGCCGGCTCCGGCTTCACGATGCTCGGGTTGCCGACCGTCACCGCGACGATCCAGACCGTTGGCGAATTCGGCGAGCTCGACTCGATGCTCTTCGACGTCGCCCCGGACGGAAGCGAGCGCCTGGTCACGCGTGGCGCCTACCGCCTGACCGCAAACCAGAGCGGCCAGATCACCTTCCAGCTGCACGGAAACGGCTACGCGTTCGCTGCCGGGCATACGGCGAAGCTCGTGCTGCTCGGCAGCGATGCTCCCTACCTGCGCCCCAGCAACGACCTCGCCTTCACCGTGCAGGTCTCCAATCTGACGGTTAGCCTGCCGATCGTCGGTGGCTGACTCGAGGACCGCGGACAGTTAAGCCGATGAATCGCCTTGCGCCCCCCCGATGGGCGCGACTTTTGTCTGCGTGAGGGGTCACTCTGTAGGACATATGCGCAGAGGCCTTCTCATGATCCTGATCGTGGCGCTGCTGGCGCTGGCGCCGACTGCGGCTGCCTCGCCGGTCCTGCCGCGGGGGTTCGTCGGGATCTCGCCGCAGGGGGTTACCACCGGCTCCGACTACGAGCTGATGCAGCTTGCGGGGATCGAAAGCGTGCGGATGCCGCTGGCCTGGGCCTCGATCGAGCCCGATGCCGCGAACCTCGACGATCCGAACTGGTCGGCGTTCGACGTTCAGGTCGAGCGGGCGGCCCAGCACGGGATGAGGGTCTTCCCCTTCCTCTGGGGCACGCCCGAATGGGTTTCGCCGTATCCCAGCGCCGAACCGGTCGAAAGCGCCTGGCAGCGCTATGCCTGGACCAGCTTCCTGCGCGAAGCCGTTCGCCGTTACGGGCCGGACGGGAAGTTCTGGGAAGAAAACCCGGACCTGCCGCGCATGCCGATCCGTCAGTGGGAACTCTGGAACGAGGAGAACATCGTCACCTTCTCCC
>DASSMU010000202.1:0-9390 GCA_035701465.1 Solirubrobacterales bacterium
GGCTTGTACTTTTTCGCCGAACACGCCCGCGCGTCCAGCGATCTCCGTCCCACCGAAAAAGTTGAGCGGGGAGTGGTGCCCGACTCCCCACTCCGCTAGAACGTCCGGTAACCGGACCCCGAAGCAGTGGCCTCGCGCCGCGCCCAGTTGGGCGCCGTGGCGTCGGCCGCTGCAAGGACCTCGCGCCGCGCCCGTGAAGCGCTCGCCTTGATCTCGTCCTCCGCCGCCTGCCGAACCCGCTCCTCGCGCTGCTCGGCCTGCATCTTGATCCGCTCGGACTCCGCCTTCAGCGCCTCCTCGGCACGCGCCCTGGCCTTCTCGGTCGCCTCGCCTTCGACCTTCTCGACCAGCGCCCTGACCCGCTCCTCCGCCTCGCGCCGCACGTCCTCGGTCCCCTGCATCACGCGCTCCTCGATCTCCGCCTCGAGCCGCACCGCGATCTCGTGGGCCTCGCTCGCGGAAGCCTCGGCTTCCGCGGCGCGCTGCTCCGCCGCGGCAACCCGCTGGTCGGCCTCCAGCTTCATCTGGTCGAGCATCTCCTTGCCGGCGCGCTCGGCCTCCCGCTCAAGGCGCTCGAGCTCTTCGGCGAGCGACTTCTCGGCATCGGCCCGGACCGAGCCCAACTCGACGTTGAACGCTTCCCGGTCGCCCTGGGCCCGCTTCTGCGCCTGCTCAAAGGCCTTCTCGGCGCGGTCCCTGGCCTGCTCGGCGCGGGTAGCCCGCGCCTCGGCCTCCTTGCGTCTAAACCGTTCGGTGACGATTCGCTCACGCCCCTCCTCGCCCAGCTTGCGCAGAGTCGCCAGCGCCCGCTCCTTGACCTCGGCATGGACCCTCTCGGCCCTCGCTTCGGCCTTGGCAACACGCTCCTCGCTGACCCGCACCCACTCGAGCGCCTGCTTGGCGGTTTCGTGCAGCTCTTCGGTGGCCGCACCGACCGCCTTCAGCTGAACCACAGAATCGCCCATGAACCGGCAACCTACTATCCGCCCCGGAGGCCTATCTACCCCTGCTCGAAGCAAAAGGACGCATTTAGCGATATGACGGGGACGCGACCGGAACACGTCCCGGTAGGGGTGGAGCGTCTTGTACTTTTTCGTCAGCTCGGGTGGAGGCGCCAAGCCCAACTCCGCTTCACCGAAAAAGTTAAGCGGAACCCCTACCGGGACGTGTTCTCGCCCTGGCCTACCGGGACGGACTCTTCGCCTCGCGAGCGTGCAGCTCCCGCTTGAGGACCTTGCCGGTCGCGTTGCGCGGCAGCTCCTCGAGGAACTCGATTTCGCGCGGCGCCTTGAATGAGGCGAGGTTGGCCTTGATGTGGCTTTTCAGCTCGTCCTCGGAAACCTCTGCTTCCCCCGCGACGACCACGAAGGCCTTCAGCCGCTGGCCGAACTCCTCGTCATCGACCCCGATCACGGCGACCTCGACCACAGCACTGTGATCGGCGAGCAGGTCCTCGACCTCGCGCGGAAAGACGTTCTCCCCGCCGGAGACGATCATCTCGTCGTCGCGGCCATCGATGAAGAGTCGGCCGTCGGGATCGAGATGGCCGACGTCGCCGCTGCAGAGCAGTCCGTCGATCGCCTCCTTTCCGCCGCCGCCGGTATATCCCTCGAAGGACATTTCGTTGCCGACGAAGATCCGCCCGACCTCGCCGGTCGGCACCTCGCGCCCCGCCTCGTCGTAGAGCCGCACGACGGTGCCGCGCGGCGGCTTCCCCGCGGTTCCCGGCGCCGTCCGCAGGTCCTCGGGGGTGGCGACGGTCGCGTAGGCGACCTCGGTCGAGCCGTAGAGGTTGTAGAGGGTGTCGCCGAAGCGGTCCATCCACTCGGTCGCCAGCTCGCCGGGCAGCGCCGAGCCCGACGCCGCGGTGATCCGCAGCGAGGAGAGGTCGTAGGCGGAGAGCGTCTCCTCCGGGAGGCGGAGGATACGCTGCAGCATCACCGGAACGACGGCGAGCACCTGGGCGCGGTGGTCCTGCACGGCGCGCAGGGTCCCCTCTTCGTCGAAGCGGCGGCGCAGGACCATCGTCGAGGCGGTCGGCAGGCTGACGATGAAGTGGAAGAAACCCCAGGAGTGAAAGAGCGGCGCCGCGATCATCATCGTCTCGCGGGCGCGGTAGGGGATCTTGTCGATCAGCGCCGCCATCGTCAGCAGCCCGTCGGGGCTGGAGCGCTGCGCTCCCTTCGGCGCTCCCGTGGTGCCGGAGGTGAGGATGACGAAGCGCGGTTTATCGGGCGGCGGCTTCAGGTTGGAGTCCTCGCCGGCGGCGATCAGCGAGTCGAGCGTCTGCTCCTCCGAGGTCCCGTCGGTCCAGCCGACGATCCGCACGACGCTCTCGTCCACCCCGTCGAGCAGGCCGGCGAACTCCTCGTCGTAGACCAGCGCCTTCGGCCCCTCACGCCGCATCACCTCGACCAGCTGCGGTCCGGCGAACATCGTGTTGAGGTAGAGCGCGCTGGCGCCGAGCTTGGCCGTGGCAAGGGTCGTCTCGACGAAGCCACGGTGGTTGCGGCACATGATCCCGATGCCGTCTCCCGGCCCGATCCCCATCTCGGCGAAGGCATGGGCGAGGGCGTTGGTGCGACGGTGCACGCGTTCGAAGGTGAGCGAGCCGCGCTCGTCGATCAGCATCGTCTCGTGCGGGTATTTGTGCGCCGCGGTGGCGACGCCGGTCGCCGGCGAGGCGCCCCAGCGCAGGAAGGTGGCGGCGACCTTGGCGGTCCTGTCGGGCCGCGAGGCGCCAACGATCCCCGCCCCGTGCAGCACCTTCGCCTCGAAGACCACGTCGGAGACCGACTGGCGCACACCCGCAGCTATAGAACCGAGAGTTCCCATCCAACCGGGAAGGTTATTCGCTATCGATCGAGGCCACGGCGATGCAGGCGATCCCTTCGCCGCGCCCGATCCAGCCCATGCCCTCGTTCGTGGTCGCCTTGACGCTGACTCGCGCCGAGGTCGCCTCGGCAAGGATCCGCTCCATCTCGGCGCGGAACGGGCCGATGCGGGGCTCCTCGCAGACGAGGGTCGCGTCGACGTTGACGATCCGGCCGGAGACGGTGCCGACGACGGTGCGCAGCAGGTCGATCGAGTCGGCGCCCTGCCAGCGCTCCTCGTCGTCTGGGAAGAGGGTGCCGATGTCACCCATCCCCGCAGCCCCGAGCAGCGCGTCGATCACGGCATGCGTGAGGACGTCGGCATCGGAGTGTCCGGCGAGGCCGCGAGGGTGCTCGATCTCGACCCCGCCCAGGACCAGGCGGCAACCCTCGGCGAAGCGGTGACTGTCGTAGCCGATTCCGACGCTCATCGATCAATCCTCGCGCACCGCGGGCCCGAGCGGCTCCAGCCGCATGCGGCGGCCCTCGAAGACGGCGATCTCGCCGACTCCGAGATCGCCGAGGAACTCGACCGCCTGCTCGTAGCCGAAGCCGACCTGCTCCGGCAGGTGGGCATCGGAGGAGAGCGCAAAGGCGGCCCCCGCCTCGACGCACATCTCGGCGAAGGCGCGTGCCGGATAGATCTCGCCGACTGGCTTGCGCAGCCCCGCCGTCGACACCTCGACCGCGATCCCGCTCTCGGCGATCGCCTCGATCGCCGGCTCGTAGTAGTGGCGCAGGTCGCGCTCGGGCAGCGGCCGGGCGGTCCCCCAGACCTTGACCAGGTCGGGGTGGGCGAGGATGTCGAAGAGGCCGGAGCGAGCGCACTCGGCCAGAGCGGCGAAGTAGCGGCGCCAGACCTCGTCCGGGTCCCCCTTGCCCTCCCAGACGTCCCAGCCCGGGTGGTCGACGGCGGCGTCGCCGACGAAGTGGACCGACCCAACGACGTAATCGAAGTCGCGCGCCTCCAGCAACGACGCGGTGCGGTCCTCGGCGGCGGGGATGTAGTCGCACTCGACCCCGAGCCGCAGAGGGGTGCCGCGGACGAACTCGCAATAGGCGTCGAGGTCGTCACGGGCCTCTTCTTCCCAGAAGGGATGGCGCCAGAGCTCCAGCGCCTGGGTGAAGCGATAGACGTGCTCGGAGACCCCCAGCTCCTCGATCCCGGCCGCGGCCGCGGCAGCCAGGTAGCGATCGACGTTCTCCGCGGTGAAGAACCGCTCTGCCGCGGTGTTCGGCTCATCCGGCCGCAGGTGCAGGTGGTAATCGGTCAGCACGGAGACGCGAGCCTAGATGGTTCACCTCCAGGTTGAGTTCGCGTTTTCCAGTCCAACAGCACCGGAAAAGACGAAGTCAGCCTTGGTCGCGGATACGCTGAGACCCATGGTCCACCTGCGGATCGTCGTCCCGGCAGACCGCTGCCAGGAGGTCCTCGACCTGCTCGAAGCGGCGCCGTCGGCCTCCAACCTGGTCTTCCTCGCCGGGGCCGCCCGTCAGCCGAAGGGCGACGTGGTCCTCTGCGACATCGCCCGCGAGGAAGCCAGCGTGCTGATCGAGGACTTGAAGGAGCTGGGCGTGGCGCGCGACGGCTCGATCGCGCTCGAGCAGATCGACTCGCAGATCTCCGATGCAGCCGACCGAGCCGAGCGGGCCGCCCAGGGGAAGCCCTCCAACGCGGTCGTCTGGGAGGAGGTCGAGGCGCGCACCTCCGAGAGCACCGAGCTGGGCGGCAACTTCCTCATCTTCATGACCCTTGCCTGCCTGATCGCCTCGGTCGGCATCTACCTCGGCTCGCCGATCCTGATCGTCGGCGCGATGGTGGTCGGGCCCGAGTTCGGTCCGATCGCGGGGTTTTGCGTGGCGCTGGTCGAGCGCCGGCGCGAGGTCGCCCTGCGCTCGCTCACAGCCCTCGCCGTCGGCTTCCCGGTCGGCATCACGGCCGCCTTCCTCTTCACCCTGCTCTCGAAGGCGACCGGGCTGCTTGCCTCCGACTTCAGCGGCTCGATGCACCCGCTGACCCAGTTCATCTCCAAGCCCGACGACTTCTCCTTCATCGTCGCCTGCTTCGCCGGCGCCGCCGGGGTGCTCTCGCTGACCTCGGCCAAGTCGGGGGCGCTGATCGGGGTGCTGATCTCGGTGACGACGATCCCGGCCGCAGCCAACATCGGCGTCGCCGCCGCACTCGCCGACTGGTCGGAATGGCGCGGCGCGATGGCCCAGCTGGCGGTCAACCTGACCGCGATCGTGCTGGCCGGCGTCTTCACCCTCTTCATCCAGCGCAGGCTCTACGAACGACGCCGGCAACGACACATGGACGACGGCACGCGCGCAGTCGCCGGCCTGCCGGCCGAACCGCAGAAGATCGGGGAGCCGCGCCGATGATCCGCCAGCTGGTCGTGCTCTTCGCCGCCTTTGCCGGCGGCGCATTGATAGCCGGCGGGCTCGGCGCGGACAGCCTCGGCATCGCCCTCGGCGTCGGCCAGGTCTGCTTCGCGGCGGCGCTCGCCTGGGTCCTACTCAGCTGAGCGCTCCGCGAGGAGGAGCTCGGCGAGCTTCAGGTCGAGCGGCGTGGTCACCTTGAGGTTCTCCGCCGGGGAGGGATGGATCAAGACCCTCCCTCCCGCCGCCTCGACCAGCATCGCCTCGTCGGTCGCGTCGGCAACCCGCTCGGGGTCGGCCTCCAGCGCCTCCCGCAGTACCTCGACCCGAAACACCTGAGGCGTCTGGGCAGCCCACAGCCTCTCGCGGCTGAGGGTCGATTCGACGACGCGCGCTCCCTTTCGGCTCTCTGCGCTCCCAAACGGAGCACGACTCGACTGCGACACCTGCTTGACCGTGTCGGCAACCGGGACGGCGGCGATCGCCCCGGCGGCCTCCGGGTCCGCAACCAGGGTCGCGATCGCTTCCTCGATCAGCTCCGGCGTCACCAGCGGCCTTGCCGCATCGTGGATCGCGACAAGCTCGGTGCCGACGGCCTGCAGCGCGTTGCGCACGGATTCCGCCCGTGTGGCGCCGCCGTCGACCACGCCCAGGTCGCTGCCCGCCAACTCGTGGATGTGCCCGGGCGGGCAGGCGACGACGATCGAGCGGACGGAGGCGGCGGCACGGCAGGCCGCCACCGACCACTCGACCATCGCCCTGCCGGCCAGCGGCACGAACGCCTTCGGGCCGCCGGCCCCGAGCCTCTCCCCGGAACCGGCGGCCGCGATGATCGCGGTGACGCTGCTGGACCTAGGCGGTCGCCGTGGCGGCGAAGCGCTCCTCCAGCAGTCCGTCGAGGTATTCCTCCGCGCCCTCCTCGTCCTTGTCGAGCGCGTACATGAACTCCGAAGCGAGGATCTTCTTCGCCCGCGTGTACATCTGCTTCTCGCCGGTGGAGAGGCCCTTTTCCATCTCGCGGATGGCGAGGTTGCGGACGACCTCGGCCAGCTCGAAGACGTCGCCGGTCTTGATCTTCTCGCGGTTGTACTTGAAGCGCCGGTTCCAGTTCTTCGGCATGTCCGACACTTCGTCGGTGAGAACGCCGGTCACCTTCTGGATTTCCACCTCGTCGATCACCCGGCGAAGCCCAGCGACCCCGGCGTTTTCGCACGGAACCATCACCGTGAGCTCGTTGTGGAGGATCTTGATCGTCAGGTATTCCCGCTCCTCCCCCATCAGCTCGCGGGACTCCTTCTTCAATACGAGGCCGGCGCCGTGGTGCGGATAGACGACCTTGTCACCCTCCTCGAAGTCGCAGACGTAAGGGACGTCCGGCTCGAAGTCCACCTCCATGGCCTCCTCTGCTAGCTCAGAAATCGGGTGCTCCTTTCTCTCGTCGACGGCGCCGATCGCCGTCTCAGCTCTGTAGGTACCGGTCAACCAGATCGACCTCCTGGAGCCTGCGCAGGCCCTCGCGGATGTCCTTGGCTCTTGTCGAGCCGACACCGTCGACGGCCTCGAGGTCGGCGTCGGAGGCAGCGAGTACCTCCTCCAACCCACCCAGCTCGTGGATGATCTTCTGGACGACAAGCTTGGGGATGCGCGGCACGCGGCCGAGCACGCGGTAGCCCCGCGAGGCCACCGGGAAGTCGAAGGTGTTGAGCTTGCGGTCGTAGCCGAGCAGCTCGGCGAGGCGGCCGAAGTCGAGCACGTCCTGGTGCGGCATCCGCGCCAGCGACTGCACCACCGTGGCCAGGTTCTCCTCGGAGTCTTCGACGCTGTAGTCGCGGATCAGCGCCGTCTTGTCGGCGGCGACGCCGACCATCGTCTCCTCCAGCTGCATCTCGATCAGGCGGCCCTCGGTGCCGAGCTCGACGATGTAGCGCTCGACCTCGACCGCCATCCGGGTCACCAGCTCGGCGCGCTGGAGGACGGCGAGCGCGTCGTAGAGGACGCCGCCGCCCTCGAACTCGAGCACGGTGAGCCGGTTGGAGACCTGGTCCAGCCGGTCGCGGTACTTGTCGAGCGTCGCCAGGCCCTGATTGGCCTTGGCCAGCACCGCCGGGATGTCCTGGAGGATGTACTTCGTCCCCTCGACGTAGAGGGAGACGACGTCGCGGCGCTGGGAGATCGCGATCACCAGCGCCTCGGTCTGTTTGGAGACGCGCTCGGCGGTGCGATGGCGAGTCCCGGTCTCGGACGAGAGGATCGTCGGGTCGGGCATCAGCTGCACGTTGGCCCAGACGATCTTCGTCGCCTCGGCGTTGAGCACGATCGCCCCGTCCATCTTCGCCACCTGGTAGAGCATCGCCGGCGAGTAGTCGATGTCGAGCTTGATCCCGCCGGAGAGCAGGTGGGAGATGTCTCCCGGGTCGCCGACGACGATCAGGCCGCCGGTGCGGGAGTGGACGATGTTGTCGAGGCCCTCGCGCAGGGCGCCCCCGGGCGCAACGACGTCGAGAGCCCTCAGTAGACGGGGATCCTGGCGTTCTGACAACTCGTGAAGCTCATCCCCAGGAAGCGCTGACATCGCTGTCTAGAATGGCAAAAACCGCTTTGGAATGCGGAGTGGTCAATCCCAAGTGGACAGGTCGGGATGGTCGTTGTCAAGGACTGCGATCACTCAAGCCCGCATCTGCCGCTTAACGTTAACCCGAACTGCATCAACTTCTCTGCTTACTAGGCCTAGAAGTCGATGCAGTTCGTGCCTCAGAGGTGGAAGCGACGGTGATGGGCGTGGTGCTGAAGCGCCTCCGGCTCGGGCGATCCGGCCACCGAGGGGTCGGGACCGAGGCGCTCCGGGTCGCGCACGAAGGCCCAGGTGAGACCGGTGCCGAGGACGCAGAGGCCGACCGAGACCCAGGTCGAGCCGGCCACCGCGGCGGCAAAGGAATCGCTGCCTCCGTGCAGGGCGTGGAACACGGCGCCGGTGGCGGCGAGGGCGATCGTCCCCGCCATCACACGGTCCATCGCCAGTACGCCGGAGGCGATGCCGACCTTCTCAGCCGGCATCGCCGCCATCGCCGCGGTCGACATCGGCGCGTAGACGAGGCCGAGGGCGATCCCGAACAGCAGATACCCGACGAGCACCAGGCCGTAGGAGCTCGACGCGCCGATCTGCGTGAGGAAGACGAGACCGACGGTCCCGAACAGCATCCCGGCCGTCATCAGGCGACGAGCGCCGAAGCGCCCGATCAGCCGGCCCGAGAACGGCGAGATCAGGATCATCGGCGCCGTGATCGGCAGCACCAGCACCCCGCTCTCGATCGCCGAGTGGCCGCGAACGTCCTGCAGGTACTGGGGCTGGAAGAACATCACCCCCAATAGCAGCCGACGATCGCGAACGCGGCGGCGCTGGCGCCGAAGTACGGCCCGTTGCGGAAGAGGTCGAATTCGACGATCGGGTCATCGACCCGCCGCTCGATCCGCCAGAAGGCGATCAGCGCGACGATTCCGACGACGCCGAGCACGACGACCGTCGGCGCCGACCAGGCGCGCGACTGGATCATCGCGAGGACGACGGCGGTGAGCCCGATCGTCAGCGCGACGAGGCCGGGGACGTCGATCCGGCGCCCGGCGGCGGGGTCGGTCGACTCGGTGGCGGCCACCAACATGATCAGGAACCCGGCGACGATGATCGGCAGGTTGATCCAGAAGATCGCCCGCCAGTCGACCTCGATCAGCGCCCCGCCGGCGAGCGGGCCGACCGCGAGCGCGATCGCCGAGACCGCGGCCCAGATCCCGAGCGCCTTCGCCTGCTGCTCCGCGGGGAAGGCGTGGCTCACGATCGCCAGGGAGAGCGAGAGCATCGCCGCCCCGCCGATGCCCTGCACCACGCGGGCGGCGACCAGCACGGGATCGTCCCCGGCGACTGCGGCCAAGACCGAGCCGGCGGCGAAGATCGCCATCCCGATCAGGAAGACCAGTCTGCGCCCGTAGATGTCGCCGAGGCGACCCGCCGTCACGACCAGCACGCTGATCACGAGCAGGTAGCCGTTCAGGATCCACTGCACGTTGTCGGCGGAGGCGTGGAGCTCCTTCTCGATCGTCGGCAGCGCCAGCGCGACCACCGTGGAGTCGAGCATCAGCAGGAAGA
>DASSMU010000203.1:0-22303 GCA_035701465.1 Solirubrobacterales bacterium
GGTTGACCCCCTGGTGGGGCTCCTTGCCGGTCAGCTCCTCGACCTTCTCGCGCACCGCGGGCATCCGGGTCATGCCGCCGACCAGGACGACGTGGTCGACGTCGGTGCCGGCGTCCTCGAGCGCCCGTTTGACCGGGCCGACGACGCGCTCCAGCAGCTCGCCGGTCAGCTCGTTCAGCTTCGAGCGGGTCAGCTTGAAGTCGAGGTGCTTGGGCTGGCCCTCGACCGCGGTGATGAAGGGCAGGTTGATCTGCGTCTCCTGCGCCGAGGAGAGCTCGATCTTCGCTTTCTCGGCGGCCTCGTAGAGTCGCTGCAGCGAGTTCTTGTCGGCAGCGAGGTCGACGCCCTGGTCGCGTTTGAACTCGGCGACCAGCCACTCGACGATCGCCTTGTCCCAGTTGTCGCCGCCGAGGTGGTTGTCGCCGGCGGTCGCCTTCACTTCGAAGACGCCGTCGCCGATGTCGAGCACTGAGACGTCGAAGGTGCCGCCGCCGAGGTCGAAGACGAGGATCGTGTGGTCGGCCGTCTCCTTGTCGAGCCCGTAGGCGAGCGAGGCGGCGGTCGGCTCGTTGATGATCCGCTTCACCTCGAGCCCGGCGATCTTGCCGGCGTCGGTCGTCGCCTGGCGCTGGTCGTCGTTGAAGTAGGCGGGGACGGTGATCACAGCGCTGTCGACCGTCTCGCCCAGCTTCGCTTCGGCGTCGGTCTTCAGCTTCTGCAGGATCATCGCGCTGATCTCAGGCGGGCTGTACTGCTTGCCGCGCACGTCGACCCGCACGTCGCCGTTGGGGCCGGCCTCGACCTTGTAGGGGACGATCGTCTCCTCCTCTTTGACCTCGGCCTCCTTGCGCCCCATGAAGCGCTTGATCGAGAAGATCGTGTTCTCGGGGTTCATCACCGCCTGGCGCTTGGCCACGGTGCCGACGAGGCGGTCGCCGGACTCGGTGAAGGCGACCACCGACGGGGTCGTGCGCCCGCCCTCGGCGTTCTCGAGGACGGTAGGCTCGCCGCCCTCCAGCACGGCGACGCAGGAGTTGGTCGTGCCCAGGTCGATCCCGATCGTCTTACCCACTATCAAGTACCTCCAGGTCTAGTCTGTCTGTCTAGGAAATCTAAGCGTCAGTATGGCAGATCATGCCCGCCGTGCAAAACCTTTGCGCGTATAGTGGGTTGTGGGCAAGGGAGGCGCCTCTACGCAATCGATCCGAGCGTCTTTTGGATCGCCGACGAAGAGGAGAACAACTTGATTCACGCTCACGGCTCGATCCGGCGGATGGCGGTCCTGCTCGCCATGTCCGCGGCGACGATCTTCGCCCTGCTCCCCGCTCTGGCTTCGGCCGGGGCGCCGGACCACGGGCACCACAAGGGCCACGAGGCCAACCACGGCAAAGGCGGCAAAGGCACGAGCCAGGGCAAGGGCAAGGAAGTCACGGTGATGACCCGCAACCTCTACCTCGGCGCCGACCTGGGTCCGCCGATCGGGGCCAAAAGCGTCGGCGAATTCACCGAGCTCAACGGCCAGGTCCTGCGCGAAGTGACCGCCAATAATTTTCCCGTCCGGGCCAAGGGCCTGGCGCAGGAGATCCTCAAGAAGAAGCCGGACCTGGTCGGCCTGCAGGAGGCGGCGCTCTGGCGCACCGGGCCACCGAGTCTCGAACCGCTGCTCAACTCGGGCGCGGTCCCGACCGCGACCACCGTTCGCTACGACTACCTCGCCGAACTTCTCGCCCAGCTCAACACAGGCAAAGGCAAATACGGCAAAGGCAAGCCGCAGTACCGGGTTGCGATCACGCAGGACGAGTTCGACTTCGAAGCCCCCGCCGACGAGAACGGCGTGGCGGGCGACGGGCCGAACAGCGTGATCCCCAATGCCGAGATCAACGGTCGCCTGACGATGCGCGACGTGATTCTGGTGCGAAACGGCGCCGGCGTCACCTTCAAACGTCCCCAGGGGGCCCACTTCGCCAACCTGCTGACCGAGACGATCAGCGGCGTCAAAATCACCGTCACTCGCGGTTGGGTCGCGATCGATGCCAAGGTGCGCGGCAGCCACACCTTCCGCTTCGTCAACACCCACCTCGAGGCCTTCGACCCCGCCACCCAGGTGCCGAGCATCCGCGCCCTGCAGGCAGCTGAGCTGGTCGCGCCGGGCGGTCCGGCGACGACGGGGCTCCCGGTCATCCTCGTCGGCGACCTCAACTCCGACAACGACACGGTCGAACCGGGCGACCGCCAGGCCTACGAAACCCTGACCGCGGCCGGGATGCGCGAGCGCAGCACCAACGACCCGCTCGGCTGTTGCCTCAAGTCGAGCCTGCTCGCGGAAGGAGCCGGCGGCAGCATCACCGATTTCGACCACCAGGTCGACCACGTGATGACCCGCGACCCGAACGAAATCAAGCTAAAAGTTTCATCCGTAACCGGCCGCCAACCAGTGAACGGCTTCTGGGACTCCGACCATGCGGGGCTAGTCAGTGCCCTGCGATTCGCGCACTAGCGATCCCCTGCCGATGGGCCGATTTCCGGAAGTAGGTTCCGGATTTCGTCCCGTCGGCGGGGTTTAGCCCTCGCCGGCGGTGCGGGCGACGAATTCGGCGACTTCCTTGGACTGCTGCTCGTTGAGGATGCCGCCGGGCATGCGGCCCGGGGTGGTGGTGCTGTCGACTCCGTTTTCGACCGCGTTTAGGACGCGGCCTTCGGTTTGCTTGATCGTCGAGGCGGCCGTCGGGCCTTCGGGCGGCCCCAGGGGCGCGAGCAGTTCGTCGAGATCGGGCGCGTAGTTGCCGTCGGTCCCCGCCGCGTAGAGCGTGTGGCAGGTGCCGCAGTTGGTCTGGAAGAGGCTCTGGCCGGACTTGAGGTCGGCCGGCACGTCCTGGGCCCCCGTGGCGGCGTCGCCGTTGGAGCGGAAGGCGAGCCAGGGGATCAGGACGGCGAGGAAGAGGACCAGCAGGCCGAAGACGATGAAGGTCTTTTTGCTCATTTGCGCCCGGCACGGTACCAGGGACACATTCGGCGCAGCTCGCACTCTGCGCAGCGCGGTTTCGGGCGGCAGAGCTCGCGCCCGTGGCGGATCAGGTTCATGTGCAGCTCGTATGCGTCCTCGGGGTCGAGGATCGCCAGCATCTCGTCGTGGGCGCGTTCGAAGGAGGCCCTTTCCGGGAACAGGCCGAGGCGCCCGCCGACCCGGTAGACGTGGACGTCGACCGGGACCTCCGGGATGTCCCAGGTGAACATCAGCACGCAGGCCGCTGTTTTCCGCCCCACGCCCGGCAGCGAGTCCAGGTAGGCCATCGACTCCTGCGGCGGCGCCGTCTCGGTCCAGTCGAGGTCGGGCGGTTCGCCGAGCTGCTCGAGGATCGCCTGGATCCGCGGCGCCTTCTGCTTGCCGAGGCCGCCGGGCCGGATCGCCTCCTCGACCTCGCTCACGGGCGCGTCGCGCACCTCCTCCCAGGTCGCGAAGCGCTCGCGCAGGGCGGCGAAGGCGCGGTCGCGGTTGCGGTCGCTGGTGTGCTGGGAGAGGACGGTCTTGATCAGCTCGGCGATGGGATGGCCGTGCGGTTCGTTGACGGGGCGTCCGTACATCTCGCGGAGGCGATCGCGGATCGCGCGGACTCGGCGCTTGTCGGGGCGTTTCCAGGGAATGACCGGGACGCTATCGGCGCGGTTGGCGCGCGGGTCCTGTCATAGGGGAAGGGGGGCACTGCGGGCGGGCCACGGTCCGTCCTCGACCCCCCTTCCCCTATGCCACCCGCGCGAGGGGCGGCGATAGCGGAGCTCTATCCCACGACCGAGGGGCGCCGGCCCTCGACGGCGGGGCGGCGGCTCGGGCGTTCGCCGCCGTAGGGTTCGGGGCGTGGCAGCGGCCATCGAAGAGGGGGAGCTTGTGGTTGACGGGACGCGCGTCTTCTATCGGCGTGCTCCGGGAGACGGGACGCCGGTGGTCTATTGCCATGGGAATCCGACGCACGGCGAGGACTGGCTTCCTTTCCTTGAGCGCGGGGGAGCTGCGATCGCGATCGACATGCCGGGGTGGGGTCGGTCGGACCGGCCGGATGCGGCGCGGTTCGACTACTCGATGTACGGGCTGTCGGCCTTCCTTGAGAGGTGCCTCGACGAGCTTGGCGTGGGTCAGCGCAAGCTGGTCGTCCACGACTGGGGCGGCCTGGCGCTGATCGGGGCGCAACGGCGGCCGCAGCTGGTCGAGAAGCTCGTCGTGATCAACACGGTCCCGCTGCTTCCCGGCTACCGTTGGCACTGGGTGGCCCAGATCTGGCGGCGCCGTCCCTGGGGCGAGATCGCCAACGCGACGACGACGCGCTGGGGCATGGAGCGAACCCTGCGCCAGGCCCGAGGCGACCGCAGCCCGATGCCCACCGAGTTCGTGGACATGATCTGGCGTCACTGGGACAAGGGCACCCAAGCAGCAGTCCTGGCCCTATACCGCCACGCCAATCCCGACCGCCTGGCCACCGCCGGCAAGAACCTCTCCCGGCTCACCTGTTCCTCCCTAATCATCTGGGGCGACCGAGACCCCTACTTCCCAACCCGCTTCGCAAACGCCTACGCCGAGGCCCTCCCAAGCTCCAAGCTACAAGTGGTCCCGGCCGCCGGCCACTGGCCCTGGCTGGACGACGCCCGAGTCATCGACAACGTTTTGGAATTCGTCGCTTAGCCAAAGCGGCATCTCGCGCGGGTGGCGGAGGGTGAGGGGGGTCGAGGACAGCCCGTGGACTGCCCGCAGTGCCCCCCTCACCCTCCGACAGGACCCGCGCGCCGATTCGCCCCCGTTAACGCGCGGATTACAATCACCTTCTGGTGTCTCGCACCCTCGCCCGCATCGGAGCCAAGCTGCCCCAAGGCTGGGGTGACGCCGGGCGCCAGCTGGGCATCCTCGTCCTAGTAGACACTGCCTACGAGCTCGTCCGCGGCATCGCCGACGGCCAGCGCACCGTGGCGATCGCCCACGGCCAGCAGGTGATCGACGTTGAGCGCTCGACCCACACCTTCTTCGAGCCCAGCCTGCAAGCGTTCTTCCTGCCCGCGCACTGGCTGATCGACGTCGCCAACCAGGCCTACCTCAACGCCCAGTTCTCGATCGCGCTCGGCTTCCTCGTCTGGCTCTACCTCTGCCGCAACGAGTCCTACTACTTCGTCCGCAATATGTTCGTCGTCTCGATGGGCCTGGCGCTGGTCGGCTACACCCTGTTCCCGACCGCGCCACCGCGGATGTTCCCCGAACACGGCTTCGTCGACACGATCACCGACTTCTCCAACGTCAACCACGACTCGACCCTGGCGAAGATCTTCATCAACCCCTACGCGGCGGTGCCGAGCATGCACTGCGCCTTCGCGATGATGATCGGCTGCACCGGCGCGATCGTCTGCCGCAACCGCTTCGCCAAGGCCTTCTGGGCGGCCTGGCCGCTGCTGATCGCCTGGGTCGTGATCGTCACCGCCAACCACTACTGGGTCGACGTGGCCCTGGGCTGGATGGTCGCCGCCACGGCAGCTGTAGTAGCCCACCGGCTGCTGGCCCGAGCCCGTCCCCACGCCTGGTCCTGGCGGACCGCTCCCACTCCGCAAGAAGCAGAGGCTTAGGGGACCATCTCAGTAGGGGTGGAGCGTCTTGTACTTTTTGGTCAGCTACGCCCTCAAGCGGCTCCAGCCGATCCTCCAAAAAGTTAAGCGGAACCCCTGCTGGATTGGTCCCCATCGACTAGCCTCACGCGAATGGATTCGCCGGCCCCCACGCGGGTCCCAAACAGTCGCCGCAACGGCCAGGAGCTGCGCGCCTATGCCCGCGAGCGCCTGATCGAGTCGCGGCTGACCCCGAACGCGATCTCGATCGCCGGCCTGATCGGCAACCTGGTCGCCGCCGTCCTGGTCACCCAGCGCCTCTTCTTCCTCGCCGGCGTCGCCTTCGTTCTCGGCTCGGTGATGGACACGCTCGACGGGCGCTACTCCCGGATGTCCGGCAAGGGGACGCTCTTCGGCGCCTTCCTCGACTCGACCTTGGACCGGATCGAGGAGGGGATCGTGCTCGCCGCCGTCGCCGGCTACTTCGCCGCCACGGGCCAGGACTTCGCCGCCGCGATGTGCGTCGTCGCCGTGCTCGGCTCGCTGATGGTCTCCTACACCCGCGCCCGCGCCGAGGCGCTCGGCGTCGAGTGCAAGGTGGGACTGGCCACGCGACCCGTGCGAGTGGTCATACTCTCGGTTGGCTTGGTCTTCGCCAAGGGTGCTGGGCTCGGCGACTTCGAGCTTCTGGCTCCGGCGGTCTACCTGATCGCGGTGCTGACCATCGTCACGACGATCCAGCGCGTATGGCACGTCCGAAACCAGCTTTCAAGCGAGGCTGCGGCCCCAACAGACCTGTAACCAGTCTCGGCGTCAGGTGTCCCTTGCCACCTAGCCCGATCCAGGAAGGACTTCGAATTCCATGAGCGACACCAACGGAGCATCTGGCAGCAACGGCACCGGCCGCACGGACGAGAAGGTCCGCGTCGCGATCGTCGGCGTCGGCAACTGCGCCAACTCCTTCATCCAGGGCGTCCAGTACTACAAGGACGCCGACCCCGGCGACGAAGTGCCCGGCCTGATGCACGTCGATCTCGGCGGCTACCACGTCCGCGACATCGAGTTCGTCGCCGCCTTCGACATCGACTCCGAGAAGGTCGGCAAGGATCTCTCCGAGGCGATCTGGTCAGGTCAGAACGACACGATCAAATTCGCCGAGGTGCCCAGCCTCGGGGTCAAGGTCGAGCGCGGCATGACCCACGACGGCCTCGGCAAGTACCTCAAGCAGAAGATCAAAAAGGCGCCGGGGGAGACCGCCGACATCGTCGGCATCCTCAAGAAGACGAAAGCGGACGTGCTGGTCTGCTACCTGCCGGTCGGCTCCGAGCAGGCGACCAAGTGGTACGTCGAGCAGGCGCTCAAGGCCGGCGTCGGCTTCGTCAACTGCCTGCCCGTCTTCATCGCCCGCGAGGACTACTGGGACAAGCGCTTCGCCGAGGCCGGACTGCCGATCATCGGCGACGACATCAAGTCCCAGGTCGGTGCGACGATCGTCCACCGCCAGCTCGCCCGCCTCTTCCACGACCGCGGCGTGCGCATGGAGCGCACCTCGCAGCTCAACGTCGGCGGCAACATGGACTTCTTCAACATGCTCGAGCGCGAGCGGCTCGACTCCAAGAAGATCTCCAAGACCAACGCGGTCACCTCGATCATGGGCCACGATCTGCCCGACGAGGACGTCCACGTTGGCCCCTCCGACTACGTCGCCTGGCTCACCGACCGCAAGTGGGCGCACATCCGGCTCGAGGGCAAAGCCTTCGGCGACGTGCCGCTCAACGTCGAGCTCAAGCTCGAGGTCTGGGACTCGCCCAACTCGGCCGGCGTCGTGATCGACGCGGTGCGGATCATCAAGCTGGCGCTCAACAACGGCATCGCCGGCCAGCTCGACGGCCCCTCCAGCTACCTGATGAAGTCGCCGCACAGCCAGCGCCCCGACGACGAAGCGCGCGAGCAGACCGAGGAGTTCATCGCGGCCAACGCGCGCGGTGCGGGCGCTGTAAAGGTCGAGAAGCCGGCCGAGCAGGCGAAGGCGTAGGACCTGCCCCGGCAGGGGTTCCGCTTAACTTTTTCGGTGTGACGGGGTTGGGCTTGGCGCCTCGGGCGCGGTTGACGAAAAAGTACAAGACGCTCCACCCCTGCCGGGACAGGTCCATATGCTGCGCACGTGTCAGTCGAGCGCCTCTCGATAGTTCAGGTCACGCCCTACCGGCGGACCACCCGAAACGCCGTCAACGAGTTCGTCGAGCGGGTCTCCGAGGAGCTCGAGCGGCGGGGGCACCGGGTCCGCGTCGCCGGGGTCGGCGACCAAGTCAAACGGCTTGTGCGGGATACCCCGGCCGATGTCGTCCACGTCCACGACCCGTTCGCGCCGCGGGTCTCCTCGACGGCGCTGCGTCACTCCTCCTCGCTCAACGTCGCCACCTTCCATGCGCCGCAGGAGCGGGTGCTCTCGACGCAGGTGGCGCGGCCGCTGGTCGAGATCTTCTTCGGCCGCCTCGACGCGCGCACGGTCAGCTCGCCGCGAACGGGGGAGCTGCTGGAGCGTTACTTCCCGGCTCCCTACGAGCTGGTCGCCCCGGCGGATGCCGACCGCGACTGGGCCCAGGTCGCCGCCGAGCTCGAGGCGATCTACCTGCGCCTGACCGCCCGGCGCCACGACCCGGCCGGCAACCCGGCGGTCCGCAGGCGGATCGCCAAACGCCCCCTGATCGAGGTCGACCTGCACATGCATACCGACCACTCGCCCGACTGCGCGACCCCGGTCGAGGTGTTGCTTGAGACGGCCCGCGACCGCGGCCTCGGCGCGATCGCGATCACCGACCACAACGAGGTCTCCGGGGCGCTGGAGGCGCGCCGCATCGCCGAGGGGATGGACGACCTCAAGGTGATCGTCGCCGAGGAGGTGAAGACGGCCGAGCAGGGCGAGGTGATCGGCCTCTTCCTCGAGGAGAAGATCCCTCGGGGGATGACGATGGCGGAGACGATCGCCGCGATCCGCGAGCAGGGAGGACTCGTCTACGTCCCCCACCCGTTCGACCGCTTCCACTCGGTGCCCGACTACGAGCACCTGATCGACATCGTCGAGGAGATCGACGTGCTCGAGGTCTTCAACCCGCGGGTGGCGCTGACCGCCTTCAACGAGGAGGCCGAGCGTTTCGCTCGCAAGTACCGGATCGTCCCCGGCGCCGGCTCCGACAGCCACGTCGCCCAGGGTCTCGGCAGCGTGCGGGTGCGGATCCACGACTTCGACGGACCCGAGGAGTTCCTCGAGGCGATGCGCGACGCCGACATCACCCGCAAGCACAAGAACCTCGTCTACGTGCAGACGCTGAAGCTGCTGCAGACGGCGGGGCGGCCGAAGGCGCCGAAACGCAGCGTCCCCGACGCCAAGCCGGCGCGGGGAGGGCAGCGGCGGAGAAGGCGCCAGGCGAGCAAGAGCTGATGCAGGCGGGCCGCACGAGAGGAGCCGGGCCCGGCTCGTCAAAGAAAGCGCCCAGCGTGCCGGCCACCGACGACGAGATCAAAGAGAAGTACCTCGAGCGAGCGATCCGCGAGCTCAACCAGCTGACTCACGAGCTGCAGGCCTGCCCGCACTGCCCGCGCGGCAAGCTGATGCCGGTGCTCGGCTCCGGCCACCCCCAGGCCGACGTCTTCATGCTCAAGCACGCGCCCGCCGCGGCGGAGATCGAAGAGGGCGTCGCCTTCTACGGTCGCGCCGGCAACGCGCTGATGAAGAGCTTCAAACGGCTGGGGATCGACCCGCTGGTCGTCTACGGCACCCTCTGCGTCAAGTGCCCGATAGCAGAGCCGGACCTCGCCGCCGAGCCCTGTCTGCACCGCGTGGTCGAAGAGATCGCGATCGTGCAGCCGAAGATCGTCGTCGTCATGGGCGAGCCGGCGCTGCGCGTCCTCAACGGCCTCAACATCCCGCTCTCGCGCACGATCGAGGCCAGGCCGGGGGAGGTCCAGGCCTTCACGCCCACCGTCGACGCTCTCTACACCCCCGACATCGACGATTCGCTCGACGAAGAGAACGCCAAGCAGCGCTTCTGGCGGTCGTTCAAGACGCTCGGGGAGTGGTACGAGGACCTGCCGCCCTATTAACGGGGTGGGAGTGACCGGGGGTGCCCCTCCGGCTTGCTGGGATTTTCGCCGCAGGCTTTGGGTTCGTTCCTGAGAGCTCAGGGGCGAAAATCAGGACGCCGCTGCGCCGGAGGGGCACCCCCGGTCACTCCGCCGTGGTTAGGGGGCTGCCGCTTTGGCTACGGCCGTCATTGGGTCGACCTTTGCTGAGGCGAGGCCTCGGACCACGATCGTGTCCAATGCTTCGTAGGTGCTGAGCTGAGATTGAGCCTCGTCGTGGTTAGAGGCGGCAACGCCGACCGTGCCCTCCGGTTCTGCCAGGCGGTCGAAGTGGTTTCGGTAGCCGGCGTGGAGGTCGCGGTAGAAGGACTCCTCCTTGGCCAGGCGCTCTGCGGCGTCGGGGCCTACCGCGGTGCGGACGTAGCCGAAGACCGGGGGAGTGGGCCGGCCTGCTTCTTCGGCGCCGGCCTCTACCTTCCGGCGGGCGCCGGCGGCGAACTCGGGGGTCATCCAGTTGAAGAAGACGCCGTCGTAGGAGGCTCCGGCCAGGGCGCACATCTTGGGGCCCATTGCGGCGAGGACCAGACGGACGCCTGGGAGCTTTTCGCGCAGCTCGGGGAGGGACTCGCGCATTCGGGTCAGCGGCTTCTCCGAGAAGCCGGCGCCGACGCCGAGCCAGAGGCGGGTGGGGTCGAGACCGAGGCGCTCGACGTCGGCGGCGATCGTCTCCGGCGGAGTGCGGTCGAGGGCGATCACGGCGACGCCGAGGTCGAGGCCGGGTGCTGCGGCGCCAAACTCGGCCAGCGTCTCCAGGCCTTTGGCGCCGGGATGGTCGTTGGACCACATCGAGCCGTAGCCCAGCTCGGCGCAGCGCTCGGCCAGCTGCCTGGCCACCTCGGGATCGAGCCCGGCGGCCACTCCGAAACCCCTGTCGCCCGCGTTGCCCACGGCCCGCAGCCTAGCTCCGTCGAGAATGTGACACTTTTGTTACATTTTGCCCTACACAGACAAAAGGTTTCTCTATAGCCTAGAATCATCATGGAGGCAATGGTTCAGGAATGGACAGACGGGCGGCTCGACGACTTCGATAGGAAGGTCGATCAGCGCTTCGACCGGGTCGAAGCTGAGCTTCGCGCCCTGCGCTTTGAGATGAGAAGCGAATTCACCGCGGTTCGCGGGGAGATCGAGGGAGTCCGCGGCGAGATCGCGGGACTCCGCAAGGAGATCGCTGGCGAGGTCAGCGGAGTCCGAGGCGAGATCGCAGGAGTCCGAGGCGAGATCGTAGGAGTCCGAGGCGAGATCAGCGAGGTCCGAGGCGAGATGTCGGAAATGCGGCGTGTGATGACACAGGGGCTCCTCGGTCTCGCCGGCGTGATGGTGACCGGCTTCGTCGGCGTCCTTACGCTGATTGTCATCGCTCAGCTCTGAGCGCTCACTTCTCCAGCAGCGCCACGCACTCGATGTGGGGGGTCTGGGGGAACATGTCGACCGGCTTGACCCGCTTCAGGGTGTAGCCGGCCTCGACCATCTGGGCGGCGTTGGGGGCCAGGGTGGTGGGGTTGCAGGAGACGTAGACGATCTTCTTCGCCTCGCACTCGAGCACCCGCCGGACGATCTTCTGCGAGAGGCCGGCGCGGGGTGGGTCGATGACGACGACGTCGGGTTTGCCGGCCTTCTCGATCAGGGGACGCACGCCGGTGCGGGCGCTGCCGGCGATGAAGTGGGCGTTCTCGATCTTGTTGGCCTCGGCGTTTTGTTCCGCGTCGGCGATCGCCTCGGCGACGATCTCCAGTCCCCAGACCTCGCCCGCCCGCTTCGCCATCGTCAGCCCGATCGTGCCGATCCCGCAGTAGAGGTCGAAGACCCTCTCGCTGCCGCTCAGGCCCGCGTACTCGGCGGCGATCGCGTAGAGGCGCTCGGCCATCTCGGTGTTGGTCTGGAAGAAGGCGCCGTGCGACATCTCCAGCCGCAGGCCGCTGAGCTCCTCGCGCAGCCTTTCCTCGCCGAGCACGCCGGTCGGTCCGTCGGTGCCGCCGGAGTCGCCCTCGATCGCCGTGTGCAGGTCGACCGGAGGTTTGGGGAAGCGGGCGGCCGAGGTGACCAGGCGGGTCTGGATCTGGCCGGTACGCCAGCCCTCGCGCACGACCAGGTTGCGCAGGATCCCCTCGCGTGTCTTCGGGTCGTAGGCGGCGACCGATTCCAGCCGCGCCCAGTCGCGGACCGCGTTGCGCGCCGCGTTGCCGCGCTCGGAGGCGAGCAGGCAGTCGTCGACGTCGATGACCAGGTCCCAGCGGCCGCGAGCGTGGAAGCCGAGGGTTGCCTCCCCGTCGCGCCCGCCGAAGGAGTACTCGAGCTTGTTGCGGTAGCGCCACTGCTCGAGCGCCGGCTCGATCTCCTCCAGCTCGAAGCCGTCGAGGCCGCCGATGCGGCGCAGCGCCTCGCCGACCTGGTCGCGCTTCTGGCTCAGCTGGCGCTCGCAGGAGAGGCCCTGCCAGGGTGCGCCGGGGCAGGGCTCGCCCTCGTGAACGCAGGCGTCGGCGATGCGGTCCGCACCGGGTCGCAGCAACTCGACCGTGCGCGCCTCGGCGAATCGCTTCTTCGCTTTGGTGATCTCGGCCCGCACCCGGTCGCCCGGCAGGGCGCCGGAAACGAATACGACCATCCCGTCGGCCCGGGCGACGCCGCGCCCGCCGAAGGCGAGCGACTCGATCTCCACCTCGAGCTGCTCTCCCCGGTGCCTCCGGGCCGCCGGTCTCTCACCGGTGGCCTGCTCCATCTAGCTCAGTTTCTTGCGGGCGCGGCGAGCGGCCTGGGTCGCCTGTTTGCGCACCGGCTCGGTTCGGCCGCCGACCTCGCGCCGCGCCTGTTTGACCAGCCGTTCGAGCTCCTTCAGCAGCGAGTCGGTCTGGCGACGGCCCTTCTTGACCAGGTCGGAGAGCATCTTCTCGGCGTCGCCGCGGGTCATCCTGCCGCGTTTGACCGCATCGTCGACGACTTCCTGCAGGCGGTCGCGGCTGAGGGTGACGCTGCGCTCGAGGCTCTCGCGGAACTGCTCGACGCTCTTGTCCAGGCCCGTGGTCACGCCGCCGCGGGCTGCCGGTTTACGCGCCGCGGGCTTCGCCGCTTTGGCTTTGGCTTTTTTAGCGGCCGGTTTCTTGGCGGCGGCCTTTTTGGCCCGCGCGCCGGCTTTGGCTTTTTTCGTCCCTTTTCCAGTGGACTGTTTTTTCGCGGCCATGCTCACTCGCCTCCTGGTCGTTTGCGCGGGGAGTCTCAGCGCTGACTATCGCATCCCTGTCGCTTTGGCGCTTGGAATGTCACGGCATGGCGAAGCTCGCCTGCACGGGGGCGTGGTCGGAGAGCCGCAGCGCGCGGTCGCCACGTCGAACGTCGCGGCGCTCGGGGGGCCAGGCAGCCGGCGCCTCGGTGGCTTCCAGTCCCCTGGACAGCAGGTGGTCGATCGCGTCCGGACCGGTGACGCCCTCGAGACCGAAGTTCTCGGCCAGCACGGTGAAGACGCCCGGATCCTCGGCCGGGCGGAGGTTGAGGTCGCCGCCGAAGACGAGCGGCGCGTCCCGGGCCCACCCGCCGGCCGCTTCCGCGGCCCGCAGCACGTCCTCCGCGGCAAGCGCGGTCTGGTCGTTGGTCGCGTGCAGGTTGGCGATGCAGACGCCGTTGGCGGTGCGGGTGAGCGCCATCGCCCGCCGCTCTGGCTTGCCCTTGTGGATTTCCATTTCACGGCGCTCGATCACTCCCCCGAGCGGCCCCCCGACTCGCACCAGGGTCAGGTTCGAGCCCCCCTCGCTGGAGGCGATCAGGTCGGGGTTGATGCGCGCGGCGAGGGCGCGCAGATCGCCGCCCGAGTTGCGCGAGGTGAGCACCCGGTGCGCGTAGGCCCGGCTCGCGTTCGCCAGCGGCGTCAGGAACCGCGGCGGGCACTCCTGCAGCAGGGCGACGTCCCACTCGGCGCCGGCCAGCATCGCCGCGAACTCGGCGGTCAGGTCGCGGTTGACCTGCACGTGCGTGTCGCCCCTCTCCCCGATCCGCAGCAGGCGCGAGCGCCAGGTGAAAAGTGCCGGGTCCGGTGGGTGGTCACGCCCGTGGAAGAGGTTCCAGCTGACGGCGGTGAATTCCACGCCCGTAGTATCCGCTGCTTGAAGCGCGATTACCTGACAGGCGAAGAGCTGGGTGCCTTTGAGCTCGGCAAGCTGCTCGACCGCGCGGCCGAGCTGAAGGCCGGCAGGCGGGAGGGCGTTGGCGGCGACGCCCTCCCCGGACGCAGCATCGCCCTCGTCTTCGAGCAGCCCTCGACCCGGACGCGGATCTCCTTCGAGGTCGGCGTCGCCGAGCTGGGCGCGACCCCGATCGTCCTGCGCGGGGACGAGATGCAGCTCTCGCGCGGCGAGTCGGTCGCGGACACCGCGCGCGTCCTCTCCCGCTACGTCGACGCGATCGTGATCCGCTCCGGCTCCCACGAGAAGGTCGCCGAGCTGGCGGCCGCGGCCGAGGTGCCGGTCGTCAACGCGCTCACCCCGCTCCATCATCCCTGCCAGGCCCTGGCCGACCTGCTCACCCTGAGCGAGCGCCGCGGCGAGCTCGCCGGCCTCCGCCTCGCCTACGTCGGCGACGGCAACAACGTCGCCCGCTCGCTGGCAATCGCCGGCGAGCTCGCCGGCGTCGAGGTCGTCGTGGCTGCCCCGCCCGGCTCCCAGCTCGAGCAGGGGCACGGGGCGAAGCTGACCGGCGACCCCCGCGCTGCCGCCGACGGCGCCGACGCGATCTACACCGACGTCTGGGTCAGCATGGGCGACGAGACCGAGGCCGAGCGCCGCCGCGCCGACCTGGCGCCGTTCCGGCTCGACGCCGATCTGCTCTCCGCCGCGAAGGACGGCGCGATCGTCCTGCACTGCCTGCCGGCTCACCCCGGGGAGGAGATCTCCGCCGATGTCCTCTATGGCGAGAGCTCCGCCGTCTGGGACCAGGCGGAGAACCGTCTGCATGCCCAGAAGGCTCTGCTGGAGATGTTGCTCGCCGACTGAGCGACGTGTACCCCGAGCTCCACATAGGGCCGCTCACGCTGCAGACCTTCGGCCTGATGTTCGCGCTCGCCTTCCTCGCCGCGGGCGCGCTGATCGCCAAGCGCCTGAAGGAGATCGGCAAGCCGGTCGACTGGGCTTATGAGATGGGCTTCGCGGCACTGCTCGGCGGCATCGCCGGCTCGCGCATCTACTTCATCGTCCAGAACTACGACAGCGTCAAGGACGACCTGCTCGGCAAACTCTTCTCCGGCTCGGGGCTGGTCTGGTACGGCGGCGCGATCGGGGGCGCCCTCGCCGTGCTGGCATGGGCCTGGTACCGTGGCTTCCTCGGCCTCGCCCTGCTCGATCTGGCCGCCCCGGCGCTGGCGCTCGGCTACGCGATCGGACGCTGCGGTTGCCAGCTCTCCGGCGACGGGGACTACGGCAAGCCCTGGGACGGGCCCTGGGCGATGTCCTATCCCCACGGCACGGTCCCGACCGATCGCACCGTCCACCCGACTCCCGTCTACGAGACCCTGGCGATGGGCCTCGGCGCCTGGGTCCTCTGGCAGCTGCGCGACCGCGTCCGCGCCGGCGTGCTCTTCGCGATCTACCTCCTCTACGCCGGGGCGGAGCGCTTCCTGGTCGAGTTCCTGCGCCGCAACGACGAGGTGGCGCTCGGCCTCACCGCGGCGCAGCTGGAGAGCCTCGGGATGATGCTGATCGGGGCGGTCTGGATCGTCGTCGTGCGGCGGCGACACGGTAGCCTGTCGCGCGTGACCCCCACCGATTCGATCACCTCTGCGGTGGGGTCGTAGCGGTGGGGACCGAGCAGCAGGGATCTCCGCGGGGAGCGAGCGCCGAGGGCTCCACGGAGCGCGTCCGCCGGGAGAAGCTGGAGCGGTTGCGGGCCGAAGGGATCGACCCTTACCCGCGGGCCGGGTTCCCGGACCGCGACAAGATCTCGGCGATCCACGACGCCCACCGTCCCGAGCAGCTCGAGGAGGGCGAGCAGGAGGGGTTCTCCTACCGGATCGCCGGCCGGGTGGTCGGTCGCCGCGGCCACGGCAAGACGATCTTCCTCGACATCCGCGACCTGACCGGGCAGGTCCAGGCCTACGCCCGCGTCGACTCGCTGGGCGAGGAGGCCTTCGGCCGGATCGACGCCCTCGACATCGGCGACGAGATCGGCGTCGAGGGCGATCTCTACGTGACCAAGCGGGGACAGCTGGCGCTTGCCGTGCGCGAGTGCACGATGCTGGCCAAGGCCCTGCGCGATCCGCCCGACCTCTTCCACGGCATCTCCGACCCCGAGGTCCGCTACCGCCGGCGCGAGCTCGACCTGATCGCGAACGAGCGCTCGCGGGAGATCTTCGCGATGCGGGCGAAGCTCGTCGCCGCGATCCGCGCCTACCTCAACGAGCGCGACTTCGTCGAGCTTGAAACGCCGATCCTGCAGACCCTCGCCGGCGGTGCGGCTGCCCGTCCCTTCACCACCCACCACCACTCGCTGGGCCGCGAGCTCTTCCTGCGCACGGCGACCGAGCTCTACCTGAAGCGGGCGATCGTCGGCGGCTTCGAGAACGTCTACGAGCTCAGCCGCTTCTTCCGCAACGAGGGCCTCTCGCCCCAGCACAACCCCGAGTTCACGATGCTGGAGTGGTTTCACGCCTGCATCGGCTACGAGGACCTGATGACCTTCGCCGAGCAGATGATCGCGACCGTGGTCGAGCAGGTGACCGGTTCGACGAAGGTCGAGCGCGGGGGCAAGACGATCGACTTCAAGGCGCCGTGGAAGCGGGTCTCGCTGCGCCAGGCGGTGCTCGAGGAGACTGGCGCCGACATCTGCGCCGCGAGCCGCGACGAGCTGGCCGAGTTGCTCGAGGACGACGTCGACCCGAAGGCCGACTGGGCCTGGATCGTCGACGAGATCCAGGGGAAGCTGATCGAGCCGAAGCTGATCCAGCCCACCTTCCTCGTCGACCTGCCGCGCGAACTCTGGCCGACGGTGAAGCCCCAGCCCGACTACCCCGAGCTGCTCGGAGAGGCCTTCGACGGGGTCGTCGACGGGATGGAGATCATCGGCGGCGGCACCGACACCAACGACGCGGACATGCAGCGCGAGAGCTTCGTGCGCCAGCGCCAGCGCAGGCACGCCGAGAGCGAGGAGGCGCCCTATCCCAGCGACGACGAGTACGTGCGAGCGCTCGAATACGGCTCGCTGCCGGCGAGCGGCTCCGGCATCGGCATCGACCGCCTGACGATGATCGTCGCCGGCGTCGACAACCTGCGCGATGTGATCCTTTTTCCTTCGATGCGTCAGGTGGCCGATCCCGACAGGGGTTCCGCTTAACTTTTTCGGTGGGGCGGGGATTGGCTTGGCGCCTCGGTCGGGTGGGCGAAAAAGTACAAGACGCTCCACCCCTGTCGGGATCGGCCCTCAGAAAGCCGAGTGCAACAAGCCACCGTCGATTGGGATTACGGTGCCGGTGATGTAGGCGGCGCGGTCGGAGCAGAGGAAGGCCACCAGGTCTCCGTACTCCTCTGGCAGGCCGAGCCGACCGGCGGGGACTTCGCGTTGGGCGGCCTCTTCGGCGCCGGTCAGGGAGCCGCTGCTGTCGGCCAGTCGCTCGGTGCCGAAGCGGCCGGTCGCGACCGTATTGACGGTGATCCCGTCGGCGGCGACCTCGCGCGAGAGGGTCTTGAGGAAGCCGACCGCGGCCATCCGGTGGGCGTTGGAGAGGTTGAGGCCGGGGATCGGCTCGCGGGTGGAGCTGGAGCCGACGTTGACGATCCGGCCCCAGCCGCGCTCGCGCATGCCCGGTACGACGGCGCCGGCCAGGACCCGCGGGGCGAGGACGAGCGCGCGATAGGCGGCCTCCCACTCGTCCAGCTCGTGGTCGAGGGCGCCGCCGAACGGGGGACCGCCGGTGTTGGCGACGAGGATCTCGACGGGACCGAGCGCGCCGGCGACCTCGCCGGGCAGGTCCGCGAGTCGGTCCAGATCCGAGGCGTCGGCGACAAAGGGGGTCACCGCCCCGCCGATCTCCGCAGTCGCCTCCTCCAGCTTCTCCGCCGAGCGGCTGGCGATCGCCACCCGGGCGCCTTCCCGTGCCAGCGCCGCCGCGATCGCCCGGCCGATCCCGCGGCTGGCGCCCATCACCAGGGCGACGCGGTCTTCCAGCCCTAGGTCCAAGCCTCGGGCTCCCCGGGCTCGCGCGCGCAGAGGTAGGCGAAGAGGCCGACCGCGACGAGCAGTCCCAGCCAGTGCAGACCGACGATCACCGCGAGCACGCTGACCAGGCCGGCCAGCAGCGCCCGCGCCAGCGTCGGCGCCGGCTCCAGCCCGACGACCCGAGCCGTGATCCAGGCGCAGCCGAGCCAGGCCATCGGGCCGACCAGCCATCCCCAGTCGACGAAGAATCCATGCGAGAACACGACGGCGAGCAGCAGCGCCAGCACCGCCACCGCGACAAGCTGCACCACCGCCACCCGCCAGAAGGCCTCGAATCTCACGCCGGCATTCTCCCACCCCGGCCTCCGTGCCACCGACGAGCCCCGCTTGTTCATAATCAGAAGGCCCGGGCGGTTAGCTCAGTTGGGAGAGCACCTCCCTTACAAGGAGGGGGTCACTGGTTCGAGCCCAGTACCGCCCATCGCCGGCACGACCACTTGGCGCACTCAGATTGCGCCTACCCCGTTTTGGTCTCGGTGGAGGCCCTGCGCGCGAGGCTGAGTAGAAGCAAGGCAGCCGGCGCGCCACCGCTAGAGGCGAGAATAACCGCGGAGGCAGGAAGAGTCCCCGTCAATACCAAAGTGACCAGAACAAGGCTAACGGGGAGACTGACGACGCGGACAAAGAAATCGAACCTACGATGTCGAACCTCAATGGCTTCGCGATCCGCTCGTTCGCGAATCAACCTCGTTCGCGCCTCAACCTCCCTTCGGTCCGCGCGGGCTCGCTGAGCCCGCTCGTGCTCAAGCAGATCGCCAGCGGTTCCCACCGTCGGAGGTCGCTCTATTGTCGACTGCTGAAGGCTCCGGGTGCTTCGCGCCTGCAATTTGTCTCCATGCGCACCGCTGTCCCACCCTGCCCGGAACTAGCGACGTGCGTCTTGAAGACAGATCACGGCTTGACCATTCGTTTGGCATCCCCGGTGACAGGGCCGCGGAGTTGCCTGCGCCTCAACCGCACACTCGTCTGAAGCGCTATGTCCGGCCGCTGTAGGGAGGTAGGAAAACTGGCTGCGCTTTTGCGCATTGCACTGCGGCCTCCACGGCTCCCTAGAACAGTGACCAGTCCACAGTCTAACTCAGCAGCCCTGTTGCACAATTTCGGCCTTGGGGATGGGCCCACTGGTTCGAGCCCGGTACCGCCCATTGCCGGTTTCGTCGCGTCGCTAGCCTTGCCGAATGCCCGTTGTGTCAGACCCGGTTCTGGCGCCGGCGATTCTGGAGGCGCTGGAGCTTTTCGAGGCGGACCCGCGGCCGGGGAGGCCCGATGTATCGCGGGGCTATCTCGACCTCCTGGGGGAGCTGGACCCGACCGGTGGAGGACTTGGGCAGCGGCTGATGGCGAGCCGGTTGCTGCCGCTCGTCTACCAGCGCTTCTGGCGCCCGCTCGGCACTCGCTTCCTGATGGGCGTGGCCGGTCCAGGGGCGGAGGAGGAGCACCGGATCGCGCTGGAGATGCTCTCGATCTCCCCCGGGGACCGGGTGCTCGACGTGGCCTGCGGGCCGGGCAACTTCACTCGCGACTTCGCCGGTGCCGCGGGCGATGGCCTTGTCGTCGGCATCGATGCCTCGCCGACGATGCTGGGCGTCGCCGTCCGCGATACGGACGCCGCTAACGTCGCCTACGTCCGCGGTGACGCCTGCGACCTGCCGTTCCGCGACGGCAGCTTTGACGCCGTCTGCTGCTTCGCCGCCCTCTACCTGATCGAGGAGCCGATGCGGGCGCTGGAGGAGATCGTCCGTGTTCTCGCGTCCGGGGGACGGGTCGCGCTCCTCTCCAGTTGCAGCCGCGCCCCGTTGTCCGCGTCGGCCGCCAACGCGGTCGTGCGAGCGCTTAGCGGGGTGCGGGTCTTTGGTCGCGACGAGCTGACCGGGGCCCTGGTGGACAGCGGCCTGGTCGGCGTCGAGCAGCGGGTCACCGGTCTCGCCCAGTTCGTCTCCGGCAGTCGCCCGCTGGCTGGCTAACCAGAGCAGCGCTATCCTGGGCCGGTTGTGAATTCGGGATCGCTCGATCCTCATTTGGGTTAGGGACTGGAGGCAGGATGCGGAAGAAGGTTGCCGTTGCAGCAGTGCTCGGGTTGCTTGTCGTGGCCGCGACGGCGAGCGCGTTCCACGTGCACATAGTCCAGGGCGACCTCATCATCGACGCCGAAGGCGGGTTCGCGCCGAAGGCGCTGCCCAAGCATCAGGACGCGCCGATCACCACGCACGGAGGCGGCACGCTTTCGACGAAATCCGGCGAAATCCCGCCGATCCTCAGTTCCTTCACCCTCGAATTCGACAAACACGGCCACGTCGACACGACCGGGCTGCCGTTCTGCACCAAGGGCAAACTCGTCGCCACGGACGTCGCCGCCGCCCGCCGGGCCTGCAAGGACGCGATCGTCGGCACGGGCTTCGGCAGCGCGATCGTCGCGCTTCCCGAACAGAAACCGCTCAAAGTCGGCTCGCCGATCACCCTCTTCAACGGGCCGAAAAAGGGCGGCAACTTCACGATCATCGCCCATGCCCATCTCGAGTATCCGGGGCCGACGACCTTCATCGTCCCGATCGTGATTGAAAAAATCCACAAGGGCGTCTACGGCTACCGGATCAACGTGAAAATCCCGAAAATCGCCGGCGGCTACGGCCACCCGATCTCCGGCTCGGCGAAAGTCGGCCGCAAATGGACCTTCAAGGGAACCGAACACAGCTACATCAACGCTCGCTGCGAAACGGGCCACTTCCAGGTTCGCGGGGAATTCGTCTTCAAAGAAGTCGAAGAAATCCTCCACGCCAGCTTCCTCCTGCCCTGTCAGGTGCGCAAGTAGGACGCTCCTAGCCGCTCAGCTTCGACCGCAGCCGCCGCCAGAGCGAGGGCGGCCGCGGCTGGGTGGCGCGCCACTCTTCCTCGGTCGGAAGCCGGCCGGCCTTGCGCTCCGCCAGCACGCAGGCGGTGTGGGCATGGCGGCGGCGACTGGTGTCGCCTTCGGGAGCGATCAGGGCGTGCTCGCTGAGCGCAGCGAGGTGCCTGCCGCAGAAAGGGCAGCGGTAGGTCGCGGGCTTGCGGTTCTGGGCGCGCCGCATCGACCACCAGCGGACCGGCTCGCTCTCGCCCTTCCGGTTGGCCAAGGCTCAGGCGCCGGCACGCAGTTGCGGCGTTCGCGTGCCGCCGCGCCGGCGCTCGGTTTTGGTGACGACGTCGAAGAAGACGTCGTTGCGGCCACGGCGCACTGGGCGCGGGAAGAGGTGGCGAGCCCGGCGATGGGCCGCCGTCATCGTCCGGTAGGCGGTCTCGTGGGCGCGGCCCCAGGGGATCCCAAAGATCTCCCTGACCCGCGGCGGCAGGGTGCCCTTGATGATGTGGTTCTGGGCGACGATGTTGCCGCGCGCCGGCGCCGGGACCGGTTGCTCGAAGGCGACCAGCGGTGCCATCTCCAGACCGTGCTCGGTCGCCTGCAGGTCGGGCGAGGCCATCCGCTCCTCCCACCAGGCACTGAACTCGCGGTAGCTGCCGGGGACTTTGCCGGCGGGCAGCCCGAAGAGCTCGCCGAAGCGCACGTAGTCCTGCCACAGGCCCTCGCGCTCGGCGTCGGTCAGCGGCCGCACCATCGCTTCGTACATCGCTCGGCCCGAGTCGGCGATCACGGCCAGCGTCCACAGCATCAGCTCCGGGTCGAAGGCGGAGTAGGGGGTGCCTGCGGGGTGGCTGCCCGCTGCTTCGGACAGCGTTCCCTCGACCCGTTCGTGCAGCCGGTGCACGACGGCCAGAGCCTTGTCGGCCTCCTCGCGGGTGCCGAGCAGGATCGTCTCCTGGATCTTCGCCGTGCGGGCCAGCCGCTGAAACGGCCGGTCGGCCGAGCGGGTGCTCAGCATCGTGCCGGTGTAGGTGAGCGGCTCCAGCGCCCCGATCAGCAGCGCCCGCTGTCCGTAGAGCAGGCCGACCGCGCGCTCGCCGTGCACGCGCCGTGCGACCGAGCGGCCTGGCGGGAAGTAGTAGTCGGAGTTTTCGTCGCGGTACGCCACCGGTGCCGAGGATGCTACTCGGGCTCGGGGGCCTCCGAGGAAAGCGCCACCGCGCGCTCCAGCGCTCCCGAGCGCGCGTTGTGGGAAAGCTCGTGTGCCGCGAAGATGTCGTCGAGGTCCTCGCGGGTCAGAGTCTCGCGCTCGAGCGCGTTTACCGCCAGGTCGTCGAGGCACTCGCGGTTGGCGGCGAGCAGCTGGCGGGCCCGGCTGTGGGCTTCCCGCGCCAGCGTCATCGCCGCCACGTCGACGTCGCGGCGAGTGCGGTCGGAGAGCGCGTAGTCGCCGGTCGGCAGCGCGATCGGTGGCGCGCCCTCGGCGTCGAGCGCGACCCCCATCCCGAACTCGCCGACCATCTGCTTGCAGACGGCGTGGACCCGGGCCAGGTCGCC
>DASSMU010000204.1:0-5589 GCA_035701465.1 Solirubrobacterales bacterium
CGTCAAGGTCCCCTTGACGTATCGGCCCGCCGACGGGGGGTTTCCGGCGGCGCCTCAAGGTTGCGAGGCGGTGGCGGCGCACGAGCAGGGGGACGCCGAGGGCGCCGGCGGCTAGCACGCCGTAGGAGGCGATCAGGCCCACCGCGCCGAGTCGCACGCGCAGGCAAGCCCAACTCGGGCGACCGCACCACGCCGCCACCTGGGCGACGTAGGCGAGCAGCGGGGCCTCGACCGCGTTGAGGAGCTCGACCGGGAAGCCGGGGACCTGACCGCCCACCGCGGCGAGCATTCCCAGCCACATCGCCGGAGCAACCGCCGGCAGGGCCAGAAGGTTGGCGACGAGGGTGGTGGTCGAGGCTTCGCCGAAGTGGAAGGCGATCAGCGGCGCCGTGGCCAGGGTTGCCGCGAGTGTCATCGCGACGCCCTCGGCGAGCGCACCGCGCCAGCCTCCGGTGCCGATCCGCGAGGCGACCGCGGAGCGCAGCGGCGAGGCGAGCGCGAGGATGCCGAGGACGGCCGCGAAGCTGAGCTGCCAGCCGACGTCGGCGCCGACGCGGGGGTCGATCGCCAGCGTCACCACGGCCGCCACGACCAGCCCGTAGAGGCGCGAGGCACGCCGGCCCGCGAGGGTCGCCAGCAGGTTGAGCCCTCCCATCACGCCGGCACGCAGGATCGACGGCCCGGCACCGGCCAGCGGGACGTAGACGACGATCGCGGCGAGGATCCAGACGAGCCGGGCCCGCAGCGGCATGCCGAGCGTTGCCAGCAGCGGCATCGCCAGCAGGGCGAGCAGCGCCACGTTCTGGCCGGACACGGCCAGGAGGTGACTCAGGCCGGAGCGACGGAAGTCTTCGACCGTGCCCGCGTCGAGGTCCTCGTCCTCGCCGAGGACGAAGCCGCGCGCCAGATTGGCCTCGCGGACCGGCATTCCGCGGCCCAGGGCCGCCTCGGCCCGCCCGCGTATCTCCTCACTGTGGACAAGCGCCAGCGCGGCCACGGCAATGGCCGCGAAGACGACAAGCCTCGACGGCCAACCGCTCCCCATCGCGGCGTCAGGGCTGAAGGCGGGCGCGCAGCGACTCCATCGTCGCCGGTCCGATCCCGCTCACCTGGTCGAGCTGGTCGACGGAGGAAAGCCCGCCGTGCTGTTCGCGAAATTCGACGATGTCCTGCGCCGTGACCGGGCCGATCCCGTCGATCGTGTCGAGCTGCTCGACGGTGGCCGTGCCGAGGCTGATCGGGCCTTCTTCGCTCGCCGCGCCGGTCGCTGCCAGCGGCGCTCCGCCAGGTCCCTTCTTCGGCACGACGACCTGCTGTCCGTCGGCGAGGTGGGCCGCGAGGTTGATCGCTTCGAGCATCGCCCCGCCGGTAGCCCCGCCGGCGCGCTGGACGGCGTCGGTCACCCGGGCTCCGCCGGGCAACCGGTAAACGCCGGGGCGAGCGACAGCGCCGGTGACGTCGACCACGACATCGCCACCCGGGCCGCCGCTGTCGAGGGTGAAGCCGCTGCTGCCGGCCGAGGCCGAGGACGACGAACTCGGGGAGTAACCGGAGCCACCGCTCCCCTCCGCCCGGATCGCCCGTGCCCCGAGCAACAGCAATGCCACCGCGACAGCACCGTAGACGGCGAGTTGAGACCTGCTGAGCTCGGGCATGGCCCGAACCGTTCCCGATGCCGGCGCGCACGTGGCGCGCACAATCACACGGTTGCGTTACAAATCTTCGTCGTCGTTGTAACCGGCGACCTCTGCTAGCTGGTCGCTGTAGAGCTCGGAGGCGGCAACCGGCGGCGACTGCACGGACAGGCAGGCCAGCTCGGCGTCACCGTGGTTGGCGATCGAGTGGTCCGTCGCGGGGGGCACGAGGATCAGATCGCCCTCGGCGACCTGCTGGGTCTCGCCCACGACCGACATCGTGCCAGAGCCTCTAACCACCACGTAGACCTGCTCGGCCTCTTCGCTCGAACGCAGCGTCTGCTCGGCGCCGGAGGGAAGCTCGAGCCAGGTGACGGAGAGATTGCGCGAGCCGAGTTCGCCCGCGTCCATCAGCACGCGGGTACGCAGTCGATGCCACTCCTCGACGGGCGCCTGTGAAAGCCTCCTGACCTGCACGGCCCGCTTTGTACCAGAAAGTCTGCCCGGAACAGTTGAAAACCAGGGTGCCTCGTCTCAGCGGACCACGAGGTTGACCAACTTGCCCGGAACGACGATCTCCTTGACGACCTCTTTGCCGTCGAGGAAGCGGCTGACCTTCTCGCTGGCGCGGGCGAGCGCTAGCAGCTCATCTTCGGGAGCATCAGCCGCGGCCTCGATCCGGTCGCGCAGCTTGCCGTTGACCTGGACGACGAGGGTGACGGTATCGCTGACCAGCAGCCCGGGATCCGCGACCGGCCAGGGCGTCTCCCAGACACGACCGCCCTCGAGGCGCTCCCAGATCTCCGCACCCAGGTGCGGCGCGAAGGGAAAGACCAGCGAGGCCGCCGTCGCCGCGGCGAAACGCACCGCCGCAGCCCCGCCCGGTTCGGCGTAGAGGCCGTCCTTGAGCCGGTAGGCCTCGTTGATCAACTCCATTACGGCGGCGATCGCGGTGTTCAGCTGGAAGTCACGCTGGAAGTCGCGGGTGACCTTCTCGATCGCCCAGTGCACCTTGGCGAGGAGCGCGCGGGCATCGCCCTGAGCCGCTCCGGCGTCGAGCTCGCTCGCCTGCCTCGGCTCAACCTCCTCGCAGAGGCGCCACAGCCGCGAGAGGAAGCGGTTGACGCCCTCCACCCCCTCATCGGCCCAGTCGGCGTCGCGCTCGGGCGGGCCCATGAAGCAGATGTAGGTGCGGGCAGTGTCGGCGCCGTAGCGCTCGACGTACTCCGCGGGACTGACCGTGTTGCCGCGCGACTTCGACATCTTCGCCCCGTCGCGGGTGATCATCCCCTGGGCGAAGAGGTTGGCGAAGGGCTCCTGAACATCGAGCTGGCCGCAATCGGCCAGCGCCTTGGTGAAGAAGCGCGCATACATCAGGTGCAGAATCGCGTGCTCGACGCCGCCGATGTACTGGTCGACCGGGAGCCAGTGGTCGGAGGCTTCGCGGTCCCAGGCAGCGGCCTCGTCGCGCGGGTCGAGGTAGCGGATGAAGTACCAGGAGGAGTCGACGAAGGTGTCCATCGTGTCGGTCTCGCGCCGGGCCGGCTTGCCGCAGCGCGGGCACTCGGTCGCGACCCACTCCTCGGCCGCGGCCAAGGGGCTTTTGCCCTGCGGGGCGTAGTCATCGATCTCGGGCAGCTCGACCGGCAACTGCTCGTCGGGGACCGGTACCATCCCGCACTCTTCGCAATAGACGATCGGGATCGGCGCGCCCCAGTAGCGCTGGCGCGATACCAGCCAGTCGCGCAGACGGTAGTTGACGGAGGTCTCGCCGCGTCCCTCCTCCGCAAGCCAAGCGACGATCTCGTCGTAGGCCTCGCGGTTGCCGGTGCCGTCGAAGCGGCCCGAGCCGGTCATCGGCCCGTCGCCCGAATAGGGCAGGCCCTCGTTGTCCCGTGCGGTCTCCGAGTCGGTGCCCTCGATTACGCGGCGCACTGGAAGGTCGAAGGTCCTGGCGAAGGCGTAGTCGCGCTCGTCGTGGGCGGGGACGGCCATGATCGCACCGGTGCCGTACTCCATCAACACGTAGTCGGCAACGAACATCGGGATCTCCTCGCCGTTGACCGGGTTGACGACGCTGCGCCCGAGCGGAACGCCGGTCTTCTCCCGGTCCTCGGCGCCGCGATCCTCGGCCGACTCGCGCGCTGCATTGTTCACGTACTCGCGCACCGCCTCCTCGGCCGGCGTGCCGGCGACCAGCCGCTCGAGCTCGGGGTGCTCGGGCGCCAGCACGAAGAAGGTGGCGCCGAAAAGCGTGTCGGGCCGGGTCGTGAAGACCGGGAAGTCGAGGCCAAGCTCCTCGCAGCGGAAGGTCACCTCGGCGCCCTCCGAGCGCCCGATCCAGTTGCGCTGCATCGTGATCACGTGCTCGGGCCAGGACTCAAGCAGATCGAAGTCGGCGAGCAGGCGCTCTGCGTACTCGGTGATCTTGAAGAACCACTGCTCGAGCTTGCGCTGGACGACCTCGGTGCCGCAGCGCTCGCAGCGGCCGTCGACGACCTGCTCGTTGGCGAGCACGGTGGCATCCTTTGGGCACCACTGCACCGGCGCCTCGGCGCGGTAGGCGAGGCCGCGCTCGAACAGCTGCAGGAAGATCCACTGGGTCCAGCGGTAGTACTCGGGAGTGTGGGTGGCCAGTTCGCGCGACCAGTCGATCGAGATTCCCCACTCGCGGAACTGGCGCTGGAAGGACTCGATCGAGCGCTCGGTGGCGACGCGCGGCGGCTCGCCGGTCTTGATCGCGTTGTTCTCGGCCGGCAGGCCGAAGGAGTCATAGCCCATCGGGTGGATCACCTCGAAGCCGTGGCGGCGGCGGAAGTGGGCGATCGCGTCACCGACGGCGTAGCACTTGAGATGGCCAACGTGGGGCTGCCCGGAGGGGTAGGGCAGCATCTCCAGCACGTAGGACTTCGGCTTGTCCGGGTCGAAGCCTGGCTGGCCGGGGTTGGCGACCTCCCAGGTCTTCTCCTCGGCCCAGACCTGCTGCCACTTGCGCTCGATCGCCTTGGGGTCGTAGCCGGCCATGGGGCGCGATCTTACGAGCGCGCCCGGCCGGGCGTCAGGCGACCGGCGAAAGGGCCTGGAGGATGTGAGGCCAGACGTAGACCTCGACCGTCGCCGCGAAGATCAGGGTGGGGATCGCGATCAGGACGGTGACCAGGGTGGCGGCGAGCAGCTGGCTCCACTCGCCGCGACGGCTGGCGATCAGCCAGGCCGCCAGGGGCAGGAAGAGCGCGGTCAGCTCCGGGATCGCGTGCGGGAGGACGCTGAGCAGGAGGATCCCGATCGGGATGTGGAGCTGGTAGGCGATCGTCGAGCCCTGGAAGCCGAGGTAGAGGGCCTGGGTCGAGAGCGAGAAGAGGGTGACGGCGCAGACGAAGAGGATTGCCAGCTCGCCGGCCTTGACGTGGATCCACTGTGAGAAGCCCTTGCGCTGGGCGGCGGCGATCGGCATCGAGGCGCCGGCGATGAAGCCGGCGACGCAGGCGGTCGCGTGCAGGGCGAGGACCAGCGAGTTGCGCCAGAGGATCGGCAGCAGGTCGCCGGGTTCGGAGGATTCGGTCAGGCCCGGCAGGTGGATCGGCGTGATGTCCGGGGTGAGCAGCCCGGCGACGACCCAGACGGCCCCGAGCAGGGTCAGGGCAATTGCCAGGCTGAGCGCCAGCCAGCCCCGCAGGACCTTCCAGTGCCCACCGCTCCAGGTGGACAACGCGTCCCGCGTGTCCTGCATCCCATGCGAGAAGACGTGCTCGTTGACCGCATCCATCGCACACTCATCGGCAGCTGGGCCAGAAGATTGAGAAGTGGAGCTGGGGGTGTCGGGTGTCAGCACATAGGCGACACCTGTGTCGAGACATAGGAGACACCCAACGAAGGGAGATCTCCTGTGGCGAAGGCGCGGTACCTAGTCGAGGCGCATCTACTGGAGGGTCGCTCGGTCAGAGAGCTGGCAGCG
>DASSMU010000205.1:0-2965 GCA_035701465.1 Solirubrobacterales bacterium
GGCATCCAGGACGCCATGGAGGGCGGCATCCTCGCCGGCTACCCCCTCGTGGACGTCCGGGTCATCCTCACCTACGGCTCGTACCACGATGTCGACTCCTCGGAGATGGCGTTCAAAATCGCCGGCTCGATGGCGATCCAGGACGCCGCCCGCAAGGCGAACCCGGTCCTGCTCGAGCCGGTGATGGCGGTTGAGGTCGTCACGCCGGAGGACTTCCTCGGCGACGTGATCGGCGATCTCTCGCGGCGCCGCGGCAAGGTGCAAGGTCAGGACCAGCGCGGCAACGCACTCGCCGTTCAGGCCTTCGTGCCGCTCGGCGAGATGTTCGGCTACGCGACGGAACTTCGCTCCATGACTCAGGGTCGTGCCACTTACACGATGCAGTTCGAGCACTACGAGGAGGTCCCGACGAACATCGCCGAGGAGATCGTCGAGCACCGTTCGGGCGAGCCGGTAGGTGCGACCTCATGACCGACAACAGGCCACACGGCGCTTCTAGCTATATTTCCCAGGTTCGCCCGCAGGCAGGCCGAAGTGACCTGCCCGGCACCGCTCCACAGACTTATCAGCCAACGCAGACAGAACCCGATTTCGAAAGGTAGAACGGAGAGAGATGTCCAAGGAGAAGTTTGAGCGCGATAAGCCGCATGTGAACGTCGGCACGATCGGTCACATCGACCACGGTAAGACGACGCTGACGGCCGCGATCACCAAGACCCTCTCTACGAAGGGCGGCGCCGAGGCGAAAAGCTTCGAGGAGATCGACAACGCTCCGGAGGAGAAGGAGCGCGGGATCACGATCGCGACCTCGCACGTCGAGTACCAGACCGACAACCGTCACTACGCCCACGTCGACTGCCCAGGGCACGCCGACTACGTCAAGAACATGATCACCGGCGCCGCCCAGATGGACGGCGCGATCCTGGTCGTCTCCGCCGCGGACGGCGTGATGCCGCAGACGCGCGAGCACATCCTGCTCGCCCGCCAGGTCAACGTCCCGCACGTGGTCGTCTTTCTCAACAAGGTCGACCAGGTTGACGACGACGAGCTGATCGAGCTGGTCGAGGAGGAGGTCAAGGACCTGCTCAACGAGTACGACTTCCCCGGCGACGACACGCCGATCATCAAGGGCTCGGCGCTGAAGGCGCTGGAGGGCGACGAAGAGGCGCAGAAAGCGGTCTTCGAACTGGCCGACGCGCTCGACTCCTACATCCCCGAGCCCGTGCGCGAGCTCGACAAGCCCTTCCTGATGCCGATCGAGGACATCTTCTCGATCACCGGCCGTGGCACGGTCGCCACCGGCCGCGTCGAGCAGGGGATCGTCAACACCGGCGATGAGGTCGAGATCGTCGGAATCAAGGACACGACAACCACGGTCGTGACCGGGGTCGAGATGTTCCGCAAGATCCTCGACCAGGGCCAGGCCGGCGACAACGTCGGCTGCCTGCTCCGAGGCACGAAGCGCGAGGAGATCGAGCGCGGGCAGGTGCTCTGCAAGCCCGGCTCGATCACGCCCCACACCAAGTTCAAGGCCGAGGTCTACTGCCTGAAGAAGGAGGAGGGCGGCCGTCACACGCCGTTCTTCTCCGGCTACCGGCCCCAGTTCTACTTCCGCACGACCGACGTGACCGGGATCGCCAACCTCCCCGAGGGGACCGAGATGGTGATGCCGGGAGACAACGTCGAGATGACGATCGAGTTGATCCAGCCGATCGCGATGGACCAGGGCCTGCGCTTCGCCATCCGCGAGGGTGGCCGGACCGTAGGCTCGGGGGTCGTTTCGGAGATCGTCGAGTAACCGCGGGCGGCTTGGGCCGCCCGTCGCCACCAGCTGGTGGCGAGACAACTGCAAGCACATACGACCGGGGCGGCGCCCCACAAAAGGGGCCCCGCCCTTATTGCGCGGTAGGACGCGCGGGAAAGACAGAGACGATTTAAGACAGTGGCAGCGATAGCAGCACAGAAGATTCGAATCCGGCTCAAGGCGTACGACCACGACGCCATAGACCGGGCTGCCCGCGAGATCGTCGAGACCGCGGAGAGAACCGGCGCCAGCGTCTCCGGGCCGGTGCCCCTACCCACGGAGAAGAACGTCTACTGCGTGATCCGCTCACCCTTCAAGGACAAGGACTCGCGTGAGCACTTCGAGATGCGCACCCACAAGCGCCTGATCGACATCCTCCAGCCTTCGCCGAAAACGGTCGATTCGCTACAGCGGCTCGACTCGCTGCCGGCCGGCGTCGACATCGAGATCCGGCTTTAGGGCGATGGCGGCGATCCTCGGAAAGAAGCTCGGGATGACGCAGGTCTTCGGCGAGGACGGGACCGTCGTCCCGGTCACCGTGATCGAAGCCGGTCCCTGCAAGGTGACCGCGGTGCGTGAGCGTGAGCGCGACGGCTACGCCGCCGTCCAGCTCGCCTTTGGCGAGGTCAAGCAGGGCAAGCTGAGCAAGGCCGAGGAAGGCCACCTGAAGAAGGCCGGGGCCGCCCCGATGCGCCACCTGGTCGAGTTCCGCGATGAGGATCTCGGCGGAGATGAACCGATCAAGATAGGCGATGACGTCACCGTGTCTGCCTTCGAGGCTGGCCAGAAGGTGAAGGTCTCCGGCACCTCGATCGGCAAGGGCTTCCAGGGCGGCATCAAGCGCCACAACTTCAGCCGCGGTCCCGTCAGCCACGGCTCGCACAACGTGCGGGCGCCGGGCTCGATCGGGGCCAGCACCTTCCCCGCCCGCGTCTTCAAGGGGATGAAGATGCCGGGCCAGATGGGCAACAAGCGAATTACGCAGAAGGGGCTCGAGGTCGCCGACGTTGACGCCGAGCGCAACCTGCTGCTGATCAAGGGCTCGGTGCCCGGCTCCCGCAACGCCGTGGTCGAGGTGAGGACCGATGGTTAGGAGGTCATTCGAAACCCCCCGGCGCACGTCTGGCGACGGCGGGCCGGCGCGATGCGGCGTCCTCAGTC
>DASSMU010000206.1:0-2521 GCA_035701465.1 Solirubrobacterales bacterium
AATGCCGGTCTCATTAGACCGGCATTTGTCGGGACGAGGGCACCCCGTCCCTGGCCCCCAATAGGCTCCGGCCCGATGTCAAAACCGATCGTCTTCTCCGGCATCCAGCCCACCGGCCGCAAGCACCTCGGCAACTTCATCGGCGCGATCCGCCAGTACGTCGAGGGCCAGGACCGCGGCGACCCGGCGATCTTCTGCATCGTCGACCTGCACGCGATCTCGGTCGCCTTCGACCCGGCCGAACTGCGCGAAAGGCTCTACGACACGACCGCGATCCTGCTCGCTGCTGGCCTCGACCCAGAGCGCTGCATCTTCTTCCGCCAGTCCGACGTGCGCGAGCACACCGAGCTGACCTGGCTGCTCTCCTCGGTCACCGCCCACGGCGACCTCAACCGGATGCACCAGTTCAAGGAAAAGTCGGGCAAACAGCGTGAGCTGGCATCCGCGGCGCTCTTCTTCTACCCGGTGCTGATGGCCGCCGATGTGCTCGCATACAAGGCGACCGAGGTGCCGGTAGGCGACGACCAGCGCCAGCACGTCGAGCTGATGCGTGAGATCGCCCGTCGCTTCAACGAGCGCTTCGGCGAGACCCTGGTCGTGCCGGAGATGTGCATACCTGAGGTTGGGGCGCGGATCATGGACCTGCAGGAGCCGGAGCGGAAGATGTCGACGACAGGCGCGACCGAGGCCGGCACCGTTTACGTCCTCGACGAGCCCGACGCGATCCGCAAGAAGCTCGGCAGCGCCGTCACCGACTCCGGTCGCGAGATCGTCCGGGCCGACGACAAGCCCGGGATCACGAACCTGATCGACATCTACGCCGTCGCTCGCGGGATCGACCCGGCCGAGGTCGAGCGCGAGTTCGAGGGAAAGGGCTATGGCGACTTCAAGAAGGCGGTGGCCGAGGCCACGGTCGAGCTGCTCGCGCCGGTCCACGAGCGCTACGCCGAGCTGCGCCCCGACGAGGCGGCGCTGGAGGCGACCCTCGCCGCCGGCGCCGAGAAGGCGCGCGCGATCGCGGCCGGCACCCTCGCCGAGGTCCGCGACCGCATGGGCATCGGCCCGGCCTAGTCGCCATCCCGTCCGGGCGTTACGGTGCCGGGGTGACCGTCGCCGAGTTGGACCTCGACCTCGACGTCTTCGCCGGGCCGTTCGACCTGCTGATGGCGGTCGTCCTGCGCGAGGAGGTCAGCCTGCTCGAGGTCGAGCTGGCCGAGGTAGTCGTCGCCTACGTCGAGCACCTCGAGCGCGAGGACGAGCTCGAGCTCGACGTTGCGACCGAGTTCCTGGTCCTGATCGCGGCCCTGCTGGAGTTGAAGTCGCGCCTGCTCCTGCCGGGCGAAGAGGAGGGGCTGGAGGACGTGACGCCGGAGGAGGCGGTCGAGGAGCTGGTCGCGCGCCTGCTCGAGTACCGCCGCTACCGCGATGCCGCGGCGATGCTGGAGCGCAGCTTCGAGGCTGCGCGCGGCTACCTCTACCGCTCGGCACCGCTGCCGGTGGAGCTGCGCCAGGTCGCGATCGAGGCGGCGACCGCCGTCTACGACCCCGACCGTCTCGGCGCCGCGCTCGGCGACCTGCTGGCGACGCCGCCGGAGCTGAACCTCGACCACATCCGCCCGACCGTCTCGCTGGAAAAGCGGCTCAGCGCCCTGCGCGCCGCCCTGCGCAGCCACGCCAGCATCGACTTCGACGAACAGTTCGGCGGCGAGGACCGGCTCACCCAGGCCGTGACCCTCTTCGCCCTGCTAGACCTCTACCGCAAGGGCGAGGCGACCTGGGAGCAGTCCGAGGCCTTCGGCCCGATCACGATCCGAGCCAGGGAGGCGACACCATGACGTTCCGGTGCGCCTTTTGGCCCTCACCGGTGCATAAAGCGCACCGGAACGGGGGTGGTGGGCTGTGAGCGATCTCGCCCGCACAATCGAGGCGCTGCTCTTCCTCTCGCCCCAGCCCGTCAACGCCCGCGACTTGGCTGAGGCAACGGAGGCGACCGAAGGTCAGGTCGAAGAGGCGATCGACCTCCTCCGCGACGACCTCGGCGAGGGCAAGCGGGGAGTGGTGCTGCGCGAGGTCGCCGGCGGCTTCTCGCTCGCCAGCGATCCCGCCAGCGAGGCGGCCGCGCGGCGCCTGTTGGCCAAGCCCCGGACCCCGCCGCTGACCCAAGCTCAAGCCGAGACGCTCGCCATCGTTGCCTACCTGCAGCCGGTCACCCGCCCGGAGGTCGCGCGCATCCGCGGGGTCACCTCCGAGTCGGCGGTGCAGACGCTGGCCGAGCGTGGCCTGATCGAGGAGTCGGGCCGCTCCCAGTTCGGCGCGGCCATCTTCAAGACCACAGAACTCTTCGAGCGACTCTTCGGCCTTTCAGGACTGGACCAGCTGCCCGACCCTTCGCGCTTCGACCCGACCCCCGAGGACGAGCGGGAGCTGCGGGAGCGGCTGCTCAAGGCGGGGGAGCAGAGATCCGAGCCTTGAGGTTCGTGGAGTGCCGGAGGGGCCGGGGGAGGGCTCGCCGGAGCAAAAG
>DASSMU010000207.1:0-4037 GCA_035701465.1 Solirubrobacterales bacterium
ACTGCCAAGGAGAAACCGGCTACGGAGCCGACGACTCGCTCGCGACCTTCAGCAACTATGGGACCGGGGTGGACATCGCCGCACCAGGGGTGTGCATCCTCTCGACCATACCGCTGTCCACCCCGGGCTATGCCGGCTACGCAACGCTCTCGGGAACGTCGATGGCGACTCCTCATGTGGCCGGGGCGGCGGCAATCCTGGCGAGCGAATCCAATCCCAACGACAAGGAAGACGTGGAGGCGATCCGCAACGCCTTGGTCAGCGCCGGCAGCACAGAATGGGCCGACAGCTCAACCGATCCGGTCAAAGTTCCGCTGTTGTACATGGGGGACAAACCGCTTCCCGCCAGTGCGGTGACGCAATTCGCAACCGACGTCGTTGTCGATGGCGCGACCCTCCAGGGCACGGTGTATCCCCGGGGCTTGAAAACCTCATACTGGTTCGAATACGGCAAAACGACTTCCTACGGCAACTCCACCCCTGTCGAATCGGTTCCCGGGCCCACATACGCCCAGGTGAATGCGTCGATTAATGGGTTGATTCGCGATACGACCTACCATTATCGTCTTGTCGGCAAAAACGAAAGCGGGACGTTCTATGGCATTGACCGAACCTTTACACCGAGGATCTGGGGTGTGCAGCAGCTGCCGGAAGAACTCCACGACACGGTGTCATCGGTATCGTGTGGTTCCGCCACCGTTTGCGTGACCGCGGGCTCCAGGTCCGTGCTAGTGGAAACAAAAAACCAGGGCACCGTTCCCGCCCCCCTTGCCGGCCGCTGGCACGATGGCGAATGGAGCAGGGAAGCCCTCACGCCGCCCGAAGAATCCGCACCTGGCGTCTACACCTCGCTTCGCGATATCTCATGCAGCTCATCGACGGCGTGCATGGCAGTCGGTGACCAGCACAACGCAAACGGGACGAAACAGCCTGAGTTTGGGGAGTTCTGGGACGGCACCAAATGGTCGCGCGTGGCTATGCCGGGGGAAAATCCCCCCAACTCTCCAACTCTGTACGGCGTCTCTTGCGTTTCCGCCACCAGCTGCGTCGCGGTCGGTGAAGAAGACTACGAAACCCTGACCGAGCTTTGGGACGGCACCGAATGGTCAGTTGTGCCTTCGCCCAACTCCCCAGAACGGAAAATGAACGTTCTCAAGGACGTCTCCTGTGTTTCGGCAAGCTTCTGCGTTGCGGTGGGTCACTCGGATCCAATTCTGGGTGCGGGTGAAGATGTGAACAGCGAAACGCTGGTCGAGGCATGGGACGGAAGCAAATGGTCCATCCAGACCAGCCCTGGCATCTCCAAAGTCGGTAACTACCTGGAAAGCGTGTCGTGCGCCTCGGTCAGCAGCTGCATGACTGTCGGCCATACCTACGAATCCTATTCGAAACCACGAGGTGCGCTGGCGGAGCACTGGAACGGTACTGAATGGTCACTTGAGTCGCCTGAAAATCCCCTCAAAGGAGTGTCATGCTTGTCGCCGAACCTGTGCATGGGTGTGGGCGGAGCTTTCACGGAAGAAGTCGGAGGGCCGGAAGAACGCCCCGTTGAAGCCGTTGCTGAACGCTGGGACGGGTCTGACTGGACGCGAGACGACCTGGGTGTGCATCCGCTGGCGTTGGACAAACGCTCAGAACTTGAAGACGTGTCGTGTCACGCCGGTGGCTGCACTGCCACGGGCTGGTACTTCGACGGCGTCGATATCCCTCCTCTCGTGGAGCGGTTGAGCCTGCCGCCCACGATCAATACGGAAGCTGCCACGGCAGTCAAGGCGGCCACGGCGACCCTGCGCGGTACGGTCAACTCCGAAGGGGTGACGACCAGCTACCAGTTCGAATACGTCGATGCCGAAGACTTCAACAAAACCGGCTACGCATCGGCTGCGAAAGCACCAGCTCCTGCTGCAAGTGCCGGCTCTGGAACCGAAGGCGTTGCGGTGAGCCAGGCGATCGGCGGCCTGCAGGAAGGCACGACCTATCACTTCCGCGTCGTCGCGACGAACGGCGCGGGTATGGCGCAAGGCGAAGACATGACCTTTGCGACGCTGCGGTTCGTTCCCGCCCTCGCCTTCGGCACAGAAGGCGCCGGCAACGGCCAGCTCAAAGCCCCCTCCGAGGTGGCCGTCGACTCCTCCGGCAACGTATGGGTCGCCGACACCGGCAACAACCGGGTAGAGAAGTTCAACTCCAAAGGCGAATACCAGAGCCAGTTCGGCACCCAAGGCACCGGCAACGGTCAGTTCCAGAGCCCACGCAGCATCGCCATCGACGCCTCGGGCAACCTCTGGGTCGCGGACTCGGGCAACCACCGGGTAGAGAAGTTCAACTCCAAAGGCGAATACCAGAGCCAGTTCGGCACCCAAGGCACCGGCAACGGTCAGTTCAAAACCCCATACGCGATCGCGATCGACTCCTCCGGCAACCTCTGGGTTTCCGATACGGCCCGAAACCGCGTCCAAGAGTTCAACTCCAAAGGCGAATACCTGAGCCAGTTCGGCACCCTCGGCAGCGGCGACGGCCAGCTCGTCGCTGCCTCCGACCTCGCCTTCGACTCCTCCGGCAACCTCTGGGTTCTCGACAGCACCCTCAACCGCGTCCAGGAGTTCAACCCCAAAGGCGAATACCTGGGCAAATTCGGCGCCAATGGCACCGGCAACGGTCAGCTCTCCTCTCCGCAGGGGATCAGGATCGACTCGGCGGGCGACCTCTGGGTCTCTGACGGCGGCAACAACCGCGTCCAGGAGTTCAATCCCAAAGGCGAATACCTGGGCAAGTTCGGCACCGCCGGCTCCGGCAGCGGCCAGTTCAAAACGCCCGCCGGGATCGCGATCGACTCCGGGGGGGACATCTGGGTCACCGACTCGGGCAACAACCGGGTGCAGGAGTGGCTGCCGTGACCTGCGGCTTCTTGAGCAGGCGCGAGGCGGCGGGCCCCTTCGCCTAAGGCGAAAATAAGACCCTGGCGGAGCCGGCACCGCCGCTGAGCGCGCCAAGCGAAGATCCAGATACAGGGTCTTCAAGTGTTAACGTATCCGCTATGGCTGGTCGCAATGAGAGTCCAGTGCTTGGGTCGATCATGCGAGATGCTCGCGCCCGAGCCGGCGTTTCCCAGCGCCAGCTTGCGATCCGCACGGGGGTTGCGGCGCCGTCGATCAGCCGTATCGAGAACGGCAGGGAGTCGCCTTCCTTCGAGCGTTTCGCAGCCTGCATGCAGGCGCTCGGCTTCGAGCCCCGCGTCACCCTGCACGAGCTCGGCGGCAGCGAGGCCGACCCCGCCCATCTCGCCGCCGAGGCCCAGATGACGCCCGCCGAGCGGCATTTTCGAGGCTCTGCAGTGCCACCGAGTTGAGTATCTGACGATCGGCGGGGTTGCGGTCAACGTTCATGGGCACGTCCGCAACACCCGCGATGTGGACATCCTGGTCGAGTGGAGCCCCGAGAACATGGCTCGCCTTGCCGCGGCGCTCGGCGATCTCGAAGCCAAGCTTCCAGGGGATCTGAACGGTGGCAATTTCACCCTGCGCACAGCCGCGGGGGGCCTGGATCTCTTCGATCCGGATGAGGTCCCGGGCGGTCGTCCCTACGAGGAGATGCGGCCGCGTGCGGTCGAGGCGATCGTCGAGGGAGTCAGCATCCGCGCCGTCGGCTTCGACGACCTGCTGCGCCTGAAGAGAGAGTCCGGGCGCGATCGCGACCTGGAGGACGTCGCAACCCTCCTGGCCGCCAAACGCTCATCTCCTTGACTAACACCGATTTCGCCCGCTTCACCGGGGTCAACTGGGAGAACCAGCTCGGCTGGGGCTGGGGCTATGGCCCGGCATGGGCGTTGTGGTAGGTCAGGCGCGGGCATACAGAAGCGCATGTAGGGGTCGACGAACTCCCACAGCACTCAGCAGAAACGCGTGCGTTTATTCGTTATCCTCAATAAAGAACTTTGGCGTTCAATGTGAGGGGGGGCTGAGTTGCCGGCAGGGACGAGAGCCCGGTCAGGAGGGTCCAGGCTGCCGAGCATCGCCGTCCGGCTCGCCGGGCTGCTC
>DASSMU010000208.1:0-22862 GCA_035701465.1 Solirubrobacterales bacterium
GATCGCCGCCGCCGGCAGGTGGTAGGCCCCGGCGTAGTTCTTGCCCTCGGGCAGATCGACGCCGGTCTTGCCGCCGTAGGCAGAATCGACCTGGGCAACGAGGGTGGTCGGGACCTGGACGACGGGGACGCCACGCTGGTAGAGATGCGCGCAGAATCCCGCCAGGTCGCCGACGACGCCGCCGCCGAGGGCAACGACGTGGTCTTCGCGGGTCGCCCCGGCTCGGGCCAGCTCGCGCAGCACCCGCTCGGCCTCCGCCATCGTCTTCGCCGACTCCCCGGGCTCGACCTCGACGGTTGCGGCAAGGGGGCCGACGCGCGATGCATAGAGGGCCCCTACCGTCTTGTCCGTGACGCAGAAGCGGCGTCCAGGCAGCGGCCACGGTCCGGCGCCCAACAGGCCGGAGCCAACGAAGACCGGGTACTCGCCTGAGGCACTCGCCGCCCAGAGCATCTTCGTCCCAGTCGGCAACTGGCCCAGCGCGAACAGCGACGGCATCGCGCGGGCGACCACGTCGCGGTCCCCCGGCGGAACGATCGTGTCGGCGAGCCCCTCGTATAGGGGGACCCGCTCCTCCAGCAGGCGGGCGACGCCGTCGGCGTCACGGGCAAGCGGGCGGTCGCTGTGGGCGATCCGCCTCCAGGCCTCGGTCGCGTCGACCTGGAGCCAGACGACGACGTGGCGCTCGAGGGCGTCGCGGACCCGATCGGAAAGGACGCTGCCGCCGCCGAGGGCGATCGCTCCGCCGTCGGCCCGTTCCAGCAGGGAGCCGACCACCTCGGCCTCCCGGGCACGGAACGCCGCCTCGCCGTCCTCCTCGAAGGCGGTCGAGATCGGCTTGCCGATCGCGTCTTCAACCAGCGCGTCGGTCTCGATCGCCTCCAGCCCGGCGCGGCGTGCAGCCGCCAGCGCCGTCGACTTCCCCGCACCCATGAAGCCGATGAAGACGAGAGCGGGCCGCATCACCGAACGAAACGCCGATTTCCCATGTGGGGCATGGAAAATCGCGACCTCATCCGCGGAAGTCGATTCTGCGCTTGTAGGCCTCGACCGCCGCGAACACGTCGTCGATGTGGTCGCCGCCGAACTTCTCGCGGTAGCAGCCGGCCAGGGTGAGGCAGACCATCGCCTCGGCGACGACCGCGGCGGCGGGAACCACGGTCGAATCGGTGCGCTCGCGCAGCGCCTGGGCCGGCTCCTTGGTCTCGGTGTCGACTGAGCGCAGCGGCTTGGTCAGGGTCGAGATCGGCTTGATCGCGGCGCGAACCGAGAGCGGCAGGCCGTTCGTCATCCCACCCTCGACGCCCCCCGCGTGGTTGGTCTCACGGTGATAGCCGCGCTCCTGCGACCAGAAGATCTCGTCGTGAGCCTCGGAGCCCGGGCGGCCGGCGACGTCCCAGGCTTCCCCGATCGAGACTCCCTTCACGGACTGGATCGAGGCGACGGCGCCAGCGAGGCGGCCGTCGAGGCGGTCTTCCCAGGAGATGTGCGAACCGAGACCGGGGACGAGGCCGAAGGCACGCACCTCGAAGGTTCCCCCGAGGCTCTCGTTGGCCTTGCGCAGGCGGTTGATCTCCTCGACCATCGCGGCGCTGGCAGCCGCGTCGAGGCAACGGACCGGATCGTCGTCCACGTCCGCGAAGTCCTCGGGGCCGAGGTCGGGACGCTCCGGTGCCGTGACGGAGGCGATCTGGGTGACGTGGCTGTGCACGCTCGCGCCGAGGGCGGCGAGGAATCCACGGGCGATCGAGCCCGCAGCGACCCGGGCCGCGGTCTCCCGCGCGCTCGCCCGCTCGAGGACGTTGCGAATGTCGTCGTGGCCGTACTTCTGGGCGCCGACCAGGTCGGCATGTCCCGGCCGCGGCAGGTGGACCTCGTCGACCTCGGCATCGACCGGCCAGGGATTCATCCGCTCCTCCCAGTTGGCGTAGTCGCGGTTGGCGACGAGGACGGCGATCGGGCTGCCGAGGGTGCGACCGTGACGCAGGCCGGAGCGGATCTCGACCGCGTCGGTCTCGATTTTCATCCGCCCGCCGCGGCCGTGGCCGAGCTGGCGCCGCGCCATGTCACGGTCCAGCGCCTCGCGCTCCAGGGTGAGCCCGGCGGGCATTCCCTCGACGATCGCGACGAGCCCGGGCCCGTGCGACTCCCCCGCGGTGGTGAACCTAAAGCGCGTGCTCATGAGCGCAAGGCTATAGGCGGCGGGCGTGCGGGGGCATATCCCGGCAGGGGTTCCGCTTAACTTTTTCGGTGGCGGCGCAGGGCTTGGCGCCTCGATGCGGATCGACGAAAAAGTACAAGACGCTCCACCCCTGCCGGGATATGCCCTTATGCCCGAGCGGCGTCACGCATGACATCCAGAGGTGGCCTGTGTCCCGTCCAGATCTCCAGCGAGAGTGCGCCCTGTTGGACGAGGATCTCGAGGCCGTCGACCGTGGCCGATCCGGACATTCCGGCGGCGCGCAGCAAGCTGGTCGGCTTCGAGCCGTAGACCATGTCCACCACCGTCTGCTCGGGCGCGAAGCGCGTGGGATCCAATGGCAGCTCCGCGAAGGGATCCTCGCCTCCCAGGCCCACGGCGGTCGAGTTGACGATCAACTCGTAGGTCGCCTGATCGGGGTCGGGGACCGGTGCCCCCCCCAGCTCCTCGCAGAGGTGACGGGAGCGCAACTCGGTGCGGTTCCAGACGGCGACCTCGGCTCCCTCGCGCAGCAGGGCCCAGACGACTGCGCGGGCGGCGCCGCCCGCGCCGAGTACGAGTGCGCGCTGGCCCTCCGGTGAAGCCGGAAGGGCATTCAGCAATCCATCGGCATCGGTGTTCTCGGCCCGGATCTCGCCGTCCGCAAAGACGAGCGTGTTGGCCGCGCCGATCTCGCGAGCGGTCTCGGAGAGCTCGTCGGCCAGAGCCAGTGCGGCGCCCTTGTGCGGGACGGTGACGTTGGCCCCGGCGAAGCCTTCCGCCGGCATCGCCCGCGCGCGAACCTCGAAGGCGTCGGGCGCCACGTCGATCGCCTCGTAGCTCCACTCCTCCCCCATGCCGAGCGCGGCCAGGGCCGCGTTGTGGATCGCCGGCGAGCGCGAGTGGCCGACCGGGTGCCCGAGGACGGCGAGACGCGGCACGGCCTATTCCCCGCAGCTGTCCGGCGAGTTGCCGCCGGCTGCTTCGCGGGCCGAGTCGTAGCGTTCGACGTCGGCGTTGAATTCGGCTTCGGTCGAGGAAAAGGCGAGCTTGTTACACGTCCCCGGTTCGGCGACGTAGTAGAGGTAGTCGGCCTTGACCGGGTGCGCCGCGGCTTCGATCGAGGCGAGGCCGGGGCTGTCGATCGGCCCCGGCGGCAGGCCGGCGTGGGTGCGCGTGTTGTAAGGCGAGTCGACCGCCAGTTCGGATTCGGTAAGCGGGTGGGTGTAATTGCCGGTCGCGAACCGGGTCGTCGCGTCGATGCCAAGCGGCATTCCTTCGTGCAGGCGGTTGTAGATCACCGCGGCGACCAGCTTGCGCTGGCTCGCGACGCCGGCCTCGTGCTCGATCATCGAGGCGATTGTGACCACGTCGTAGACCGTCAGGTTCTTCGAACGCGCATAGCTCATGTCGACACCGGCGATGCGGCGCTTGAAGTCTTCGAGCTGCAGCTGGACCAGGTCGGCGGCCCTGGCGTGCTTCTCGAGTTCGAAGGTGTCGGGGAAAAGGAAGCCCTCCAGGTCTTTGGCATCCTTGCCACCGTACTTGGCCGGGTTGAGGTACTTGGAGTGCACGCTCTCTTTGAGGTAACTACCCCGCAGGCCTTCCTGCTTGGAGATTTCGGCGGTCTGAGGGCGCGTGTATCCCTCCGGGATCGTCACGGTGATCGTCCGCACCACGACCGGTGGAGGGGTGCTGCGGTGGAAGTGGCGGTAGGCGAGGGCCGCGATCGCCGCCAGCCCGAGGAGCACCACACCGAGGGCGAGGGCGACCCCGAGCCGCCGACGGTTCGAGTGGAACTGCCCTGACCGGGGGGTCCTGGTGGGCTTAGGGGGCTTGGGCTCCCTGCGCACGGGCTCGGGCTGTGCCCCCGTGCGACGGGCTTCCCGTTCGAGGCGCCGCTGCTCGCGTTCCGCCGCGGATGGATCCTCACTCATCGCCGGGCTCCTCGCCGGCGCCGCGGCCCTCCAGGTAGGCCTGCAGCAGGTGCGCCGCGGCCAGCGAATCCGGCGCCGACGAGGCCCCTTCGCGCTTGCTCGCGTCGGCCATCCGGGTCGTCAGGCGCTCGTCGTACATCTCCACCGGCACGTCGAGAATCGCCTCCAGTTCCGCGGCGAAGGAGCGTGCCAGTGCCGCCTGGCTTCCCTCCTCCCCGCTGAGGTGGAGCGGCAGGCCGACGACGACAACTTGGACGGCGTGCTTGGCGACCAGCTCGGCCACCGATCGCGGCTCCGGCGGTTCGATCACCGGCAGCGGCGTCGCCAGGGTGCCACTCGGGTCCGACATCGCGCAGCCGATGCGGGCGGTGCCGTGGTCGAGGGCAAGGATGCGCATGGCTCTATCCGATCTTGCGCTCGACAGCCGCCCGCGCAACCGCCAGCGCCTCGTCGAGCTTCGAGGCGTCCTTGCCACCGGCCTGTGCCATGTCGTCGCGGCCGCCGCCCCCGCCGCCGACGACAGGAGCCGCCTCGCGGACGATCTCCGCAGCGGAGAGACCGCGTGCCGCGGCCCCTTTGGAGACGAGGACTACGAGGGCCACCTTGCCCCCCTCGCCACCGCCCAGGACGACGACCGAGTCGCCTCCGAGCTTGGACTGGACGCGATTGGCCAGCTCGAGCAGCTGCTTTTGATCTGACAGCGGGACCGTTGAGGCCACCAGGCTCAAACCATCGACCTCCGTCGCCTCGGCCACCAGTCGCTCCGCCTCGTCGCCGAGCAGCTGCTTCTGCGCCTGCTGCGCCCCCTTGCCGGCCTCCTGCAGCCGCTCGGCCGCGCGGCGAGCGGCGACGAGAGGGTCCTGCGGCGCGCCGAGCAGCTCGCCCACCTCGCGCAGCCGGTCCTCGCGCTCGCGGAACCAGTCGATCGCCGCCGGGCCGGTGAGCGCCTCGATGCGGCGCACGTTGGCGGCGCTGGAACCCTCCGCAGCGATCTTGAAGATGCCGACCTCGGCCGTGTTGGCGACGTGGGTGCCGCCGCAGAGCTCACGGGAGACACCGTCGACTTCGACCATCCGCACCCACTCGCCGTACTTCTCCCCGAACAGCGCCATCGCGCCGAGCCGCTCCGCCTCGGGCCGCTCCATCTCCAGCCAGCGCACCGGCCGGCTCGCCTTGATCCACTCGTTGACCCGGTCCTCGATGATCCGCAGCTCGGCCGCGCCGAGCGCCTGGCCGTGGGTGAAGTCGAAGCGCAGCTTGTCGGGACGGACAGCGGAGCCGGCCTGGCGCACGTGAGTGCCGAGGCGCTCGCGCAACGCCGCGTGCAGGAGGTGCGTCGCGGTGTGGTTGCGCATCGTCGCGTGGCGGGTCTCGCGATCGACCTCGGCTTCGACGGCAACGCCCTTGCCGATACCGGCATCGCCCTTCACCTTGATCACCTGGTCGTCCCCCACGCGGTAGACGTCGAGCACTTCGACCGTCGACCCGTCCCAGCGAATGATCCCTGAGTCCGCCACCTGACCGCCGCCCTCGGCGTAGAACGGGCTCTCCTCCAACTTGATCAACAGAATCCGGTCGGGCAGCTCCTTCTCTACGACCGACACACCTGTCGTCGCCCGCAATGTCTCATAGCCGACGAAACGTGTCTGAGGGCCGTGTGCGGCGGTTTCCATCGCGCGTCGATGACTGTTCTCGGAGCCGTGCGCGGTGGCGGCGCCCATCCGCGCCCGCTGGCGCTGCTCCCCCATCAGCTCCTCGAAGCCCGAGTCGTCGACCGAGAGGCCCTGCTCGGCGAGCAACTCCTTGGTCAGGTCGTAGGGAAAGCCGAAGGTGTCGTGCAGCTTGAAGGCATCGGCGGCGTCGATCCAGGACGTCTCCGACTCCCGCGCTTCGGCGACCAGCCGCTCCAGCAGCTCGGTGCCGCGCTCCAGGGTGCGGCCGAAGCTCTCCTCCTCGTCGCCGACCCAGCGGGCGATCGTCTCGCGCTCGGCCACCAGCTCGGGGTATGCCTCGCCCATGACCTCGATCGTCCGCTCGGCGAAGCGGCCGAGCCAGGGCGCCTCGAGGCCGAGCGTGCGGCCCTGCTGGATCGCCCGCCGCATGATCCGCCGCAGGATGTAGCCGCGGTCCTCGTTGGAGGGAACGACGCCGTCGGCGATCAGGAAGGCGGCGCCGCGCGAGTGGTCGGCGACGATCCGCATCGCCCGGGTCACGGCACCGCCGTCCGCGTAGGAGAGGCCCGACATCTCCTCTGCGAGGTCGATCAGCGGCCGGACGAGGTCGGTCTCGAAAACCGAGGGCACGTCGTGGAGGATCGCCGCCATCCGGTCGAGGGCCATGCCGGTGTCGATGTTGCGCATCGGCAGGTCCCTGAGGTCGCCGTCGGGTGCCAGGGTGTAGGCCATGAAGACGTGGTTCCAGAACTCGAGGAAACGGTCGGTGTCGTCGCCGGGGCGCTCCCCTTCGGCCCCGAACTCGACCCCGCGGTCGAGGTAGAGCTCTGAGCATGGCCCGCAGGGCCCGGTCGGCCCCGCCTGCCAGAAGTTGTCCTTGCGGCCGAGGCGGACGATGCGCTCCTCGGGCACGCCGACCCGGCGCCAGATCGCGATCGCCTGCTCGTCCGGCCCGACCTCCCCGTCGCCGCCGAAGACGGTGACCCAGATCCGCTCGGGGTCCATGCCGAAGCCCTGCGTCGAGAGCTCCCAGCCCCAGGGGATCGACTCCTCCTTGAAGTAGTCGCCGAAGCTCCAGTTGCCGAGCATCTCGAAAAAGGTGAGGTGGCGCGCGGTGTTGCCGACCTCCTCGATGTCGGTCGTGCGGAAGCACTTCTGCACGTCGGCGAGGCGGCGGGCCGGCGGCTCTTCGCGGCCGAGGAAATACGGCTTGAACGGCTGCATCCCCGCCGTCGTCAGCAGCACCGAGGGATCGTGCGAGGCGGGAACCAGCGAGGCCGAGGGCACGATCTTGTGTCCCCGCTCCTCGAAGAAATCGAGGTAGGTCTGGCGGATTTCGGTGGCCTTCATCAGCGAGAGCCTAAGGACTGGGGCGCTGTCAGGCAGCCGCGACGATGGTGCCGTGGCCGACGATCGCCTCGCCGGCGAGCAGCACCGCGGTCTGTCCGGGCGAGGCGCCGGCGAAGTCCTCGCCCAGTTCGACCTCCAGCTCGGCGTGGTTGCCGGCCTCGGACGCGGCGACGACGGCCGGGACGGGCTGCGAGCGGTAGCGCAGGCGCACCGCGTCGATGCTCGGGCCGCCCCGGTGCAGGACCGCGTTGCGCAGGCGCACCGTGCGGGCCAGCAGTTCGCTGCGCGGTCCCACCGTGACCGTGTTCGCGGCGGCGTCGGTGGCAAGCACGTAGAGCGGCTCGTCCGCGCCGCCGCCGATTCCGCGACGCTGGCCGACGGTGAAGTTGTGGTGGCCGCGGTGGCGGCCGACCGCACGGCCGGAGCGGTCGATCAGATCGCCCTCGCGCTCGCGCAGGCCGCCGTGGCGGCGCAGGAAGTCAGCCTTGCCCTGGCCGGAAAGGAAGCAGAGGTCCTGGCTCTCGGGCTTGCGGGCGACGGCGAGGTCGTGGCGGGCGGCGATCTCGCGCACCTCGGGCTTGGTCAACTCGACGAGAGGAAAGCGCAACCGCTCGAGCAGGCCCGGCGGCAACGCCGCAAGCATGTAACTCTGGTCCTTGTTCTCGTCGGAGGCGGCGGCGAGCAGCGGGCCGCTGCCGTCGTCGACGATCCGGGCGTAATGGCCGGTGACGAGGTGGGTGGCCCCCAGGCGCCTCGCTAGGTCGACCATCGCCGCAATCCGCACCTCGCCGTTGCAGGCAATGCAGGGGTTGGGAGTGCTGCCGGCGGCATAGCCCTCGACGAACTCGGCAACCACGCGGCGGCGGAACTCCTCCTCCAGGTCCAGCGTCAGGTGCGGGATGCCGAGCGAGTGCGCCAGCGACCGCGCACTGAGCACCGCCTCCGGCGAGCAGCAGGCCTTGGCGCCGTCGGTATCGGGATCCGCCCACAGCTTCAGCGTCACGCCGACGACCTCGGCTCCCCGCTCCTGTTCGAGCAGTGCCGCCACGGCGCTGTCCACCCCGCCCGACATCGCCACAAGCACCCGGTCGTTCTCGGATTCCCCAAGCCGTGCCGACGAAGCGGCAGCCTGAGCCAGCGCCCGGTGCAGGGCATCGGCAGCCAGCTGCGCCGCATGCCGCTTGGCCGGCGTCAACCCCCCGATAGCCTCGTCGACCTCATCCGTCCCGATCCGAGCCGCAGCGAGCACCCCCTCCCCCTCGACCATCTCCGCCGTAGCCGCCGTAGCCGCCCGCGTAGCCCCACATCCCTCGGCGTCGAATGTGACTCGCTGGACGATCCCTCCGTCGATGACAAGGGACAAGCGCGCCAGGTCCCCGCAGGCCGCCCCCCCGGCCGCGCCCGTGAAAGAGTCAGGCAAGGGAGCGCCGCGCCGACTCTCGTCACGAAGGTATCCCTCCAGTAGCTCTCGGTCCATCCGCTACAGGGTAGGACGGGGCGGCGGTGTGCGCAGCAACGTGCTCAGGTCGGCAAGTACCGCAGGCGCATCGTCACGCAGCTGCCGCCACGTGATGCGGGCTACCCGCCATCCCTCGGCAATCAACAGACGGTCGCGTTCGCGGTCCTTCTCGAACGCCAAATCGGTCCCGTGCACCTGCATTCCATCGAGCTCGACGATGACGCGCTGCTCTCGCCAGAGGCAATCGACCTCGAAGAACCGCCCGTGCACCGCGAGGCTGGCGTTGAGCCGCGGGCGAGGCAGATCCGAGCGGGCAAGGAGAGCGGCAAAGCGCTCCTCCAGCCTGCTCCGGGTGATTCCACGCGTCTCCGCGCGATCGTCGAGCAGCGCCCGCAGCATCGGCGCCCCTCGCCGCCGTGGGTACCGCTCCAGCAGGTCGTACATCGACAGGGGGTGAGTCAGGCGCCGCACCTCGATCTGGTTGATCGTGCGCTGCAACTCCTCTCGGGCAGCCGACCCCGCGAGATCGAGGCTCGTGCGGGGGGCGCAGGTGCACGGTATTCCCGCGACCGTCTCGATCTCATCTGCAGAGATCGAGTCGCGATGGACCACGATCCCCGGCGACGCTCGCCAGCCCCGCCTGCGGGTGACGTCGATCGCTCGGCCGCGACGAGGCACGATGCCCCAGAGCTCGGCCGCGGATCGATGGCTGAGAACGGCTTCTGGGCCGCCGAAGAGCACGGCAGCCATCCACCGACCCCGCTGGCTCAGCAGACGGTGCCCAACCACATAGACACCGCGGTGCACGACGTGGAGTCGGCTCTGAGCGATCCGCCCCTTGACCTGAGCATCGCTCAGGCCGAGTTCGATCAGCTGCCGGCGAGCGACCACGCCATGCTGTGCCTCGGCGAGCCGCGTAATGCCCTGGTCGTCCCCCGCACCGTGGAGCGCGCTCCGTTTCGTCTCCATAGGCGACGAAAGGGAGCACGCTTTCGTCTGGGCCTGTTGGCGCTGCACGAGGCCGATATTGGAATGGCGCGACGCACCTATGGCGCGCCAAGTGTCACGTTTTGGCAACGAAAAGAGGTTCCAGCCCGCCGGTACCGCCTCTGGCTTTGATCCCTTGAAGTAAAGGGTGGGCGCCTCCTCCAGATCCCACAGGACCGAGAGAGATCGGCTCCCGCGCCGTTTGTGTTGGGTCAAACGGTGAGACGGCTCACGTACGGGCTCGAACCTCGGGGCAACCGTAGCACCGCCTGACCATGCTGCAAGCGATCAGTCGTCCAGATTCGAAAGCAGCCACTCGGCCTCGCTCCAGTCCGGTCCCTGAACCCGCAGGGCGATGTCGCCGTGACCGAATCGGTCGAGCGGCCAGTCGGCCGTGAGCACGGCCTCGATCTGGGCCTCTTTCAGCGCCTGGTGCCAGGCCCGCGCCGTCTTCACGTCGGCGAAGTCGCGCACGACCTCCCAGCTGTCGAAGCGAGGGTCGTCGACGTGGACCGGGGTCGCCCCCGGCCCGGGCGGCCGAGCTCCGAACACCGCCCGGATCCGGCCGAAGAGGCTCATCTCAGTGCCCGGCCAGGCGCCGCTGGTGGAGAGAGATCCCCAGGTCCCTGAGCTGGATCTCGTCGACCGGAGCCGGCGCGCCGGTGAGCAGGTCGAAGCCAGAGGCGGTCTTGGGGAAGGCGATCACGTCGCGGATGGTCTCGGCGCCGTAGAGCCGCTGCGCGATGCGGTCGACCCCATAGGCGATCCCGCCGTGCGGAGGGGCGCCGTAGCGCAGAGCCTCGAGCAGGAAGCCGAAGCGCGCCTCGGCCTGCTCGGCGTCGATCCCGAGCGCGGCGAAGACCGCCTGCTGGACGTCGGCGCGGTTGATCCGGATCGAGCCGCCGCCGAGCTCCTGGCCGTTCCAGACGATGTCGTAGGCGAGGGCGCGGGCGGCACCGGGGTCGTCGGGATCGAACTCGCCCGCCGGCGCGGTGAACGGATGGTGCAGCGCGTCCCAACGACCCTCGGCCGCGTTCCACTCCATCAGCGGCCAGTCGACGATCCAGATGAGCCGGTCCTCGCCCTCCGGGATCAGCTCGAAGCGCTCGGCCAGGTCGATGCGCAGCTGTCCAAGCACGGCATCGGTGACGGGGCGCTCGTCGGCGACGAGCAGCAGCAGATCGCCCTCCTCGGCCCCGAGCTGGGAGTTGAGGTCGCGCAGCTCCTCCTCGGTAAGGAACTTGGCGGTGGGCGAGCGCCAGCCCTCGCCCTCGCGGAAGGCCCAGAGCAGGCCCTTGGCGCCGAGCTCCTGGGCGCGTGAGATCAACCCGTCCAGCTCCGAGCGCGGCATCTCGCGCTTGCCCGCGTTCAGCCCGCGCACCGCGCCACCGCCTTTCAGCACCGACTGGAAGACCTTGAACTCGGTCTCTCTCAGGGCCTCGCCGAGGTCGACCAGCTCGAGCCCGAATCGCAGGTCGGGACGGTCGGTGCCGAAGCGGTCCATCGCCTCGTCGTAGGCCATCCGCTCCATCGGCAGCTCGACCGCGGGCCCCCCGGTCCGCTCGAAGACGTGGGCGAGCAGCCGTTCGTTGACCTCGATCACGTCGTCGATGCCGACGAAGGACATCTCGACGTCGAGCTGGGTGAACTCGGCCTGGCGGTCGGCACGGGTCGCCTCGTCGCGGAAGCAGCGCGCCACCTGGTAGTAGCGCTCGAAGCCGGCCACCATGAGCAGCTGCTTGAACAGCTGCGGCGACTGCGGCAGCGCGTAGAAGGAGCCCTGCTGCTGCCGGCTGGGGACGAGGAAGTCGCGGGCGCCCTCGGGAGTGGAGCGGGTCAGCACCGGCGTCTCGATGTCGAGGAAGCCCTCGCCGTCGAGGAACTCGCGCATCGCCGCGGTGACGCGGTGGCGGAGAACGAGCGCGTCGCGCATCTGGTCGCGGCGCAGGTCGAGGTAGCGGTGGCGCAGGCGCGCGTCCTCCCCCACCTCACCCGCGAATCCCTCGATCTGGAAGGGCGGTGTCTCGGCGTCGGCGAGCAGCTCGGCGGCGCTCACCTTCAGCTCGACCTCGCCGGTTGGGAGGTCGGCGTTGACCGTCTCCGGCGAGCGTTGGACGACGCCGCCGGTCGCGCTCAGCACGTCCTCGGCCCGCAGCTTGTGACCGAGCTCGAAGGCGGCGCCGGCCTCGTCGGGGTTGAAGACGAGCTGGACGATGCCGGTGCGGTCGCGCAGGTCGATGAAGACCAGGCCGCCGTGATCGCGGCGGCGGTGGACCCAACCGGCGACCCGCACCTCGGAGCCGACCTGGTCGCCGAGGACCTGGCCGCACCATGTGTCGCGGTACCCGTTCGGCTGCAGGGCCGGGAAGTCGGTCACGTCTGACCTCCGGCGATCTCGGCAAGCAGATCGGCGGTGTCCACCGGCCGCTGCTCGCCGCTCTCCATGTCGCGCAGCTGGGCCGCTCCGTCGCCTTCGAGAATCAGCACCCGGCGGGCGCCGATCCGGTCGGCGTGCTTGAGCTGGCCCTTCTGCGCCCGGCCGGCGAGGTCGATCTCCGCGGAGAGCCCTGCCTGACGCAACTCACGGGCCAAGCTCAGCGCCAGCGCTCGCTGGCCGGCGTCCGCGGCGGCGTAGGAGATGAAGACGTCGCGTCCTTCGGCCTCGACCTCCTCGTCCAGGGCGAGCAGTATCCGCTCGATCCCCGCCGCCCAGCCAATCGCCGGCGTCGGCGGGCCGCCGAGCTGCTCGACCAGGCCGTCGTAGCGACCGCCGCCGCCGATCTCCGACTGGGCCCCGAGCCGGTCGCAGACGAAGGAGAAGATCGTGCGCGTGTAGTAGTCGAGGCCGCGCACCAGGGTCGGGTCGATCGTGTATTCGACCCCGGCCGCGTCGAGCAATGCCCGCACCTCGGCGAAGTGATCGGCGTCGTCGCCTTCCAACTGCTCGACCAGCTTCGGCGCCGCCGCCATCACCGCCCGCGTCCCCTCGTCGTCGGAGTCAAAGGCGCGCAGCGGGTTGGCGTCGATCCGCTCCCGCACGTCGACCGACAGATCCCCCTCGTGCGCATGCAGGTGGTCCTTCAGGTCCTCGAGGTAGGCCTGGCGCGCGCCGAGCGAGCCGAGGCTGCCCAGCCGCAACTCGACCCCGGACACGCCGAGCTCGGCCAGCAGTTCGGCCTGCAGCCCGATCGCCTCGGCGTCGGCGAGGGGCGAGTCGGTGCCGATCGCCTCGACCCCCAGCTGGTGGAACTGGCGGTAGCGACCCGCCTGCGGGCGCTCGTGCCGGAAGAACGGGCCGACGTAGGAGAGCTTCACCGGCTGCGCCAGCTTGTGCATCCCATGCTCGACGTAGGCGCGACAGATCGGCGCCGTTCCCTCCGGGCGCAGGGTGAGGCCGCGCCCGCCCTTGTCCTCGAAGCTGAACATCTCCTTGCGGACGATGTCGGTGGAGTGCCCGACCCCGCGTTCGAACAGCTCGGTGTCCTCGAAGGCGGGCGTCGCGATCGGCTCGTAGCCGGCACGGGCGAAGATCTCGGCAGCCGTGCGTTCGACCCGCCCGCGAGCGCGCGCGGCAGCGGGCAGGACGTCGAAGGTCCCGCGGGGCGCCTGGTACTTGTGTCCCGCCACAGTGCCGCGACCTTACCTGCGCCGGGGACCGTTCGGCTGCCTACCGGCGCAGCTCGGCCAGGAAGGGGTTGGTCGCCTGCTCCGCCCCGAGGGTCGTGACGCCCATGTGGCCCGGGTAGACGCTGGTCTCGGGCGAGTGCCTCTCGATCAGGGTGGAGATCGACCGCAGCAGGGTCGGGCCGTCGCCGCCGGGCAGGTCCACCCTGCCGACCGACGCCTGGAAGAGCACGTCGCCGGAGAAGATCGCCTCCTCGCCCCGCACCGAGTAGGTGACGTGGCCGGGGCTGTGGCCGGGGGTGAAGATGACGTCGAAGGTGAGGCCGGCCAGCTCGAGCTCCTCGCCGCCCTCCACTTGTACGTCGGCCTCGTAGCTCTCGTACGGCCCGAAGCCGGGCATCGGCACGAAGGACATGATGTCGGCGAGCACCGGCACCTCGATCCTGGGGCAGTAGACGGGGGCGCCGGTCGCCTTCGCGAGCGGGGCGACAGCGCCGATGTGGTCGAAGTGGCAGTGGGTGACCAGGATCGCCTCGACCGTCATCCCCATCGCCTCGATCTCGGCCGCGATCCGCTCCGGCTCCTCGCCCGGGTCGACCACCACCCCCGCGTCCGCACCCTCGCGGCGGACGATGAAGCAGTTCTCGGCGATCGCGCCGACCGTCAGCTGGCGGACGTCGAGGCTCACGAGCCGTCGCCGGAGCGCATCCGCGCCCGCTCGCGACGCCGCCACATCATCGTGTCGATGTAGTAGCCGGCCGGGATGTAGAAGACCAGCATGAAGGCGCCGAGGCCGAGCGCCGCGCCGGGCGAGCGTTTGAAGATCACCAGCAGCAGGATGGTGAAGATCACCGCCGCGCCGATGCCGCGGAGGGCCGAGTTGCGCCAGGTCGGCGGGCTGTCGACCCGGGGCGCGCGTTTGGCGCCGGCGCGGGCGCGGGCTTTCGCCTCGGCGCGACTGCGGGGGCGGGCGGGACGGCGGTTGGGATCGACGCGGCCGCCCTGGGTGCCGCGGTGCTTGCGGCGGCGCTTCTTCTTGGTCTGGGCCATGCCGGGAATCTAGCGAGCGACGCCGCTCAGGAGGCGGCCGGCAGGCGCGCCTCGATCGTCCGCGAGGCAGGGTCGAAGTCGCGGATCGGCACCTCGGCGGGAAAGCCGGCGAGGGTCGCCGCCGGCACCAGGCCGACGATCTCGGCTTCGACCGGGGTGGCGCCGAGCGGGGCCGCAAGGTCCCGCACGCGCTCGGCGACCTCGCCCAGCGGCACGGCAAAGGGATCGTGGACGTTGGTCGAGATTTGGGTGCGCCCGCTGGAAAGCGCCAGCCCGATCGCCCTCACGCCCGGCAGCCCCCCGCCCGACTCGCGCAGCCCGGCCGCAACGGCGCGGGCGAGATCGAGGTCGCCGCTGTCGAGCTCGAGGTTGAAGGCCGCCAGCGGGGGGCGCGCGGTCACCAGGGTCACGCCTGCCGTCGGGTGCGGCAGCCCCGGGCCGTGGTCGGGGCGGAGCTCGCCCCCCTCCATCCGCAGCCAGAGCTCGGCCAGGCCCCCGTTGCGGAAGTAGGCCCGCTCGGCGTGCTCGGGGCGGGTCGCCATCTCGCCGTAGAGGAAGACCGGAACGCCGAGGCCGCCGATCTGCTCGGCGACCTCCACCGCCTCGGTCTGGGCGGCGACCCGGTCGGCCGGGTCGGTCCAGACCACCGGACAGACGTCGAGCGCGCCCACGGCCGGGTGCAGGCCGTCGTAGGCGCCCATGTCGATCGACTCGACCGCCTGCTCCGCGCCGGAGAGGAGCGCTTCGCGCAGCGGCGCCGCGCGGGCCGCCAGGGTGAAGACCGTGCGGTGGTGGTCGGAGTCGGAGTGGCGATCGAGCAGCTCGGCTCCCCGGGAGAAGCATCCTTGCAGGACGGCGATGCGGTCGGCGTCGCGCCCCTCGGAGACGTTTGGGACGGCGAGGAGAGTCGGTGTCACCGCGTCAGAGCAGCAGGTCGCCGCCGCGGACGATCTCGGTGCCGTCGATTTCCACCGTCGGCTCGACGATCACGCAGTCGAGGTGGACGGGGACCTGGACCTGTCCCCCGATCGCGGCCGAGGCCCCGAAAGCGACGTGCGCGGTGCCGAGGATCTTCTCGTCCTCGAGGATGTTCCCGGTCAGCGTCGCCTCTTCGTTTGTGCCGATCCCCAGCTCGGCGACGTTGGTGCCGTCCTCGCCGTGCTTGGTCAGCAGTTCGAGCAGCGTCGCCCCCTCGGGGCCGGTCGCGTCGGTCAGGTGGCCGCCGCGCACCGTCAGCTCCACCGGCGTCTCGACCTTGCCGACTCCGGCGATCGAGCCGTCCACGACAAGCGTCCCCTCCCCGGTCCCCTCGACCGGAGCGATGAACGCCTCGCCGCAGGGCAGGTTGCCGAAGGCCCCCTTGGCGTTGAGGACGCCGGCGTCGGCAATCGGGATCCGGTCCTTCAATCCCAGCCGCAGGTCGCTGCCGTGACGGCAGGTGATCCGCGCCTCCTCGCCGTCGCGCAGGGCCGCGGCGACGGCGGCACCCCGGCGGCGCAGCTTGCGCATGTCGGCGTTCATCAGCCGCGCCAGCATGTCTTCGGTGACGCCGGGCAACGTCGCGATCCGCACCCCGGCCTTGCTCGCGGCCCGGCGCGCGGAGGTATGAGAGAGCGACTGGATCGTCGGCGCCAGAACCACCTGCGAGGAGACCATCGCGGCGGCGACCGGCATCGGCGGCTCGGCCCCGTTGGAGTCGAGCTCCGAGATCACGGCCAGGGTCGCGTAGGCACCGTCGCCCTCGGCCTCGATCCGCATCAACGCCCCGATGTCCTCGGTGACGGGATTGCAGATCACCAGCACCTCTTCGCCCGGTTCCACACGCAGGCAATCGCGCAGAATCGTCCGAACCGCCCTGTCCAACTCCTGCGTCATCGCCACAAGGCTATGCCCTAGCGCCCCCCGACGAAAGCCACCCGGCCATCGCTACGATCCCCCAACCCCGCCGGAGTAGCTCAGCTGGTTAGAGCAGCGGAATCATAATCCGCGTGTCGGGGGTTCGAGTCCCTCCTCCGGCATCTCAGCGCTGTAGAGCCAGACGCCTTCAAAAGGCAACACCGACACATGGCGAAGGTCAATGCTCTAGGAGCTCTTTGAAACTGATGCTCTCGTTGCTGAAGTAGCTGGAATGTGTTTGCTTGATCGTCTCAAGCGAATCAGCGCTCAGCAAAACTGTGTCGAGCTTGCCTTCTAGGCCGTTGGCCTGCTCCGCCTCGGCATAGGCTGCCTGTGCGGCGTCGTAGTCCGTTCCGAATGATCGCACGGCCGTATCTCCCGTGGAGGGATCGAAAGTAATGAGAAAATGCTCGATTTCGTCAGGATTCATTGTTGTCACCAAGGAGATTAACCATCCTGATCGCCCGCTCCTTGACCCGCTCGAGGGTCTCCTCGCTTGAGACTAGCCCTAGATCCTCCTGCGCGGTGATCTCTGCATAGTCGAACAAGAATTCACGCAGTTCCGCAGGACCCTGCCCAAATTTCAGGCCAGGAAAGGCAGTTCGCGACAGAGTCTCGACTTGATTCGCCCAAAAGTCCTGATTTGGAGTCCTCAGTTGAATCTCGATCAACCTTCCACGGTTGCGGCTGATCAGATGAACGGCGCGATAACCGTCCTCCTTCGGCTTCGCGACGTAGTCACGGACTCTGGTGATCGTCCAGTTTCTTCGGAGTCGGCTTGCGACCCAGTACGCGGCTGCTTGATCGGGGAGGATGGCTCGAACGCCGCCGATGTCTGCCATGCGCGACAACTTCATTCCGGGCTCTCGCAGAAGCTTGCCGGCGATGGTGGGTATTCGCTTGAGTCGCTGTGCGACAACCGGCTCGCCTGTTTCGCGAACGTAGTAGCGCAAATTCGCAGCTACCCGTGAAAGCGGCTTGGCGTGCTCCGTACGCCACCACCCGATGACGGCTATCGCTTCCTGCACCCGGGCCAGGGAAGTCGGATCGTCCAAGTAGTCTGGATTCTCTGCGATGAGTGGAATCTGGTCTGCGAAGAAACGACCTGCCCGATCGACTTTCGTTTTGCTGTAGCTCGCCACCCGCTGAACCGTAGCCGTCAAGACGACGACCTAGATCCACGCCCAGCGCGGCTCTAGGCAAATGTTGCGGTCTGCAGCTGTCTCAGGTGTTCTGGTACAGAGGCCCGTCGCCGCCCTCGGGCGTCGTCAGGCGGCCGCCCTTGGCCGTTATCGCGCCGCACTGGATGCAGTTGGTGTAGTTGACGATCACGTCGACTTCGCCGCTCTCGGGGGCGTCGTCGGGGATCTCGTAGACGCCGGCGGGGCACATCCACTTCCAGGTCTCGGCGATCTCGCGCGGGACCCGCTTCTGGACGCGGATGTGGTTGGGGGCGTCGTCGCGGGTGGCGTTGCCGGTGATGAAGACGCTGGAGAGCTTGTCGAAGGTGTACTTGCCGTCGGGCTGGGGATAGTCGTCCTTGCTGTCGCCGACGAACATCGGCTGGGCGTCGTTGCGCTCGATCTTCCAGCGCCCGCCCGGGAAACGGCCCTTGGTGGCGATCATCAGATTGACCAGCGGACCGCCCTTGATCAGGCCCTTCTGGAAGGGCTGGCGGGTGTTGCGCTGCTCGTATAGCTCCTTGCCGATCATCGAGTCCTCGACCGCCTGCTCGTAAGCGGAGAAGTCGTTGCCCCCGGCCTTGAGGCCCTCGTAGATCGCCTCGGCGGCGAGGATGCCCGATTTGATCGCGTAGTGGACGCCCTTCAGCGCCGCCAGGTTCATCATCCCGGCGGCGTCGCCGACGAGCACCGCTCCGGGCGCGGAGAGCTTCGGGATCCCCCAGTAGCCGCTGGCGGGGATCGCCTTCGCGCCCCAACCGATCCGCTCGCCGCCGGCGAGGATCTCGCGCACCATCGGGTGCGTCTTGAACTGCTGCAGGAAGTCATGGGCGGAGCTGGTCGCGTCGGCGTAGTCGAGGTCGAGCACCCAGCCGATCGAGACGAGGTCCTCGCCGGTCTTCTCGTCCTTCATCGGGTAGATCCAGGAGCCGCCGATCTGGTGGTAGCGGGCGGAGATCTTCAGCGGCCAGCCGGCGACGGTGTGGATCACGCGGTCGAGCGGCTTCTCCACCTTCCAGACCTCTTTCACCCCAAGCTCCCAGGTGGGCGGCTCGCGACCCTCGTCGAGGCCGAACTCGCCGACGGCGGCGTCGGTGAGGTGGCCCCAGCAGCCCTCGGCCAGAACGGTCGCCTTGGCGGCGATGTCGGTGCCGGGCTCGAAGTTGCCCAGCTCCTCGCCCTCCTTGCCCCGGCCCTTGTCGCCCGAGCGCACCCCGACCACGGCGCCGTCGGCGACGATCAGCTGCGTCGCCGCCGTCTCGGTCAGCAGGTAGGCGCCGGCCTCCTCGGCCTGGGCCTGCATGTAGCGGCAGAGGGCGGAGACCGAGACCACCTCGTTGCCGTGGTTTCGCAGCGGCGGCGGGGGCGGGATGCGGACCTTGGTCCTGCCGTTGGGCAGGACGTAGATCGCCTCCTTCTTCACCTCGCCGAAGGCGAAGCCCTCCTGGCGCCACTGCTCGCGGCTCAGCTCGGGAAAGAGCTCCTCCAACGGGCCGGGCCGCATCACCGCGCCGGAGAGGTTGTGACCGCCGCAGGTCTTCGCCTTCTCGATCACGGCGACGGGCACCTCGCCGAGCTTCGCCGTCGTCTCGGGATCATCGGCAAGCAGCTGCAACAGGCGGTTGGCGCAGGCGAGGCCGGCCGTTCCGCCGCCGACGATCGCGACGCCGATCTCGATCCGGTCGTCCTCGCCGTCGAGCGAGCGCTTGACGAACTCCTCGGCGACCTCGACCGGAGGCGGGAAATCGGCCGGGACGACCTTGCCGTTGGCTGCCATCGGGCGCAGACTATAGCCGTTGACTGACTGGTCAATCAGTGACTTGAACCACGCAAATACGGCGACCAGAGGAGCAACTATCGCTTGGATCAGCCGAGCGTGGCGCCGACGCCGTGCCGGCGGAACTCTTCGAGCATCTCGGTCATCGCGTCGACCTCGCAGGCGACGCCTTCGGCCCAGGGCTTGTCGGGATGCTCGTCGAGCGTCTTGTAGCCGTTGCCGCTGACGATCGCGACCACGGTGTCGTCGGGGCCGATCTTGCCTTCGTTGGCGAGCCTTGCTGTGCAGGCGATCGTGGTGCCGCCGGCGGGCTCGGTGAGGATGCCCTCGGTGGCGCCGAGCAGGTCGATCGCCTCGAAGATCTCCCGGTCGGCGGCGGTCGCGGCGCTGCCGCCGCGCGACATCACCGCGTCGACCACCAGCGGGCCGTCGCCGGGCGCCCCGATCGCGATCGAGTGGGCCGCCGTGTGCGGGGTCTGCGGCTGGATCTCGCCCGAGCCGTCGCTGATCGCGGTCGCGATCGGGCTGCAGCCCTCGGCCTGCGCCACGTCGATCCTGACCGCCGAGGTCTCCGCCAGGCCCACCGTCTCGAGCTCGTTCAGCCCCTTGTGCACGCGGGAAGAAAGCGTGCCGCCGGCGGCCGGGATGACGATGTGGTCGGGTGCCTCCCACTCCAGCTGCTCGACCACCTCGTAGGCGACCGTCTTCGCCCCCTCGGCGTAGAACGGGCGCAGGGTGATGTTGGCGAACTGGATGCCGCTGGCGAGGGCGAGCTCGCGGCAGGCGCGGTTGGCCTGGTCGTAGTTGCCGTCGAGCTGACAGACGGCGGCGCCCAGCGCCCGGCAGGCGCGCGCCTTGCCGCGCTCCATGTTCGACGGGTAAAAGACGTAGGCGGTGACGCCGGCCTTGGCCGCGAGCGAGGCGACTGCTGTGCCGACGTTGCCGGTGGAGACGCAGCCGATCTCCTCTTTGCCCAGCTCCAGCAGCCGGGCGACCGCCATCGAGACGACCCGGTCCTTGTAGGAAAGGCTCGGGCGCGAGGTGCTGTCGTCCTTCAGGTAGAGCTTCTTCAGTCCCAGCTCCGCCCCCAGCCGGTCGGCGTGGATCAGCGGCGTGCGGCCGCTGTAGCGCCCGACGCGTGCCTGGGCCTTCGCGTCGACGATCGGCAGCAGCTCCTCGAAGCGCCAGATGTTGATCTCGCGCTGCGCCGGCGGCACCTCTCCGAGGCGGGCCTTGGCCAGCTCGTAGTCGTAGTCGATGTCGAGCCCGTTGCCGCAGCCCAGGCACTTCGAGGTCGTGTCGAGAAGCGGCAGCCGCCGGCCGCAGTCCCGACAGACCAGTTCGGTTGCGCAAGAGCGGGTGCGATCCTCGGGACTCAACATGGCGAAATCTCCTCCGGGCAGGGTACCGAGCGCCCCCCCGCGCTGTCGAACGGCCTCCGTCCCTCGAGCTTCCGCATCAGGTCAAGGGTATAACAGACCGGATAACACCGATCAAGCAATTCTGTGCATTACAGGGCCGCAACGAAAATTGGGCCCGCCCCGCGGTGTCAGCATCCCCGGGACGGGCCCAATTCCTTGGCCACATTTGCCGACGTACCCGGCCTTACAGGGCCGCTCTCCCTCTCCAGGGATCCAAGTCCAAGTGAGAGAGGCGGGAGGGCGATACGGCTGCGGTGCTGGGCAGCGCCGTCGGCTGGAGGTGGGGCAGCGCCTGCGGCACCGTCGCCTCCCGTCTGCACTCGGAACAGCCGTCATATCGACTCATGACTGGACACACTCCCATCGCCATCGCAAGGCGAGTCGCCCCTGTCCGGGGCCTCCCACCTCTCAGCTTGGTACTTGGTCGTCAGCAGATCTAGCTATAACAGACTGACGACTACCGGTCAAGGCTTTTCTATGCAAACTGACTGTAGCCAGGGTTGGACCAACCGGGTGGTCGACGAATCGATCACCACGCCCCTAAGACCGTCACAACTGACAGAGGAAAATCGCGCAGGAAGAGGCAGGGGCGATGGGTCGACACCTAGGTGCCGTTGCCGCTGTCGCGGCTCGTGTACTGGACTCTCCCTTTGCCGTGCCAGACGAGCCTCCCGCCAAGGGGACCCCGCCTCTTCGCTGCGCTTGATCGTCAGCAGTTCTATTCATAACAGGTTGAAACACACCAGTCAACCCGCTTCGTTCAATCAAAGACGCTCAGGAGGAGACGGCACCGGGTGCGGCTACGGAAAGTACAAGGGACCCTGGCCAGGGACCCGGAATCCTTGCGGCATCTTCCCCTCCCGCGACCAGAATCTCCTCGGCGGCATGTGGCGCGAAGGGCGCGAGAACCCGAGCGAGCAGCAGGAGCGCCGCCACCTGAGCCTCGGCATCGGGGCGGCTCAGCCCGCCGCGGCGCGCGAGGACCCGCTTCTCGAAGTCCTGAATGCGCTCGAACAACCGTGTGACGTTGCGGACTGCCTTGTGCATCTGCAGATCCTCGATGTCCGCTGTGATGCGCTCCAGCCCGTTGTCGCACCACTTGCGCAGCCGCTCGCGCAGGAACTCCGTATCGGTGGCTGCCTCCTCGTCGACCGGCGCGTCGGCAACGGCCTCGAAGCGCTTGTGCGCGTACTCCCAGACGTTGTGGAGGAAGCGGCTGGCGAAGCGCAGCGCCCCGTCATTCCAGTTCAGCGTCTTGGCGGGCCCGGCCGCGTAGAGGACGGCGAGCCGGACCGTGTCCGCCCCGTAGCGCTCGACCAGCTCGTCGGGGTCGACGACGTTGCCGAGGTGCTTGCTCATCTTGCGCCCGTCGGCGATCACCATCTCGTGGAAGAGGCAGCCGGCGAAGGGCTCGCCCTGCTCGAGAAAGGCGAACGGGCCGATGTCCCGCAGGGCCTTGGTGACGACGCGCTGGTCGAAGACGAAGCTGCCGCTGTCGGCTCCGGCGACGAGACGCTCGGAGGGAAGCCAGCGGCGCAGGTCGGGGTGGGTGAACATCTCCTTCGCCCGCGCCTTCGGCGGCACCGCGGAGGGAACCCAGAGCCAGAGGGCGTCGAAGTGGCAGTCGAGCGTGTCGGTCTCGCGCTTGGCCGCGGCTCCGCAGCGCGGGCACTCGACGTCGACGAAATCGGGACGCTCGGCCAACGGGTTGCCCTCGCCGGTCGGCTCGATGTCGCGTGGCAGGACGACGGGCAGGTCCGCCTCCGGGACCGGCACCGGCCCGCACTCCTCGCAGTGGATCACCGGGATCGGCGTGCCCCAGAAGCGCTGGCGCGAGATCGAGAAGTCCGAGGCCCGGTAGCGGACCGCGGCACGCGCCTCGGGCCACGGCTCGGCGCCGGCCTCTTTCGCGCCGGAGCCAGGCGGGCGCGACAAGCGCTCGACGAGGATGGCGTCGGCCTCGTCGGCCTCCGGCATGCCCAGCACCGCCGTGGGCCCGAAGCGGGCGTCGACCAGCGGCGAGACCACTATCGGCAGAGACCCACCCCCCCACGGAACCGTCGCCGAGAGGCCGGTGTCGACCAGCGGCACCGACCTGGCGTCGCGAGCGCTGCGCTCCCAGCCCCCTGAACGCAGCTCGTCCAGCTTCTCGACGACGCCGGCCTCGACAGGCCAGTCCTCGAGCTCAGGAGAGCGCGGGGAGAGCAGGACGAAAGCCGACGCTGTGACGACGTCGCGATACGGCGTGAAGACCGTGAACGGCGCCCCTCCCGGTCCCTGCACGTCGACTTCCACCCCGTCGCTGCGGCCGAGGATGTAGCGCTGCGT
>DASSMU010000209.1:0-2484 GCA_035701465.1 Solirubrobacterales bacterium
AGGCGTTTGGTGAGGACGTCGGTCGGGGCACCGCCAACGGCACGGGCGAGATCGGAGAAGCGCATCGGCCCGAGCAACAGCTCGCGGACGATCAGCAAGGACCAGCGCTCGCCAATCCGGTCGAGGGCGTTGGCGACGCTGCACGCCTGCCCGTAGTGCCTTCTCGTCATAACTCGATTCTATCAGTGTAATTGGTTTATCAAAGTATTAACTTTGATATCTGGTACGGTCTCGCCCGGATGCCCCGTCTCCCGTCCCCCACCCGCGGCCCGTTGAAACTTCGATGACCAGGGTCGCGAACGTCACGTGGAAGCACCCCAAGCTCGTGCTTGCAGCGGTCGGTTGCTTCGCGCTGCTCGCGGTGGCGGTCGGTCACAACGTAGAGCATCACCTGAAGGCAGCCGGCTTCACAGATCCGAGTTCCGAGAGCGAGCGGGCGACCAACGTCCTGCGCGAATCGCTCGGCTACGACCCCAACCCGGCGATCGTCCTCGTCGTCCGCGCCCCCGGCGGCGGTCCGCTGAACCTGAGCGACTCATCCACACGAGGCGAGATCGACCGGCTCGCCGGCGGCATGGCCAAGGTCGAAAACGTCGGCCGTGTCGTCAACCCGTTGCAGAACCCGCGGGCCGGGACCGAGCTGATCGCAAAGGATGGCCAGTCGCTGACGATCGCCGGCTACCTCTCGACCAGTGACATCGAGGACGCCGGCGGGATCGCCGCCGAAAAGGTCAAGACACTGGTCGACGCGAGCCCGCTCGACGTCGCCGAGGGCGGCTTCGCCCAGGGCTTCAACGAGACCAACGACCAGACCCGCACGGACCTGACCAAGGCGGAGCTGATCGCCTTCCCGGTGCTGGCCCTGCTGCTGCTCTTCGTCTTCCGCGGGGTCGTCGCCGCCTCGATCCCGCTGCTGATCGGAGGGATCTCGATCGTCGGCACCCTCTTCGTGCTGCGGATCATGTCGACCTTCGTCGACACCTCGGTCTTCGCGCTCAACATCGCCACCGGGCTCAGCCTCGGCCTCGCAGTCGACTACGCGCTGCTGATGGTCTCGCGCTACCGCGAGGAGATGGCGCGCGACGGCGCCACGCGGGAGGCGCACCTGCGCACGGTCGTGACCGCCGGGCGCACCGCCGTCTTCTCCGGGATGACGGTCGCCGCGGCGATGGCGGCGCTGGTTTTCATGCCGCAGCGCTTCCTCTACTCGATGGCCGTGGCTGGCGCCTCGGTCGCGGTGCTCTCCTCGGTGATCGCGATCCTCGTCGTCCCCTCGCTGCTGGCGCTGCTGGGAACCCGCATCGACGCCCTCTCGATTCGCCGCGGGCCGGCGGTGTCGGACACCTCCGACGGCTGGTACCGGTTGGCGCGGGGGGTGATGCGCCGTCCGGTCGCGGTGGCGCTGTCCAGCGCGGCGCTGCTCCTCGCCGCGGCCTCCCCACTGCTTTGGACGACGCTGACCGGGCCGAGCGCCGAAGCCGTGCCTCCCAATCAGCCCTCATATGACGCCTACCGCTACCTGGAAGCCCACTACCCACGCGACCTCACCGAAGCCGTCACCGTCACGATCGACGGGAAGGCCGGCGACACCCAGCTCGCCGCCTTCCACCGGCGGATCGAGGCGGCCGGCGACGTCGTCCACGGCACCCCGTTCACTCGCGCGCCGGGCAGCGTCGCCTACGCGAACTTCGCCCTCTCCCAACCCGCCCTCTCGAGCGCCTCGCAGGACGCGGTGGGGGAAATTCGCGATCTCGAACCGCCCGGCGCCCAGACCGTGCTGGTCTCGGGCAACTCGGCCCGCTTCATCGACCAGAAGCAGAGCCTGCTCGAACACGCACCGCTTGTGATCGCGATCATCGCCCTGACCACCGTCGTCGTCCTCTTCCTGCTCACCGGCTCGGTCCTGCTGCCGCTGAAGACGCTGCTGATGAACTCGCTGACGCTCGGCGCCACGCTCGGCATCCTCGTCCTCGCCTTCCAGGCCGGCTGGCTCGACACGCCGCTCGACTACACCGGCCCGGCAGCGGTGGAGGTGACCAGCCTGGTCTTCCTCTTCGCCGTCATCTTCGGCCTCGCCACCGACTACGCGGTGCTGGTGATGGCGCGGATCAAGGAGCGCCACGATCTCGGCGACAGCAACGAGGAGGCGGTGGCGGTCGGCATCGGCCGCACCGGCAGGGTGATCACCGCCGCTGCGGTGGCGATCGCGGTCGTCTTCCTCGCCTTCGGCGTCAGCACCGTCTTCTTCGTCAAGCAGATCGCGATCGGGATGGCCTTCGGCGTGATGATCGACGCCACCATCGTCCGCGCCCTCCTCGTTCCCTCCCTGATGCGCCTCTTCGGAGAGTGGAACTGGTGGGCGCCAGGCCCACTCCGCCGGATTTACCTACGCCTCGGTATCTCCGAGGCCTGAACCCTGTCCCCAGGAGGCGGGCGGCGGGGTGCCTCTCGGCCGTCCAATTGCCGGTCTAATGAGACCGGCAA
>DASSMU010000210.1:0-13974 GCA_035701465.1 Solirubrobacterales bacterium
TGACGCCATCTGCCGTCCCGGTCGCGACGACGCAGAGGTTGTAGCTGCCGCAGGTGGTACCGGCAGGACTGGTCCGGTAGCTGTAAGTGGAACCACCGACGGTGCCGGTGATCGCCGGGCACCAGGAAGCCCCGGCGACGGTTTCGGCTTTGCTGCCTTCCAGCAGCCCCGTGCTGCCGACTCTCAAGCAGGGAGTGGTGCTGTTGAGGACAAAGGCGTAGCGGGCCATCCGCAGCCGGGCGACGTTGACGGCGGCATCGGCAGCCGCGATCGCGCTCTTGGAGGAGTCGTCCCGGTGGGAGCCCTGCTGGACATCGATCGTCGCCATCACCGCGGCGCTGGCCAGCGCCATGCTGGCGATCATCGCGAAGAGCGCGACCGGCAGGGCCATGCCGCGCTCGCTGTGGAGGAGCCCAGAAAAACGATTGCGCATTGACGCGAGGAGGGGCATCGCGAACCTAATCGGCCCCCCGAGCGCTCTACTTGAGTCGCGAGGAGGTCGAATCGGGAGGCTGGACGCTCGTACTACTACTGAGGAGCCGGCTCAGCGGTGAGTTGCTCGATGCCGCTGGCGCGCTGACCGCCGGCAGAGAGCATCAGCTTGAAGTCGTGCGGGCTGGAGGCGTAGTCGAGGGCGACGTCCTCGGCGATCTTGCCCTCCATCACATAGGTGAGCAGCGACTGGTCGAAGGTGCGCATCCCGTAGTACTCGCCCTCGCCGATCACCTCTGTGATCTTGCCGGTTTCGTCCGGGTTCATGATCAGGTCCTGGACCCGGCCTGTGACGACCATCACCTCGGAGGCGGGCACGCGGCCTTCGCCGGTGATGTCGGGGACAAGGCGTTGGGCGATCGCCCCCTTCAGCGTCGAGGCGAGCATCACCCGGGCCTGGTGTTGGAGGTGGGGCGGGAAGACGTCGACGATGCGGTTGATCGTCTCGGTCGCGTCGAGAGTGTGAACGGTGGAGAGGACCAGGTGGCCGGTCTCGGCGGCGGAGAGCGCCGTGCGCACGGTCTCCTCGTCGCGCATCTCGCCGATCAGGATCACGTCGGGGTCCTGGCGCAGGACGCGGCGCATCGCGCGGCCGAAGCTCTCGGTGTCCGAGCCGACTTCGCGTTGGTTGACGATCGAGCGCTTGTCTTCGTGCAGGTACTCGATCGGGTCCTCGAGCGTGATGATGTGGTGCGGGCGGTTGCTGTTGATGTGGTCGATCATCGCCGCCAGCGTCGTGCTCTTGCCCGAGCCGGTGGTACCGGTGACGAGGACGATGCCGCGCTGCTCTTCGGCCAGTTTGGTCACCACCGGAGGCAGTCCGAGTTCCTCGACCGAGCGGATGTCGAAGGGGATCGCGCGGCAGACGATCGAGATCGTGCCACGCTGCTTGAAGGTGTTGACGCGGAAGCGCGAGAGGCCTGGGATCGAGTAGGAGTAGTCGGCCTCGCCGGCTTCCTCGAATTCGGTCAGCGAGCGCACCTCGGCCATGTCGTGGAAGGCTTTCTCGGTGTCTTTATCGGTCAGCGGCTCATAACCCTCGAGCTGGACCAGCTCGCCGTGCTGGCGGATGGTCGGTCGCTGGTTGACCTTGACGTGGAGGTCTGAGCCCTCCCGCTCGATCAGCTGGCGCAGCGCTTTGTCGATCTCGAACATCCCGACCTGTATCGGCCGGGATGTCCGTCAACTCAAGTGACCTCTCTCAACTTCTGGGCTTCGCCCAGCTGCTGCAGCTTCTTCAGCGACTGGTTCTCGATCTGGCGGATGCGCTCGCGGGTGACGTTGAAGGTCCGCCCCACCTCGTCGAGCGTGCGCGGGTGCTCGCCGCCGAGGCCGTAGCGGAGCTCCAGCACTCGCCGCTCGCGGTAGGAGAGGTTCTCCAGCGCGTCCTTGAGCGCCTCTTTGGTCAGCAGGTCGGCCGCCCGGTCGAAGGGGGACTCGGCCTTCTCGTCGGCGATGAACTGGCCGAACTCCGACTCCTCCTCGTCGCCGACCGGCTTCTCCAGCGAGACCGGGGCCTGGGCGGAGCGCTTGATCGAGTCGACCTCCTCGGGATCGATCCCGGTGACCTCGGCGATCTCCTCCGGGGTCGGCTCGCGACCCAGCTCGGTGACCAGCTTGCGCTCGGCGCGGCCGATCTTGTTCAGCTTCTCGACCACGTGGACCGGGATGCGGATCGTCCGCGCCTTGTCGGCGAGCGCGCGGGCGATCGCCTGGCGGATCCACCAGGTCGCGTAGGTCGAGAACTTGAATCCCTTGCGGTAGTCGAACTTCTCCGCCGCGCGGACCAGGCCCAGCGTGCCCTCCTGGATCAGGTCGAGGAAGGGCAGGCCCTGGTTGCGGTAGTTCTTGGCGATCGAGACGACCAGGCGCAGGTTCGACTCGACCATTTTCTGCTTCGCGTCAAGGTCGCCGCGCTCGATCCGCTTGGCGAGTTCGACCTCCTCCGCCGCGGTCAGCAGGCGGACCTTGCCGATGTCCTTGAGGAACAGCTGCAGGCTGTCCGTGGTCATGTCCGGTTTCAGGTCGAGCGCGGCTTTCTGGCGGCGCCGGCCTTTCTTGCCGGTGTCCATCGGCAGGGCGTCCGCGGCCGCTTTCTGGGCCGGGTCCATGTCCTCGACCAACTCGATGCCCGACTTCTCGAGGTGCCCGTAAAGGTCCTCGACGTCGGACTCGTCCAGGTCGACCTCCGACACCGCCGAGGCGATGTCGCCGAAGGTCAGCACGCCAAGCTGCTGCCCTCTCGTGATCAGGCCTTTGACCTCCTCAAGCTCCTGAAGCTCTGCTACCAGCATCCGTCTCCACTCGTTTCTTTGCGCTGCGTGGTCAAGTCCTGCAACTGAAACGCCGGGGTCGGCGAAAAGTCGCGAAAAAACGGACCGGCGATCCGGTCCGCGAAGCTGAATAGTGTCTGCGCTGCCCCTGGCCCTTGCGATGGGCGCTGGATCCGCTCAAACGTCTGTTCGCATGATAGTCGCTTCAGTTTCTGAAGTCAATGCCTAAATCGGTCCGCCATTCACGTCCCTGGCTGCGCGCCTTCTGGCAGCGCGCCTACCGCGAGAACGTCACCGGGCTCTCGGCGATGGTCGCCTACAACCTGATGCTGGCGGTCTTCCCCTTCGCGCTGCTCGTCCTCTTCGTCTTCGGCCAGGTGCTGAAGATCGGCGGCGTCGAGACCAGCGTCGTCGACGACCTCCAGCGCCTCTTCCCCAACGTCGAGCAGGGAACGCTCAAAGACGTCCTCGACCGGATCCAGGAAAACGCGACCACGATCGGGATCGCCGCCTTCTTCGGCTCGCTCTGGATCGGCGCCTCGTTCTGGGGGGCGATGGACACCGCCTTCTGTCGCATCTACCACGTCGAATGTCGCGGCTGGGTCGAGCAGAAGCGCTTCTCCTTCGCGATGCTGGCCGTCGTCGTCCTCTTCATTGCCGCCAGCATCATCCTGCCGGCAATCGAGAGCGCCCTCGTCTCCAGCACCGACCGGCTCCCCTTTGGCCTCTCCGAAATCAAGGCGATCGACACGGCGCTGCTGCTCGGCGCCGCGATCCTGATCGTCTTCCTGATCTGCTGCGTGATCTTCTGGGCGGTGCCGAAGGGCCACATGCCCTGGCGGGCGGTCTGGCCGGGGGCGACCTTCGTCACCCTCAGCGCCGGCATCGCCAACTGGCTCTTCCCGGTCTACCTCGCCAACGTCTCCAGCCTCTCGCGCTTCGGCTCGACCCTGGGCTTCATCCTCATCGCCCTGCTCTGGTTCTACGTGCTCAGCCTGGCGCTGATGGCGGGGGCGGTGATCAACTCGCTGCGTCACGAGTTGCATGACACCGGCGAGCTGCCGTATTCGCGAGTCGGCCCAGCGGCGGATGAGGACTGTGGTTGCGGCGGGGGCCGATCGGACTAGGAGAGCTGTGCGGGAGGTTGAACCGACGCGAAGACGCGAAAGAGAGCGTCGTGGAGGCCGCCGACGATATCCCGCCCCAGATCCGCGTCGCCGGTGAAATCGAGCAACTCTGGAGCCCGGCCGATCACCGCGTCGAGCCAGGCCCCGGCAGGCCCGGTGACCGAGTTTTCGGGCCGGGGCTCGATCAGGGCGACGCAGGAGTTGACGGATCCCTTCTCGAGGGTCACCTGAGCGCCGGCCCATGGGTGGCGATCGTCGCCGCTGCCGGCTTCGACCGCCAGCTGGCAGAAACCGCTGGCGCCGGGGCTCAGCTCGAGCATCGGGGCGACGAGCAGAAACGCCGACTCGATGTCGATGCGAGTTATCGGCGCTGTTGCGCTCGCCATGTGCTTGCGCTCGCAGCGCGCCGCGACAGTGAGCGGCCCGATGCCCAGGCGAAGCCAGGGACTGACCCTGTACTGCCGACCCTTCTTGCCATCTTCGCTCTCGCTCAGCTCGATCTGCCCCGCGTGCCGCATCGCGGAGAGCCGGCGCTCCAGCGCCGGATAGGTGTAGCCGTCGATCAGCCTGTCGAGCTCGGTGAGCGTCAGCGGCCTCGCCGCCAGGGCCCGGACCACAGTGGAGGCCCAGCCGCCGACCAGGGCCTTGATCGCGACTTTGGCCGGTCCGCTCTCCAGCGCGATCGGTCCGTCTGGCGCAAGGCTCAGCCACCCCTCCACGGCGTCGGCGACGAGTAGGAGGTCTTCGCCGAAAGGCGTCAACTCATAGGCGAGAACGCTGGGCTTATCACCCACTCCACGCGTCAGCGCCCCGATTTCGACCAGTTTGGTGAGGATGCCGCGCAGCGTCGACTGCGCCGGCCCACCGAGATCGGAACGCAGGGCCGCAAGCCGCTTGGGCCCGTCGGCCAAGGCTCGCAGGACCAACCCGTTCAGGGGAACCGCGAACAGCAAGATGACGGCCGAACCGGCCCTTGGCCGCTGACCCGACTCCACTTCAGGCAACGCCCCTCCCGTTTGCTCCCTAAGAATACTTGAGAATATTGGATCAGTATAACTCGGGCTCGCGACAATAGACATACCGGTGCGTCATATGTCCGTTTTTGCCGTATCCCGCGGGGCTAGCCGTAGCGCTCGCCGATGATCGCGCGCAGCTTGGCGCGATCGTGGCGGGCGTGGACGCGCCTGACGGTGCCGGAGCGCGAGCGCATTACGAGCGATTCGGTGGTTGCGCCGGCACCGCGATAGCGGACCCCCTGCAGGACATCGCCATCGGTGACGCCGGTGGCGGAGAAGAAGACGTCCTCGCCTGAGCAGAGATCGTCGGCGGTGAGGATGCGGTCGAGGTCGTAGCCGGCGTCGAGCGCCGCGCCGCGCTCCTCGTCGTTTCGCGGCCAAAGGCGGCCGAGCATCGCCCCGCCCATCGACTTCAGCGCCGCCGCCGAGAGCACGCCCTCGGGCGTGCCGCCGATCCCCCAGAGGAGGTCGACCGGAGAGCGATCGCTCACCGCCAGCAGGGCGGCCGAGACGTCGCCGTCGGTGATCAGGCGGATGCGGCCACCGGCCTCGCGCACTTCGCGCATCGCGTCCTCGTGACGCGGCCGGTCCAGCATGACGACGGTGACGTCGCCGACGTTGCCGCCCTTGCGCTCGGCGATCAATTTCAAAGTCTCGGGCAGCGGCCGGTCGAGGTCGAGCAGGTCGGCGATCTCCTCGCCGCCGGCCATCTTCTCCATGTAGACGCAGGGCCCCGGGTCGAACATCGAGCCGCGCTCGGCCAGGGCGATCACGGCGAGGGCGCTGGGCATGCCGAGGGCGCAGAGGCGGGTCCCCTCCAGCGGGTCGACGGCGATGTCGGCCACCGGCGGGCTGCCGTCGCCGATGTGCTCGCCGTTGTAGAGCATCGGCGCCTCGTCCTTCTCTCCCTCGCCGATCACAACGACGCCGTCCATCGCGACCGAGTCGAGGACGAAGCGCATCGCGTCGACGGCGGCCTGGTCGGCGGCGATCTTGTCGCCGCGCCCGACCCAGCGAGCGGCGGCGAGAGCCGCGGCCTCGGTGACGCGCACCAACTCCAGCGCGAGGTTGCGGTCCGGCTTGGTCGGAGAGGTCTCCCCCATCGGGGGCGCAGGCTATAGGGTCGCGGCGTGGCTCAGCGCTGGGGACTGACACTTCCGCTGCCGGGGCTCTCACTGGCCGCGCACGAGGAGCTGGTGAAGCGGGCCGAGGCGGCCGGCTACACGGACTTCTGGAGCGGCGAGACGAACGGGCCCGACGGCTTCACGCCGCTGGCGCTGAGCGCGGCCTGGACCGAGCGGGCGCGGCTGGGCACTGGCGTCGTCGGGGTCTTCCAGCGCGGCCCGGCACTGCTGGCGCAGGAGGCGGCGGCGCTCGCCGACGCTTCCGGTGGGCGCTTCGTGCTCGGCATCGGCTCCTCCTCGGACCGGATCGTCGAAGGCTGGAACGGCATCCCCTTCGAGCGACCGCTGAGCAAGATCCGCGAGACGCTCGACTTCCTGCAGGTCGCACTGGCCGGTGAGCGCACGCCGAGCGGCTTCAAACTGGAGAGCGCGCCGGCGCAGCGGGTGCCGATCATGCTGGCGGCGCTGCGCGGCAAAATGCTCGACCTCGCGGTCGAGCGCGCCGACGGCGCCTTCACCAACTTCCTGCCGCTGGGCGGATTGCCCAAGGTGACCGCGCAGCTCGACGGCGCCCCCGAGGGCTTCGAGCTGCTCTGCCGCTTCTTCTGCCTGCCCGGCGAGCGCGAGGCGGTCGAGCCGCTTGCCCGCTTCATGTTCTCCTCCTACATCACGGTCCCGGTATACGCCGCCTTCTACCGCTGGCTCGGCTACGGCGAGGAGATCGACGCGATGATCGCCGCCTGGGAGTCGGGAGATCGCCAGGGGGCCGCCGCGGCCGCGCCCTGGGAGTTGATCGAGGCGATGTTCATCTTCGGCTCTCCGGAGCAGATGAGGGAGCGGATCGAGGCCTTCGTTGAGGGCGGCATCACGCTGCCGATCCTGACCCCGATCACGACGCCGGACAAGCTTCAGGACACGATCGAAGCCCTGACGCCTTGACCCTCAGCGCTAGGTTCGCGACCGGGATCTGACGCCGGGATACAGTCGGCGGGGTGCTCTACTTCAGCCACCCGGCCTGTCTCGACCACGACCCGGCTGCCGTGATGCCCGGCCATCCCGAACGACCGGAGCGGCTGCTCGCGATCGAGCGGCTGCTCGGCGAACGCGACTGGCTGGGCTGGGAGCGGCGCGAGGCGCCCGCTGCGAGCGATGCCGAGCTGGAGCTGGCGCACAGCGCCGAGCACGTGCGGGCGATCCGCGACCTGTGCGCCGCGGGCGGCGGCGCGATAGACCCCGACACCTACGCGGTCGAGGCTTCTTGGGAGGCGGGGCGGCGGGCGGCGGGCGGCGCTTGTGCGATGGTCCGGGCGCTAGTCGGAGGCGAGGACCGGGTCGGCTTCTGCGGCACGCGGCCGGCGGGCCACCACGCCGAACGCGAGCGAGCGATGGGCTTCTGCCTCTTCGACAACCTCGCCGTCGCCGCCGAGCTGGCGATCCGCGAGCTCAGCACGCAGCGCGTCTTCGTCGTCGACTGGGACGTCCACCACGGCAACGGCACGGCGGAGATCTTCCGGCGCCGTGCCGACGTCCTCGTCGCCAACATCCACCAGGGAGGGATCTTCCCCGGCACCGGGCCGCTGAGCGACGTCGGCTCAGGCCCGGGCGAGGGATACACGATCAACCTGCCTGTCCCGGACGGCTCGGGCGAGGAGCTCTGGCTCTCGTTGCTCGAGCACATCGTGCTGCCCATCGGCCGGAGCTTCGAGCCGGACCTGGTGCTGATCTCGGCGGGGTTCGACGCTCATCGCGCCGACCCGCTCGCCGGCTGCCAGCTGGAGGCCGGCTCCTTTGCCCAGATGGCCTGCCAGGTGCGCGATTTCGCGGACGAGTTGGGAACGCCGGTCGGGGCCGTGCTGGAGGGCGGCTACGACGTGAGTGCCCTGGCGGAGTGCGTGGCGGCAACGCTGGCGGCATTGGGCGGCGAGGGCGAGGCGGCCTCGGCGGCGCCCGACCCGCTGCTCACCTCGCGTGCCGCGGCCCAGTTCGCCCGCAACTGGTCCCTATAGGGGCCGGGCGAGGCTGAGCGCGTAGTCACCGGCCGCGTCGGTGAACCAGCCGCTCATCTCCAGGCCGGCCTCCTCATAGACAGCGTCGAGGCGCTCGCGGGTGAACTTTGAGGAGATCTCGGTCCGCATTTCCTCGCCCTCGGCGAAGTTGACCGCCAGGTCGAGGCCGTCGAGGCGGATCGTCTGCTCGACCAGGGAGCGCAGTCGGATGTCCATGCGAGCCTCATCTACGTCGTAGCGGGCAACGTGCTCGAACGCGTCGAGGTCGAAGTCGCCGCCCAGCTCACGGTTGAGCACGCGCAGGACGTTCTTGTTGAACTCGGCGGTGACGCCGCTGGAATCGTCGTAAGCGGCCTCGAGCCGACCGGACTCCTTGACCAAGTCGGTCCCCAGCAGCAGGCGGTCCTCGGGGCCGAGCAGGGCGGCGAGCCTGGCGAGGAAGTCGCGTCGCGCCTCTGGGTAGAGGTTGCCGATCGTGCCGCCGAGGAAGGCGACCAGGCGGGTGTCGCCGCCGCCCGGGATCCGCTCGAGGTGATGCTCGAAGTCGCAGACGAGGCCGTGGACTGCGAGGCCCGGGTACTCCTCGACCAGGCACTCGGCCGTCTCGTGGGTGATCTCCTCGGAGATGTCGACCGGGACGTACGTGCCGAGACAGCCGGCGTCGCGCATCGCGCTGAGCAGGTGCCGGGTCTTGGCGGCCGAGCCGGAGCCGAGCTCGACCAGGGTGCGGGGAGCGCCGGCGGTGGCGACGATCTCGGCGGCCCGCTCGGCGAGGATCGCGCGCTCGGCCCGGGTCGGGTAGTACTCCGGCAGCTCGGTGATCCGCTCGAAGAGCTGTGAGCCGCGCTCGTCGTAGAAGTACTTCGGCGCCAGCTCCTTGAAGTCGGCGGAGAGGCCGACGCGGACGTCGCGCGCCATCGTCGCGGCGGTGTCGGCGTCGAGGTGGACCTCTATCGCGATCATGCGTCCCTCGCGCAGCGGATCCCGGCGAAGATCTGACGGCGCTGCGACAGGTCCCAGTTGCGGAAGCTGGGGCGAACGACGTTGGGGTCGGTCGCCCAGGAAGCGCCCCGCAGCACCTTGTAGGTGTCGCCAAAGAAGGGTTCGGAGTACTCGCGGTAGGGAAACGCCTCGAAGCCCGGGTAGGCGAGGAAGTCCGAGGATGTCCACTCCCAGGCCTGGCCGACCCCCTGCAGGTGCGGGTGGGCCACCTCCCACTCCTGCTCGGTGGGGAGGCGCTTGCCCGCCCAGCGAGCGAAGGCGTCGGCCTCCTGCCAGGAGACATGGAGGACGGGATGGGCCGGGTCGACCAGGTCGCGTCTTTTTCTAGTCGTCAGCACCCATCCCCCGTCGCCGGCCTCCCAATACAGCGGAGGCTCGGCGGCGGTCTCCTCTATGAACTGGATGTACGCGGCGTTGGTCACCGGGGTTCGATCGATCTCGAAGGGTCCCAGCTCGACGACGTGGCGAGGCCGCTCGTTGTCGTAGGCAAAACCGTTGGCGGGCGCGCCGATTTCATAGCTGCCGCCATCGATGCGGATCGTCTCCGGGACGCGGGGCGAGAGACGCCCCGCGTCCCGGAGCACCTCATACCCGTCGACCATCTGCAGCAGCTGCAGCATCGTCTCGTTGTGCTGCTGCTCGTGGGCGAGCAGCAGCTCGTAGATGAAGCCATCCCGCAGCAGTGGGCTCTCGGCGTCGGCGTCGATCTCGACCTCGTCGAGGACCTCGAGCGTGCGCTCGCGAACGTCGGCGAGGTAGGCGCGCAGCTCTGCGTCGCGCAGGATCGGCAGCTCGCCGCGGGTCTTGCGCGGGTTCTCGATCGCGTCGTAGAAGCGGCCCAGCTCGCCGTGCAGCGGCTCGCGGCCGCCGATCGTCTGCACCAGCCAGAGCTCCTCGAAGTTGGCGATGTGACCGAGGTCCCAGGCCAGCGGGCTGAGGATCGGCGAGTAGACCCGGTTGAGCTGCTCGTCGTCGAGGGGCTGGATCAACTCCAGCGTGCGCAGCCGCGCCTCGGCGAGACGTTCCGCGATCGCTTCCTTGGAACTGGGCGTCACCTCGGTGGCGATCCAAAAACCCTAGCGAGGTCGTATTGCGGGGGTGTGAAGTCCGGAAAAACTGAACTGCATCAACTTCTAGGTCTGCCAGACAGAGAAGTTGATGCAGTTCGCGTGTAGGGTGCTCCGCCTTGGATGTCGAGGGGACAAGCGCACTGGTTGCCGGTGGGGCCTCCGGGCTCGGCGAGGCTACGGCTCGGGCGCTGGTCGAGGCAGGTGCAGCGGTCGTCATCGCCGATCTCAACGCCGAGAAGGGCGAGGCGCTTGCGTCCAAGCTTGGCGCGGGCGCGAGCTTCGTCCAGGCCGATGTAACCGACGAGGCGGCGGTCTCCGCCGCCGTGGAGCAGGCCGCATCGGCCGACGGGGGCCTGCGCGTCTCCGTCTGCTGCGCCGGGATCGGGTGGGCCGAGCGGATCGCCCACAAAGGCGGCCCTCACAACCTCGAGTTCTTCACCAACGTGGTCAAGGTCAACCTGATCGGCACCTTCAACGTGCTGCGCTTCGCGGCGGCCGCAATGAGCCAGAACGAACCCAACGAGGAGGGCGAGCGCGGCGTCTGCCTCAACACCGCCTCGATCGCCGCCTACGACGGCCAGATCGGCCAGGTCGCCTACTCGGCCTCGAAGGGCGGCATCGTCGGCATGACCCTGCCGGCCGCGCGCGACATGGCGTCGCGCGGCGTCCGCGTCGTCACCATCGCCCCCGGCCTCTTCGACACGCCGCTGCTCGCCGCCCTGCCGGAGGAGCACCGGACCGCCCTCGGCGCCGGCATCCCCTTCCCCTCCCGGCTGGGCCGCCCCGAGGAGTACGCCAAGCTGGTCGGTCAGATCGTCGCCAACCCGATGCTCAACGGCGAGACGATCCGCCTCGACGGCGCCCTGCGGATGCCACCGAAGTAGACGCACGCTCCGTTTCGGCCATATAGGCGCCCAAAGGGAGCGCGCTTCAATTGGTTCCCTCCGCCTCGGGGTCTCGCCAGACGCGCTTTCGCCAGGGAGGGCTGATCGCGAATTTGGCCTGGCTGGTGGAGGCGAATGGCTCCAGGGGGATCAGGTGGACTCGGTTGCGAGGCGTCAGTCGTTCGATGTGTGGGATTCCACTGGCGTTGCCGGCGTGGCTGCCTCCGGAGACGAGGAGCATGCCGGTCTCGGGACCCCAGCCGTTTCGCGGGCGGAGGCCGACGGCTTCCGTCGCACCCTTGAGCGGGCCGATACCGGCGTCGGAGCCCCAGTTGGCCATCCCCTGGCTGTGGTTGTAGCCGTTGTGAGAGGAAGCCCGCTCGTCAGCTGAGCCGTCGGGCCGGATGCGGATCTGCACCCCCTCCCAGTCGTCACGGTGGTAGCCCTCGTCGCCGGCGATGGGGACCCCGCGCAGGGTGGCCGAGTCCGCGTAGTAGGTCCAGTACTGGATGTAGAGGTTGCCTGCCCTCGGGCCGGAGCAGTCGGCGCCTTCGGCTTCGCCTTGCGCAGCCGCGCCTGGCCGGCAATCGACCACGTGGACGAAGGCGGACACAGGCAGGCCGGCATTGGTCCGACGTATATAGCCCTGTTCGGCAGCGTCTCCACAGGCGGTGCTGCGGCAGCGACGGAAGTCGATAGGTACCGCCCGCGACCCACGCTCGAATAGCAGCGAGGGCATGTGTCGGCGGACCAGCCCACCGACTTCGGTCCCGTAAGCGGCGATCAGCGCAGGTTCGTCACCACAGTCGCCGGCAATAGCAGCAGCGCAGAGAATCCGCGAGGCGACGGCCCGCGCCAGGGCCGTCCCCGGCACCCGCACACCCACGGCAAGCAACCCGACCAGCAGCAGCGAAACGAGACAGACCACGCCAACCCACTCGACGGTCCCCTGACCTCGCTCGCGCTTCGGCATGTGGGAATAAGGCGCTGGGGCGCCATTCTCTCCCCCCTATCGGGCCGGACTCAGAACCCATCCCGGTAGGGGTGGAGCGTCTTGTACTTTTTCGTCAACCGCGCCCGAGCGCCAAGCCCAACCCCGCCCCACCGAAAAAGTTAAGCGGAACCCCTACCGGGATGGGTTCTAAAGCTGCTGGATCTCGGCGGCTATATCGGCCGCCGCCTGCTTCGCATCCGCAAAGAGCATCGAGGTATTCGGCTCGTAGAAGAGGTCGTTGTCGATGCCGGCGAAGCCGGGGCTGAGCGAGCGCTTGATCACGATCACCTGCTGGGCCTGGTCGACTTCGATGATCGGCATGCCGGCGATCGGGCTGTCGGGATCGTTCTTCGCCGCCGGGTTGGTGACGTCGTTGGCACCGACCACCACCGCGACGTCGGTGCGCGGCATCTCGGGGTTGATCTCCTCCATCTCCTTCAGCTGCTCGTAGGGCACGTCGGCCTCGGCGAGGAGGACGTTCATGTGCCCGGGCATGCGGCCGGCGACCGGGTGAATCGCGTAGCTGACGGTGACGCCGCGCTTCTCCAGCTCGTCGGCGACCTCCTTGATCGCGTGCTGGGCCTGGGCGACGGCGAGGCCGTAGCCGGGCACGATCACGACCGAGTCTGCGTAGGCGAGCTTGATCGCCGCGTCCTGGGCTCCGATCGAGACGTGGGGTCGTTCCTCTCCCCCCGCCCCGGGCCCGCCCGAGGGCGCGCCGCCGAAGCCGGCGAAGAGGACGTTGCCGACCGAGCGGTTCATCGCGGTCGCCATCTCCATGGTCAGGATCGTTCCCGAGGAGCCGACCAGGGTGCCGGCGACGATCAGCGCCACGTTGTGCAGGGCGAAGCCGGCGGCGGCGGCGGAGAGGCCGGTGAAGGCGTTGAGCAGCGAGATCACGACCGGCATGTCGGCGCCGCCGATCGGCAGGACGACGAGGTTGCCGAGGATCGCCGCGGCGACCAGGATGCCGATGAAGAGCGCCTGCGATGGGTCGCCGTTGTTGACCGCGATGTCGACACAGGCGGCGACGATGCCGATCAGCAGCGCCGCGTTGATCACCTGCTGGCCCGGTACCGCCAGCGGCCGGGTCGGGATCAGGTCCTGGAGCTTGGCGAAGGCGATGTTCGAGCCCCAGAAGGAAACCGAGCCGACGACCGCGGCGAACAGGGTCGGGATCAGCTCTTCAAGCGGGATATCGCCGCCGAGCGAGATCCCGTGGCGGATCTCCGACCAGGCGATCAGCGCCACGGCGCCGCCGCCGACGCCGTTGTAGAGGGCGACCATCTGCGGCATCTCGGTCATCTGCACCCGGATCGAGGCGGTGACGCCGATCGCGGTGCCGATCCCGAGCCCGAGCGCGATCAGGCCCCAGTTGCCGATCCCGTCGAGCAGCAGGGTGGTGATGACGGCGACCACCATGCCGCCCGCGGCGACCATGTTGCCCTGCTTGGCCGTGGTCGGGTGGGTGCCGCGCTTGACGCCGATGATGAAGAGCGAGAAAGCGACGATGTAGAGCGCGGTGGCGGCGTCGCCGCCGGGTTCGAGCACGGCCAACAGGGTCATTTGCCGGCCTTCCCGTCGCCCTCGGCCTTGGGCTTGGGCTTTTTGGAGAACATGCCGAGCATCCGGTCGGTGACCATGAAGCCGCCGACGATGTTGATCGCGCCGAAGGCGATCGCGATCGTGCCGATCACGTACTCGAGCGGGTCGTTGGCGTAGCCGACGACGATCAGGCCGCCGAGCATGACGATGCCGTGGATCGCGTTGGTCTGCGACATCAGCGGCGTGTGCAGGGTGGTCGGCACCTTGGAGATGACCTCGAAGCCGACGAAGGCGGCGAGGACGAAGATCGTGATCTCGGTGAAGAGGCTCACCTCGCCGCCCTCTCGTTGCGGATCTCGCCGCCGTGGGTGATGCAGGCGGCGGCGACGATGTCGTCCTCGAAGTCGATCTTCAACTCGCCCTCCTCGGTGACCAGGAGCC
>DASSMU010000211.1:0-4646 GCA_035701465.1 Solirubrobacterales bacterium
GAGCCGGAGAGGTAACCGCGAACCACGCACTCGACCGGGTACATCTCCAGCCGTCGCACCCGCATCGCCCGTTCCGCCACCTCTTCCGGCACGTCGGCGGAGACGAAGTGGTTGGGGACGATGTCGGCGGTCAGCTCAAACCAGAATTCCGAGATCCGGTTGAGCACCTTCCCCTTGTCGGGGATCGGCGTCGGCATCACCACGTCGTAGATCGAGATCCGGTCGGAGGCGACCATCAGCAGGTCGTCCTCCCACTCGTAGATCTCACGGACCTTGCCGGAGGAGTGGAGCTTCAGATCGGCGACGGGAGACACGAAGCCCGATGCTAGCTATAGCGCGAGTCGGATCAGGTCCGGTGACGCCGCAAATTCCGGCCTGACTATTTGATCGTCGGCGGGCCGACTTCCGTTTCGATCGTTCCGCCCGGCTTGCCGGAGCCGCCGACTTCGCCGTCGCCATCGAGATCTTCTTGCAGGCGCCGCTCGATCGTTTCGACCAGCTCGGCGTAGGAGGCGTCGGCGGCTTGACTTAGATGCACCCAGTCGCCAACCGCCTGTTTGATCCCGGCCGTGTGCCAGCCGAACGAGTGGCCGTCGTCGTAGTGGCCGGTGTCGACGAAGCTGTCGCCGAGGTCCCCCGGATGTCCGGCGGGCGGCTCCTCGACGTTGCCGTATTCGAGTAGATGCCTCATTTTTTTCGGTGGCGTTATCGGTGCGTCGGCGTCGAGCCTTTGGACGATCGCGAACAGGTCGGGTGAGGATCCGCCGGGTTGCTCGGATTCTTCTTCGAACGAGCCGCCCGAGTGCATCCCGGCGAGGAGGATGGCGATGGTCAGCGGATCGACTTCGTTCTGTGTGGAGGCGTTGGCTTCATCGCTTGTGCGCGCGGCCTTCGCGCCGTCCCTGTGCAGCAGGAGGGTGATGAAGGTCAGCGCCGTCACGCGGCCGTGCCGCTTGCGGTAGACGGCGTAGATGCCGCTGTAGGAGTGTCCGAGCCGAGCACGGTTCTTCAGCCTCGGCTTCAGGCTTCGAGGCGCCTTGCCGGTGTAGCGAACCTGCGCGACCGCGACGGTCATCTGGCCTGGGCCCGGCAGCCGGACGCAGACGGACGGTGCCGCGCTCGCCCTTGGCGCGAGTACCGCCGCGGCTGCGATCGCGGCGACGAGAGCGACCAGCACTGCTTTCCCTGGATCCCGCACGCTTAACGAAACATACCTTGGCTATCCAGCCAAAGTCGAGTCCTGTCTGCGATCCTGTCCCGCGTGACGCTTCCATCCGAACCGTCCAGCCCGCCCCTGGTCCAGACGCTGCGCTGGGCCTTCCGGCCGCTTCCGTTCATGCAGGAGTGCCGGGAGAAGATCGGCGACAACTTCGCCGTCAAATTCCTCGGCTTCGAGCGGCCGATGGTGATGATCTCCGACCCGACCGCGATCAAGGCTCTCTACATGGAGCGCTCGCACGGGCTGCCGCCCGGCCGCGAGATCTTCCTCGAGCCGGTGCTCGGCTCGCGCTCGCTGCTGCTGCTCGAAGGCGCCGACCACCTCGCCCACCGCAAGCTGATGCTGCCCGCCTTCCACGGCGAGCGGATGCGCTCCTACGAGCCGATCGTCAAAGAGATCGTCGACCGCGAGATCGACTCCTGGCCGCTGGACGAGGAGTTCCCGATCCATCCGCGCATGCAGGCGATCACGCTCGACGTGATCCTCCGCGTCGTCTTCGGCGTCTCCGAGGGCCCGCGGCTGCAGAAGTTGCGCCAGCTCCTCACCGGCGTGCTGGAGGAGACCTCCTCTCCGTTCACCCAGCTGATGGCCCTGGCGACGAGGCGCTTCACCGGTCGCGGCCCGTGGGACAAATTCGAGGGCCGGCTGAAAGCGGTTGACGAGCTGCTCTACGCCGAGATCTCCGAGCGCCGCGCCGAGGAAAGCTTCGAGGATCGCGACGACATCCTCTCGGTGCTGATGGCGGCTCGCTTCGAGAACGGCGAGGGCCTCACCGACGTCGACCTGCGCGACCAGCTCCTCACCCTGCTTCTCGCCGGGCACGAGACCACGGCGACGGCGCTGGCCTGGATCTTCGACCTGCTCCTCCGCCACCCCGAGCCGCTGCGGCGCCTGCGCGACTCGCTGGAGGCCGGCGAGGACGATTACATGCGAGCGACCATCACCGAGTCGCTGCGCCTGCGGCCCGTGGTGCCGCTCGCTGGCCGCCGCCTCAACGCCGAGCTCAGCGTCGACGGCCTCACCCTGCCCGCCGGCACCGACGTCACCCCGGCGATCTGGCTCACCCACACCCGCGCCGACGTCTACCCCGAGCCCTTCGCCTTCCGCCCCGAGCGCTTCCTCGACGAGGCTCCCGACACCTACGCCTGGGTCCCCTTCGGCGGCGGCGTCCGCCGTTGCATCGGCGCCGCCTTCTCCGAGTTCGAGATGCGGATCGTCCTGCGCGAGGTGCTGACCCGCTGCGAGCTGCACAAGGCCGACTCGGCACCGGAGAAGATCGGCCGCCGCAGCATCACCCTCTCGCCCAAGCTTGGCACCCCCGTGGTCGTGACCGATCGCTGCCCCGCACGGGCGCCAGTCGCCGTCTAAGCCCATCCCGGTAGGGATGGAACGTCTTGTACTTTTTCGCGAGCGAGGCTCGTGCGGCAGCTGCTGCCCGCCACTCGAAAAAGTTAAGTGGAATCCCTACCGGGATGGGCTTCGGGCCGCCGGATGCTCGCGAGCCCAGCGCGCGATTGTCCCTGAGCCGGAGATCACCTCACCCCCGTCGAGGATCAGGATCGGCACCTCGTTGGTACCGCTCAGCTCCCGCACTTCGGCCCGCTCCTCGTCGCGACTGCCCCAGGTCCAGGGCATCAGCCGGTAGCCGCCGACGGTTTTCAGCTCGTACTCGTACCCCGCGGCGTCGAGCGCCTTGCCGGCCTTCGCACACGGATGCGCAAACGCCGGCCCATGAGTCTTCTGCCCGCAGGTGTAGAGAACCATCGCCGCGAGCCTATCTAGTCGGGCAGCGCTTCGAGTCGTTCGAAGATCTCGGGGATGTGGGTCAGGTAGGCGGCGTAGTCGAAGACGGCGTCGAGGTCGAGATCGGGAGTCACGTCGGCCAGCAGGTCGCGGAACTCGGTCCCCGTGTCCCATGCCTCCTGGGCGTTCTCCTGGACCACCCGGTAGGCATCGTCGCGGGTCATGCCGGACTCGACCAGGGCGGTGAGGGCGCGCTGGCTGAATAGGGCGCCGTGGGTGAGCCCGAGGTTCTCGCGCATACGGTCGGTGCGGACGTTCATGCCGGAGGCGACCTTGGTCGCCAGGTCCTGCATGTAGTCGAGCCCGATCGTCGCGTCGGGGAGGATCACCCGCTCGGCGCCGGAGTGGGAGATGTCGCGCTCGTGCCAGAGGGCGACGTTCTCCAGGCCTGTCTGAGCGTAGCCGCGCAGGACACGGGCGAGGCCGGTGATCCGCTCGGTGCGGATCGGGTTGCGCTTGTGCGGCATCGCCGAGGAGCCCTTCTGGCCGGTGGCGAACGGCTCCTCGACCTCGCGCACCTCGGTCCGCTGCAGGTTGCGGACCTCGGTGGCGAAGCGCTCGAGGCCGGCGCCGGGCTCGAGCGCTTTGCGACCGAGGTGCGCAACCTACAGAAAACCGAGGTGCGCGAGGTAGAAGAGCCCTTCGCCGCCGGCCAGAAGGGCTCCTCGGCGATGCCGCACAAGCGCAACCCGATCCGAAGCGAGCGGATCACCGGCCTCGCCCGAGTGCTGCGCGGCTATGCCCAGGCGGGTATCGAGAACGTCGCCCTCTGGCACGAGCGGGACATCTCCCACTCGGGCGCCGAGCGGGTGATCCTGCCCGGCGCGACGATCGGCCTCGACTACATGCAGGACCTGGCGGCGAAGCTGGCCAGCGGCATGACCGTCAATGCCGACCGCATGCGCGAGAACCTCGACCTCACCCACGGCGCCCTCTTCAGCCAGCGGGCGCTGACCGCGCTCGTCGACTCGGGCCTGACCCGCGACGAGGCCTACCGGATCGTCCAGGAGAACGCCCAGCGGGCCTGGGACAGCGGCATCGAGTTCCGCGAGCTGCTCGCCGAGGCCGCTCCCGATCTGGACCTCGACGCCATCTTCGACTTCGACGCCTACCTGACCCACCTGCCCGAGGTCTTCGGGCGACTGGAGGCGCTGCGAGGCTAAACCGGGATCACAGTCAGGCCGGCGACGCCGTTGAGCGCGTCGAAGTCGTCGTCCTGGGTGAGCACCGGCATTTCGTAGGCAGCCGCTGTAGCCGCGATCCACATGTCGTTGATTGCCACCCGGCGCCCGGAAGCCGCCAGGTAGGCGCGCATCTGCGCCCAAGCGCGGCCGACCTCCTCATCGATGGGAAGGACGGTGAAGCGCCTGGACGCCTCGAATGTCGCAATGCGTCGGTCACGGCTCGCGATGTCGTCCGCCACCAAGACACCGACGCGAAGCTCGGCTCGGGTCACGATCGAAATCGCGTTCTGCCAAGGGAGCACCTCCTGTATCAGGGGACGACCTTCCTCCAGCGCGACGAAGATCGAGGTATCGAGTAGACCGCGAGTAGGTCGCGACTCGCTCACCCCAGCTCGTCGAGCCCGTCTTCGTCGGTGGTTTCGCCAGCGAGGCGCTTCAGG
>DASSMU010000212.1:0-4928 GCA_035701465.1 Solirubrobacterales bacterium
GAATCCGCTCGTGCCGCCCCGAGAGCGCCGTGGCCTTCTCCTCCGGGCCCGTCAGCGGTCGGATTGCCCATGCCCGCTTGACGAGGTGCTCTCCATATGAGGACGCAGGGAGCGTGGCGTGCTCTTCACACGAGCGACCGAAGACGCAGATATGCGCCGGTCAGGCGCGTCCTGGCTATATACCCATTGCGCGGGCGACCATCCAGTCGAATGCCCGGTCGGGCAGCAAGCGGCGGGCAAGCGCCTGACCACGGGCGTCGGCGCCGACCAGATAGCGAGTGCGGGGACGGCGCGCGGTCAGCGCATGCGCAACGGCCTTGGCAACCTTGTCCGGCGCGATGCCGCGCTCGGCGGTGCGGCGCACCGCGGCACGAAAGCGCTCGATCGTCGCGCCATAGAGCTCCTCCTGCGCTGCCGGGGCGCGCGCGGCCACCTCGTCAGCCATCTGCTCGCCCCGCTCCCAGATCGGCGTGTCGATCGAGCCGGGCTCGATCACCGCCACGTCGATCTTCCAAGGGCGCAGCTCCTGGCGCAGGCAGTCGGCCACGGCCTCAACGCCGAACTTTGCCGCGTGGTACGGAGCGCCGAAGGGCAGTGCCATGCGCCCGCCGATCGAGCTGACGAAGACAACCCGGCCAGAGGCGCGACGCACCAGGGGCAGCATCGCCTGCGTCACCGCGACCTGCCCGGTGAGGTTCACCTCGATCTGGCGCCGGAAGTCCTCGAGCGGAATCGTCTCCAGCGGGCTGAGCACCGCGATCCCGGCGTTGTTGACCAAGCCGTCGAGACCGCCCTCCCCCACCGCATCGCCGACAAGTCCGGCCACGGCGGTGACCTGGGCCGCGTCGGTGACATCGAGCATCACCGGGACCAACCGGTCCGAGGCGGCGGCCCGCAACGACTCGGCGTCCTCCTCCCTGCGCACCCCGGCAAAGACCCGCCAGCCGTCTGCGTCAAGTCGCAGAGCAGTCGCCCTGCCGATCCCAGTCGAGGACCCGGTGACGAGCGCCGATCGCACCACCCCAGGCTACCCAAGCCGCTGAGGAGGTAGGGGGCGTAGTCTGTTTTGGCGCATGGCTGTGATCGAGAAGGACGACGGTGAGCGCAAGCAGGTGACGGTCCTCTTCGCCGACGTGAGCGGCTCTATGGACCTGGCCGAGGGGCAGGACCCGGAGGAGTGGCGCAAGATCATGCAGCGCTTCTTCGCCATCCTCGCCGCGGCGGTGGAGCGCTTCGAGGGGACCGTCGACAAGTTCACCGGCGACGGGATCATGGCCGTCTTCGGCGCCCCGGTCGCATACGAGGATCACGCGCGGCGCGCCTGCTACGCCGCTTTGCAGATGCTCGACGACGTCGCCGAGTACGCGGCGGAGCTGCGCCGCGGGCCGGGGCTCAACTTCTCCACCCGGATCGGGATCAACTCCGGCGAGGTCGTCGCCGGGGCGATCGGCGCCGGTGGCGAAGGCGAGTACACCGCGATCGGCCACACCGTCGGCCTCGCCCAGAGGATGGAGGCGTTGGCCGAGCCGGGCTCGGCCAACGTCACCGAGGGCACCGCGGCGCTCGCAGGCGGCTTCCTCGATCTGAGGGGATTGGGCGAGTTCGAGATAAAGGGAGCGAGCCGGCCGGTCGAGGTATTCGAGCTGGCCGGTGTCGGCGCCGCTCGCTCGCGTCTGGACCTCTCCCGCGATCGCGGCTTCTCGCGCTTCGTCGGCCGCGACGACGAGATGGGCGTGCTCGAGAGCGCCCTCGCCCGCGCCGAGGCGAGCGAGGGGAGCGTGGTGGGCATCGTTGCCGAACCTGGGATCGGCAAGAGCCGCCTCACCCACGAGTTCTGCGAGCGCTGCCGCGAGCGCGGGGTCGAGGTCTTCGAGGCCCAGGCGCAATCGCACGGGCAATCGACTCCGTTCATGCCGGTCCTGGAGATGCTCCGTGCCTACTTCGGGATCGCCGACCGCGAGCCGGAGCGCCTAACCCGCGAGAAGATCGCCGGCCGGGCGCTGCTGCTGGACCCCGACTTTGCCGGGGACCTGCCACTGGCCTTCGACTTCCTCGGCGTGCCCGACCCGGACCGGCCGGTCGCCCAGATGAGCCCTGAGGCCCGAGCACGGGCTCTGGGCAGGATCGTCTGTCGGCTGGTCAACGCTCCCCGGCGCCGCCACACGGTGGTGCTCGTGGTCGAGGACCTGCACTGGATGGACGAGGGAAGCAACGCGATGCTGGGCGAACTGGTCGCCTCGGTCGAGGGCACCAGGACACTGGCCGCGGTCAACTTCCGCCCCGAGTACTCCCCGGCCTGGGGCCGCTCGCCGATCTATCGCGAGGTCTCCCTCAAACCGCTGCGACGGGAGCACACTCGCGAGCTGCTGTACGACATCGCCGGCGAGGACCCTTCGCTCGACGGGCTCGAGGAGCCGATCCACGCGCGCACGCAGGGCAATCCGTTCTTCGTCGAGGAGATCGTCCGCGAGCTGGTCGAGGCCGGCCACTTCGAGGGCGAGCGGGGCGCCTACCGCCTGGTTCGTCCGGTCGAGGAGGCCGGCGTTCCCGCGACCGTGCAGGCGGTGCTCGCCGCGCGCATCGACCGGCTCGATCCGGATGCGAAGCAGCTGCTCCAGATCGCCTCGGTCGTCGGCAAGGAAGTCGGGGCCAGGGCTCTGGGCCTGACCGCCGGGCTGGGGGAGAAAGACCTGAACCCGGCGTTGTGCGAGCTGGTCGACGGCGGCTTCCTCTACGAAGCCGAGCTGTACCCGGAGCGGGTCCTGGCGTTCCGCCACCCGCTCACCCGAGAGGTTGCCTATGGAACACAGCTCGCCGAGCGGCGCGCGGCCACACACGCGGCCGCGGCGCGGGCGATGATCGAGCTCGAGCCCGAGCGCCTCGACGAGCTGGCGGCGCTGGTAGCCCATCACATGGAAGCCGGGGGCGAGACCCTGGAAGCGGCCCGCTGGTCGGCGCGCGCCGCGCACTGGGCGGGACACACGCGCCCCCAGGACGCCCTGCGCCTGTGGAAGCGGGTCACGGCCCTGACCACTGACCTGGAGGAGAACGAAGAGACGCTGGCGCTGGCCATCTCCTCGCGCCTGCTGCAGCTCGAATACGCCTGGCGACTCGGGATGGAGCGCGATGAGGCGGACACGCTGGCCACCGAGGCGACCGAGATCGCCGAGCGGATCGGCGACATGCATGCGCTGGCGATGCTGAAGCTGCTGATCGCGGTGAGGCCCGGTGTCGCCGAACGCTCGACGGAATGGGTCTCCGCCGCCGACGAAGCGACTCAGCTCGCCGACGAAACCGGCGATCCGGCGCTTCGGATCGCGATCCGAAGCGCCGGGGCCTACGCACACATGTGTGCCGGAGACCTCGAGGCACTGGAAAGAACCGCGGGCGAGCTGCTCGAGCTGACCGGCGGCGACCCCAGCCTGGGAGCAGGCATCGTCGTCGACTGCCCGATCGCCTGGGCGCTGATGGCGAAGTCGGTTGCTCTACGTGAGCGCGACCGCCCGGATGAAGCGGGCGAGCTGCTCGACGAGGCCTTGCGGCTCGCCGGCGAGCACGACGACCCCGAGACCGAGGGCTGGGCCCGGGGGTCGAAGAGCCTGCTGGTTGCCGACCGGGGCGAGTTCGAGGCCGCCCTGGCCCTGGCCCGCCGCAACTGCGAGTTGACCGAGCAACTCGGCGACGTCTTCTCCCGCAGCACGGCACTCACCTCGATGGCCTACGTGCAACACGAGGCGGGCGACGACGATGGAGCGCTGGAGACGATCGAACGGGCCGACCGCATCTATCGAGAGGCAATGGGCTCGGGAGGCGAGACCGAGGCCTGGCGCTCGACCCTGCGCGCCCGCGCCCTGCTCGGCCTGGGTCACACCGGTGAGGCGCTCGAAGAGGCGGAGTGGGCGGCGAGCACGGCCGGCCGGCGCGAGATGGGCTGGCAGATCCCCTCGGCGCTTCACACCGTCGCGCAAGCACGGGCGGCGGCCGGGGTGGCCGGGGTCGAGGAGGCGCTGGACGAAGCCGCGGCGGCGGCCGGCAGCCGTGGCCACCTGATGACTCTGGGCCGGATCGAAACCGAGCGAGCAGATCTCGTCGCCGCGGCACGCTAGGCCGCAGCACCAGAAGAGCAAACGCCAGCGACTCCCTTATCATCCTGGGGCCCGAGAGTATGGGGAGGCGTGTCAGGGAGAGACATTCGCCTCGGCAGGCTCCGCGCCACCCATTAATCGAGCGTCGGCGAAAATCGCCGACAGTAGGGAGAAGAACAGATGAAACGCATGAGGACGCTCGTCCTTGCCGCAGCCACTGCTGCCGCCCTTATCGCAATCGCAGGAGTAAGTACGGCAACGGCGAGCAACACCGCGCTGTGCGAACAACACGAAGAGCCATGCGCCGGGGCCAACATATACGTGGGTCACTTTGAAGCGCTGGCCGAAAACCCGACGTTCTTAACGAACGCAACCAGCATCTCGTGCCACAAGGGGCGGATCTTAGGCTTCGCCTTAGGCTTAGCCATTCCTCAGGTCACCCACCTGGAAGCGCTTACCTTTACTGAAGACTGCTTAACCGAAGGAGGCTCCCCCTGTGCCGTCGAATCGACCGAACTCGGGTTACTCTTAATATTACGAATCGCCTTAAACTTAGCCTCCGCAAAAATGGACAACACTCGAGTGTTAGTAAGTTGTCCCATGGTGATGATTCACTGCATATACGAAATGTCACCAGTGATGCATGTCTCGGGCTCACCAAACGCGAATTCCTTAGCGGAAATCAAAGCGGTCGAACTGCCCCTGAAACAGGGCGAAGGCATGTTCTGCCCCGCGGAACCCAAGTTCGACGCCGAATACAAAGTCGTCGAACCCGACCCGATCGCCATCACGGGCTAGCCGCGTCGGGTAGCCCGATGTCGCTCTAGCTCGGCGACCATCAGC
>DASSMU010000213.1:0-2311 GCA_035701465.1 Solirubrobacterales bacterium
AAGGGTTGGGCTGTTCGCCCATTAAAGCGGTACGCGAGCTGGGTTCAGAACGTCGTGAGACAGTTCGGTCCCTATCTGCTGTGGGCGTTGGAGAGTTGAGAGGAGTCATCCCTAGTACGAGAGGACCGGGATGAACGTGCCGCTGGTGTATCTGTTGTCCTGCCAAGGGCATCGCAGGTTAGCTACGCACGGAACGGATAACCGCTGAAGGCATCTAAGCGGGAAGCCGTCCTCGAGATGAGCTCTCCCATCCCCTTGAGGGAGTAAGACCCCTGGTAGACCACCAGGTTGATAGGCCAGCGGTGCAAGCGCAGTGATGTGCTCAGCCGACTGGTACTAATGGGTCGAGGGCTTGACGGATGTTTTTTTTACTTACCCATTGCGGCCTTGTGCGGTTTTCAAGCTCCACCGGGGCGGTCTCGCAAAATTCCGGTGGTGCATAGCGAGAGGGAAACACCTCTTCCCATTCCGAACAGAGCAGTTAAGCCTCTCAGCGCCGATGGTACTTGGAGGGCAACCTCCTGGGAGAGTAGGTCGCCGCCGGTTCTTTTTAGCGGTCCGCGACAGAGTGAGTCGCGGACCGGATGCGTCCGGATGAGCGGCGCGCTAAGCCACCGACCCGTGGCTTGCGTGGCGCTGCCACGCGGCGCCCCGTGCCGGCGGCTTCCCGCTTGCTCCCCGAACGCTCCGGACCCGCGCCTAACTCTGTCGCGGACCGCGGAGATTCTGGCTTAGAAAGCGCTTCAGGCGGGCGTCGTAGGAGGCGGGATTCACGTTCCAGGCTTCTGTGTGGCCGCCTATGGGAACGCGGTGGTAGGTGACCCAGTGGGGGAGGGAGCTGGCGAAGGCTTCGCTGGTGGAGATTGGGACTAGGTCGTCTTCGGCTGTGTGGAAGAGGAGGATTGGGAGGTGGAAGTCCTCGGTGTGGTCGAGGGCGTCTAGGCTGTCCCAGTTGGGGCCGATGCGGGCGTCGATGGTCCACTGGACAGGGAGGCTGAGGAAGCCGGGCAGGTTCATCTGTTCGGCGTTGAATTCGAGCAGCGAGCGCCAGTCGAGGACGGGGGCGTCGAGGACGATGGCGTTGACGCGGCCGGCGAGCGGCGATCGCTCCATCAGCTGGGCGATGAGGGCGCCGCCCATCGAGTAGCCGATCAGGACGATTCTGTGGGCACCGTGGGCGAGCGCGTAGCGGATGGCGGCGGCGAGATCCGCCCACTCGGTTTCACCGAGGTGGTAGAGGCCATCGGGACTGCTTGGAGCGCCGAGGTCATTGCGGTAGGAGATCAGTAGCGAGGTGAGGCCCGCGTTGCGCAGGGTGGGGGCGATACGCAGGTCGTTCTGACGATTGTCGTTGTGGCCGTGCACGACGATCGCCCAGGTTTGCCCAGTGGCGGGTCGCGTGCCGCGAGGGGGCGGAGGAACGAGCCAGGCAGGCATCGGCCCGAGCGGGTCGGGAATGCCCACGGACCTGAACGGCAGCCCTAGCGTCTCGCCAGGGTCGCCGGAGTAGACATGGCTGTCGAAGCCGACCTTGATCTCCGGCACCAGGTAGCCACGGACGTCGCGAAGGCGCCGCGTGACCGTGTTGTCGCCTTCGGTGAGAATCGAACCCACGATCGCGTGGCCGGCCTGCCAGTCGAGTCCGTAGACGCCCGGTTGGCTGCTGTGGTCGTCGCGGGAGAGCACGATGCGACCGGGCCCGACCGCTTCGACGCGGGTTTCCAGCGGCCACTCGGAGTGATCGGGCACCAGCGCGACCGAGGAAAAATGCCAGCTGGCGGCCACCCCGAGGCCGATTGCGACCAGCAGCGCGACAGCGGCGACGGCGAGCGCGCGGGCGTGCCGTCGCGACCAGGCTGCCGCCGCTCGCACGTCAGGAGTGAGGGGCGAAGTGGTCGATCGCCGAGCGCCAGGTACCTGTGCTGCGCGTACGGACGCCGGGCCGGTGTCGGCTCTCGCAGGGGCGAGACGGTGCTTCGACGGGCTCGAGGCCGTACTCGCCGAGGGTCGCGAAGTCGATCGCCAGGTCGGCGGCGTCGGCTAGACGGGTGGGCAGTGATGTCTTTGTCGTATCGAACATAGGTTCGACTGTACGGGGGGCTTCGGATGGAAGCCGCAGATTGCAGGCCTTCTTGCAGTCTACGCCCGGAAAGGGCATTCTAGCGGGGCTCTAGCTGTAGTTACTCAGCACGTTGTTCCAACTCGGCGAGCCGAGCCGCAGGCGGTTGATGGCCAAGGGAGCCGTGTCGTCTCCTGAAGTTGTAGTGGGCGAGCCAGCCAGGAAGCGCTGCGGTTCGCTCGGCAGAGCTGC
>DASSMU010000214.1:0-11521 GCA_035701465.1 Solirubrobacterales bacterium
GACCGACCTCAACCAGGGCGTGGTCAACGGCGTCGAAACCGAGGAGACGGCGGGCGACGAGCGCCTGATAACCCGCTTCGACTACGACGAGGTCTTCGGCACCGTGCTCAACCGCTTCTGCCTGCAGGCGGTGATCGGGCACCCGCTGACCGTCTACGGCGCCGGCACCCAGACCCGGGGGTTCCTCAACATCCGCGACACGCTCGCCTGTGTCGAACTGGCGGCGGAGAACCCCGCTGAGCGCGGCGAGTTCCGCGTCTTCAACCAGTTCACCGAGCAGTTCTCGGTGATCGAGCTGGCCGGGCTGGTCAAGCACGCCGGCGAGCACCTCGGCTACTCGGTCGAGGTCCAGCACTGTGAGAACCCGCGGGTCGAGAAGGAGCACCATTACTACAACGCGATCCATACCAAGCTGCTCGACCTCGGGCTGAAGCCGACCCTGCTCGGCGAGGAGCTGGTCGAGTCGATGATCCACGCGATCGAGCGTTACAAGGGTCGGGCGATCGAGTCTTCGATCGATCCCAAGACTCGTTGGAATCCCGGCGAGCCCGTGCAGTTGTAGGCGCGGCGGGTCCTGTCACCGATCTGGTTCCACCACCCCGCTGCGGGGGCGGCTGCGCCGCCTCCTCGGGGGTGGTCCCCCAGATCGGCGCCACCCCCCGCGAGCAACGGTTGTGGCTGACGAAAACCCCTGGTCGGTGGGCATGGTCTCGCTGGTAGCATCGCCTTCCAGATGAGAGCTGCCGACGCATTGATGCAGAGCTTGAAGGCCGAGGGCGTGGAGCACGTCTTCGGGATCCCGGGTGGGGCGAACCTGCCTACTTATGACGCGCTGGTCGATGCGGATTTTCGTCATATCCAGGTGCGTCACGAGCAGGGGGGAGGTCACGCCGCAGAGGGGTATGCCAAGGCGTCGGGCAAAGTCGGGGTCGCCTTCGCCACCTCCGGGCCCGGGGCGACCAACCTCGTCACCGCGATTGCCGACGCGATGCTGGACTCGGTGCCGACGGTCTTCATCACCGGTCAGGTGCGGACCGAGCTGATCGGCACCGACGGCTTCCAGGAGGCCGACATCCTCGGCGCCACCCTGCCCTTCGTCAAGCACTCCTTCCAGGCGACCGACCCGCGCCAGATCCCCGAGTACGTGCACGAGGCCTTCCACGTCGCCTCGACCGGACGACCCGGGCCGGTGCTGCTCGACGTCCCGCAGGACCTCTCGCGCGCCGAGATCGATTACGAGCCGCGTACCGAGCCGGTCGAACTCGCGGGCTACAAACCGCCGAGCGCCCCCAACATCAAGCAGGTCCGCATCGCGGCCAAGGCGATCGCCAACGCGCGCCGCCCGATCCTCTACACGGGCGGCGGTGTGGTCAACGCCAACGCCTCCGAGGAGCTGCGCGAGCTCGCCGCCGCCGACCGCTTCCCGGTCACCTCGACCCTGATGGGACTGGGCTCCTATCCGGCCTCCGGCGAGCAGTGGCTGGGGATGCTGGGAATGCACGGCACCCGTGCCGCCAACTACGCGATGGACGAGGCCGATCTGATCGTCGCGATCGGCGCCCGTTTCGACGACCGCATCACCGGCAAGCTCTCAGAGTTCGCCCCGCACGCCAAGTTCATCCACATCGATGTCGACCCGGCGGAGATCTCCAAGAACGTCCCCGCCCACATCCCGATCGTCGGCGACGCCAAGCTGGTGCTGCCGGAGCTGACCCGCGAGTACCGGGCGCTGCAGACCGATCCCTCCCGCCTGGAGGCCTGGTGGAACCAGATCAAGGCCTGGCAGGACGAGTACCCGCTCGGCTATGAGGAGGGCAAGGACGGCGAGATCAAGCCCCAGTTCATGATCGAGGCGATGCACCGCGCGACCGGAGGCGACGCGATCGTCACCTCTGACGTTGGCCAGCACCAGATGTGGGCGGCGCAGTACTACGGCTTCGACAAGCCCCGCCGCTGGATCAACTCCGGCGGCCTGGGGACGATGGGCTTTGGTCTGCCCGCCGCGATCGGCGCCAAGGTCGCCTGTCCCGACGAGGCGGTCGTCTGCCTCGCCGGCGACGGCAGCCTGATCATGAACTGCCAGGAGCTGGCGACCTGCGTCAGCCAGGACATCCCGGTCAAGGTCTTCTTGATGAACAACGGCTACATGGGCATGGTCCGCCAGTGGCAGGAGCTCTTCTGGGACGGTCGCTACAGCTCGGTAGAGATGGGGCCGAGCCCGGACTGGGTGAAGCTGGCCGAGGCCTTCGGCGCCACCGGGATGCGCTGCGAGGACTCCGCCGACCTCGAGCAGACGATGACGAAGGCGCTGGAGACCGACGGCCCGGTCCTGCTCGACGTGCGCGTCTCGCCCGAGGAGAACTGCTTCCCGATGATCCCGGCGGGTGCGGCCGCAAGGGACATGGTCGGCTGATGGAGGCGGGAACCCCCCAGGTCGTGAAGCTGGAGGAGCTGCGCGTTCCAGGTCAGCTCACCGGTCGCAAGCACATCCTCTCGATCCTGGTCGAGAACAAGCCCGGCGTGCTGGCCCGTGTCGCAGGCCTCTTCTCGCGGCGTGGCTTCAACATCGACACGCTCGCGGTCGGGCCGACCGACGACGAGAGCATCTCCCGCATCACCCTCACCCTCGACGGCGCCGTGCACCCGATCGACCAGGTGACCAAGCAGCTGCACAAGCTGGTCAACGTGCTGAAGATCCGCGACATGGAGCCGGAGGAGACCGTCGCCCGCGAGATGGCGATGTTCAAAGTCTCCGCCGCGGTCGAGAGCCGGGCCGAGATCATCCAGTTCGCCGAGATCTTCCGCGCCAAGATCGTCGACGTCTCCCGTCGCACCCTGACGATCGAGGTCACCGGCTCCGCCGACAAGATCGAGGCCTTCGAGCGGATGATCCGCCCCCACGGACTCATAGAGATGGTCCGCACTGGCGAGATCGCCATAGCCCGTGGTGCCGACTGACACCCTTCTCGTCAGCCTGAGCGAAAGCGTCGAGCGGGCCGCTGCCCGGAGGCGGCGAACCGCCGTCAGCGTCACCGTTCTGGTCGAGGGGATCGATCCCTGTGCGGCGGTGTTCGCCTCGCGACTGGCCTCCGATCGCTGGTTCTGCTGGGAGCAGCCCGACCGAGGGTTCGCTCTGGCCGCGCTGGGCGTCGCTCACGAAGTGGCCTCACGCGGACCGGATCGCTTCCGCGACGTCGCCCGCGAGTGCCTCGGCGGGGAGGCGATCTTCGACGAGCCACCAGGCCTGCCGGCCGGGGCCGGTGCGGTCTGGACCGGCGGCTTCGCCTTCGACTCGCAGGGGGGCGGCTCCGCACCCTGGTCCTCGCTGGCACCGGCCTCGCTGTCCTTACCGGAGCTCTCGATCTGCCGCAGCGGGGAGGAGGCCTTTCTCACCGTCAACGCCGTCGTCCATCCCGGCGACGATCCCGACGCCAAGGCCGAGGCGCTTGCCGCCCGGATCGCCGGCCTGCGCGAAGACCCGCTGCCGCTGCTCGATCCGCATCCGACCTCGCGGGTCGAGATCGCCAGTGCCCGCGCGCCCGAGGAGTTCGAGCGCTCGGTCGCCGCCGCGACGGAGCGCATCGCTGCCGACGAGATCTCGAAGGTCGTTCTGGCCCGAGAGGTGCTCGTCGCCGCCGGCGCCGCCCACGATCCCGCGCCGCTTTTCGGCGCGCTTCGCGAGCAGTTCTCCTCCTGCTTCTGCTTCTGCTGCGGCACGCCCGAGGCCGCGTTCGTCGGTGCCAGCCCCGAGCTGCTGCTGCGCCGCTCCGGCGCCAGCGTCTCCACCGTCGCCCTCGCCGGCTCGACCAGGCGCAGCTCCGACCCCGCCGTCGACGACCACCTCGGCGAGCAGCTCCTGCGCAGCGACAAGGACCGTCGCGAGCACGCGATCGTCGCCGATCGCATAGTTCGCAAGCTGCGCCCGCACGCCGTCTGGGTCGAGGCGGCTCCCGAGCCGGAGATCGTCAAGGTCGCCAACATCCAGCATCTGGCGACGCCGGTGGTGGCACAGCTCGCCGAGCCCCGCTCGGCGGTCGAGCTGGCCGGGGTGCTGCACCCGACGCCGGCCGTCGGCGGCGAGCCCTGGCCCGCGGCAGCGGCGGCGATCTCCGACCTGGAGCGGATGGACCGCGGCTGGTACGCGGGCCCGGTCGGCTGGATGGATGCCACCGAGGACGGCGAATTCTGTGTCGCCCTGCGCAGCGCGCTCCTGCGCGACCGCGAGGCGCGCCTCTACGCCGGCGTCGGCGTGGTTGCTGGCTCCGATCCTGCCGCCGAGCTGGCCGAGACCGAGATCAAGCTGGGGGCGCTTCTGCCGCTGCTGGCGGAGTAGGGTCGGGGGCGTGGCTCGTGCCGTCTCCGTATCCGCCCTGGTATGTCTCCTTCTCCTTTTGGGAACTTCTCAGCCCGCGCAGGCGGCTGCCCTCGAGGGGCCGCAGATCACGGTCTTGGCCCACGCGGGAGTTGAGTTCGGGCAAGACATCATCACGATGGGTCCTAGCGGAGAATCTCTGCAGACAGTGATCAAAGGGGCTGGTTGGAGTTGGCCATCGTGGTCGGCCGACGGGAGCCTGCTGACGTTCGGGTCCTACGGAGAGTGGAGCGGGGAAGTGGTTGCGGTGGCCGAAGCCAACGGTCCTGGGATCCGTTTCTTCAGGCATGCCTCACTTGTAGGCGACCATCCGGTGATGGCGCCGGATGGGCGTGAGGTCGCCTACTTGCACAAGGGCTCCGTCTGGCTCCTCAACGTCATCTCGGGCTCGGTGCGGCGAGCGCTCCCATCGTGGCCGGCTCCGGAGTTCGAACCGAGCTCGTTCTCTCCGGATGGCTCGAAGCTCGCCGGGACTTCCGGCTGGCTGGGAAGCAGTGCGGTTGCCGTCGACCTGCGCACCGGCCACGTCTCGCTGTTGGCTCGGGAAGCGTCGGAACCCGTCTATTCACCTGACGGATCGGAAGTGGCCTTCATCCGCTGGAAGAACTGGAGGGCGAGCGCGATCGACGATGGCTCGCCGCCGATCGACGAGCTGCGGGTCACCCGGGTCGGCACCTTCCCCCGATCCCGGCTCCTGCGCCGCAGCCATAAGTTGCTTATCAGGCCCAGCTGGGATCCGTCCGGGCAGCGCCTCGCGTTCATCCGCACCCGCGTGGTTGAAAACGGCTATACGGAACCGAAGAAAGGCGATGCGCTGATGGCGATCAACGCCGACGGCACCTGCCTGAAGAGGGTCTACTCCGATCCGGAAACGACACTCTACGGCTCTGCATGGCAGCCCGGGCCGGGGCGCGAAGCTGGGCCGATCTCCTGCTAAGGATGCGTCTTGTGTTTCGCCGGATGATGCTCGCGGGGGGAGTCCTCGGAGTGTTCGCGCTCGGTGCTGCGAACGCCCAGGCGACCGTGCCCGAAGGTCCGCGCCTGGCCTTCGTGCGCTTCGCTGTAGAGCCGCTGGCCCTGGAAGTCGTCACCAGCGATTCGGCGGGGCTCCAGCGCCAGACGGTCGCCGGCGGATCGAGGCGGGTGCGCCCCCTGCCGACCCCGCTCGATGCGCTTTCGTGGTCGCCGGACGGTAGCCTGATCGCGTTCTCCGCTTTGCCCGAGGGGATCTTTTCCAAGGGAAGCCGGACGAAGATCTTCGTCGTCGGTGCCGACGGCTCCGGTTTGCGCGAGGTTGCCGGCACGGCGGGTGGACTTGACCCGGTTTTCGCGCCTGATGGCCACACGATCGCCTTCTCGCGGAACCGCGAACGGAAGCGCGGGACAGGGCATGGCGGCGAAAAAACCGTCTACGAAAGCACCACGACCTGGCTTGCCGACCTGAACGGCGCCGCACCACGCCGCCTCACCCCTTGGCGCGATCGGCTGCGTATCTCCCCGACGTCCTTCTCTCCGGACGGAGCCGTGCTGGCGCTGGCGCGGACGGGGGGTCGGCGCTTTCCGGAACTCGTCGCGATGCACCTCGACAGAAGCAGTTCCGCGGTCCTCGCTCGAGATGCAACCGACGGGGTCTACTCGCCGGACGGCACCGAGATCGCCTTCCTCCGCCCTCGAGAACGCAGCCGGGCGCACCGCTCGCACGGGGGCCGGGCGACCGCTGGCGTTGAAACGACCACCGATCTCTTTGCGATGAAAGCCGACGGCTCGGACCCGCGGCAGCTGACCGCAACGCCTGGAAAGCTCGAGTTGTGGCCCAGCTGGGACCCGTCGGGCCAGCGCCTCGCCTTCGCCCGGCTCCGCGGCGGCGGCCTGCTCGGCCTGATCGGCTTCGGCGACTCGATCGTGGAGATGAACGCCGACGGCACATGCCCTGAGACGGTGCTCGCGTCCCGCAACTTCGCCTTCTACGGGCCTGCCTGGCAGCCCGGTCCGAGCCGGGAGGCCGGCCGGATCGACTGCCCCGGTTAGCCGGCCGGCCGCGAGGGGGCGGCGGGGGCGGATGGCGGTAGGGGGACTCGCCAGAGCGGCGGTCGGGTCCGCTCGCGGCGACCGTTCAGCACCCAGCCGATCGGTGTGTGGCGGACCAGCAGTGGGTAGGTGGCGAACGAGGCGGCCAGCGAACCGGCGACGATGAGGGTGAACTGGGCCGGTGTGCCGAGCCCGGTGGTGCTGAGCAGGGCGATCAGCAGAACCATCGGGGTCAGGTGGAAGAGGTAGATCCAGTAGGAGGAGTCGGCCATGTACCGCAAGGCGGTGCGGGGTCGGTTCAGGTAGCGGCTTGCCAGGCCGACCAGGGCGATCAGGCTGGTCCATGTCGCCATCGCGTAGATGAGCAGAGCGGCTCCGTGGATCACCGGGCTTCCGCCGAGCTGAGGCGAGTTGTGGGAAGCGAAGAGGACGGCTGCGGGCAGGGTGGCCCCTGCGGCGCAGGCCGCCCACTTCCAGGCATCGCGCCTCGCGGCATCGACCAGCTCCCGGTGCCTGCACAGGGTTGCCCCCAGGGCGAAGAAAAGCGCGTAGTAGAAGAGGGTCGACAGGTTTGGCACGAAGCTGCCGGCGGGAGCCGCCGCGGTCCATTCGGGTTGCTGCCAGAGCGCCATCGCGGTGGGCACGGCGAGCAGCGCGATGCCGGCGAGCGGGGTTGCGATCGCCCACCTCATCCCGCGCCCAAGGCGTCGCGCGGCGCGGGGGACGAGCAGGTAGGTGGAGAAGGCGACCCCGTCGAGGATCAGCAGGTACCAGAGGAACCAGAGGTAGGAGAGCTGGACCTTGAGGGTTCCGCCGTGGGGTGGGGAGCCCTCGCCGGAGATCGCGACGCCCGACGCATGGCTGGCGGCGATCAGGAGCGGTATCAGGGTGAAGAGGCCCACCGCAAGCGGTACGGCGATTCGCAGGGTGCGGTTGCGCAGGGTGGGGCCGACCCCACGGCGGGCGACCAGCAGGGCGAGGAAAAACCCCGACATCGCGAAGAACAGAGGGAGGCGGAAGACGTGGATCGACCAGTAGATCGCGCTGGCCCAGGCGCCCGGGTGCCCGTTGACGGCCAGCAGCATGGCCGCGTGCACCGGCACGAGCAGCAGCATCGACGACGCTCTGAGCGCGTCCATCGAGTGGATCCGCCCACTTCGGTCCTCGCCCATCGCAAGAGGGTAGCCCGAGCGCGGCGGTGGGCGTCAGCCCTGGTCGATCGCGGCTGCGGCGGCCTGGTTGAGCCGCCGGTGCAGCGCGGCGTTGGTCGCGCGGTCGGCCTTGACCTCAATCAAGCCGGTGCCCGCGGCCAGCGCCCCCGGAAGGTCCGAGAGGGCCTCGAGCCTGCGGTGCGAGAGGCCGAAGAGCTCAGCCGCCTTCCCCACCTCGACGCCGCGGGGCGTGCCGAGCAGCGCTTCGAACTCCGCCCCTGGCAGCGCCTCGGCCTGGGGCAGGAAGCCGAAGATGCCACCGCCGTCGTTGTCGATCGCGACGATGCGGACCGGGGTGGAGACGTCGCGCAGGGCGGCGAGGCCGCCGATGTCGTGGAGCAGGCCGAGGTCGCCGGTGACGATCGTGGTCGAGCGGCCGCTGGCATGGGCCGCGCCGATGCCGGAGGAGAGGAGACCGTCGATGCCGTTTGCGCCGCGGTTGCAGACGAAGAGGGCGTCGGTCTCGGTCGACGGCAGGAAGGCCTCCTGGTCGCGGATCGGCATGCTCGAAGCGGTGAAGACGAGATCGCCGTCCGTATGGGCAAGGCCCAGGGCCAGGTGGAGGCCCGGCTCGGTGACTTCGTCCAGGTCGTCGAGCTCGGCGTCCAGCGCGGCCCGCGCTGCGGCCTCGGCTTCGATCCACCGCGACGGGGCGGCCCGGTCCTCGTCGCCGATACGGGCAGCCCAGCCCGAGGCCAGCTCGGTCGGATCGGCGCGCAGCAGCGCCGCGGCCCGGTTCGTCGGCTCGTCCCAGCCGCAGTTCGGGTCGACGGCGATCTGGTCGCCGCCGGAGCCGGCCAGCCATGCGCGCAGCGGCTTGCTCGTCGGCATCTCGCCGAAGCGCAGGACCAGGTCCGGTCGGACCGACTCGCGGAAATCCTCGTCGCGCAGCAGGTGGTCGTAGGTGGTGACGACGTGAGAGCGGTCGTGCGGCCCGCAGCGGACCTGCGAGGTCGGCTCGGCCAGGATCGGGAAGCCGGCGACCCGGGCCAGGGTGGCGAGTGGCGCACGCAGCTCGGGGTCGAGCTGGCGGCCGGCGACGATGACTCCGGAGCGGGCGCCGGCGATGTGTCCGGCGACCTCGTCGAGGAGGAAGGCCGAGGGCTCCATGTCGATCGGCGTCACCGCGGTCAGCGGCCGACCGTCTCGCCCCTCGAGGGCGAGCGGATCGGTTGCCGTCACCGCGCCCTCGGCCGGGACCGGAGCGAGCGGCTCGCGCCAGGGCAGGTTGAGGTGAACCGGTCCAGGTCGCTGCTCGCCGCGGGCCGCCGCCAGCGCACGGCAGGCGACCGATCGGTAGTGGAGGAGGCCGGCGTCATCGGCGTCATGGGTGCCGACTTCGCAGAACCAGCGCACCGAGGAGCCGAAGATCTTCAGCTGATCGATCGTCTGTCCGGCGCCGATCCCGCGCAGCTCCGGGGGGCGGTCGGCACTCAGCATGACCAGCGGGATCGCCGACTCGTCCGCCTCGCAGATCGCCGGGTGGCAGTTGGCGACGGCGGTACCCGAGGTGCAGAGCATCGCCACGGGCGATCCCGTCGCCTGCGCAGCCCCGAGAGCGAAGAAGGCCGCCGAGCGCTCGTCGACGATCACGCTCACCTCGATCTCCGGCTGGCGCCAGAGGGCTATCGCGAGCGGCGTCGAGCGCGAGCCGGGGGAGACGACCCCCTGGCGCAGCCCGCCCCTCGCGAGCTCCTCGACGAAGGCCGAGGCGAGAGCGGTGTTGGCGTTGGTCGGGTCCATCGCCGAAGCCTATTGGCGAGCTTGTCCCGCATAGCGAAACAAACTCGCCAGGCGCCCTAGATTCGATGGGCCGTCAGGGCAGCCTCGTCGATCTCCACGCCCAGGCCGGGTCCCTCGGGCGGGTGCAGCATCCCGCCGCGCAGCTCGCACTCGACCGAGGCGATGGTCGAAGCGAAGAGGCGCTGCGTGGCGAGGCCGTGGGCCAGTCGCGGACTCTCGTCGCCGCCCACCTCGTCCAAAGTCTGCGCCACCTGCGCGGCTGCCGCGATCCCCACCGGTCCGTCGAGCGCACTGGAGAGGTAGGACGGCAGCACCTCGGCGATCTCGATCGCCGCCTCGGGCCCGCCGACCTTGGAAAGCTTGACGCCGGTCAACGCGCAGGCGCCCATGGACACCGCCCGCACGGCGTCGGCTCTCGTCTCGACGCTCTCGTCGCCGGCGATCGGGATCGAGGTCGAGGCGGCCACCTCCGCCGCTTCCTCCAGCGTCGCCACCGGCTGCTCGGCGAGCTCCACCTCAAGCGGCTCCAGCGCGGCGAGCATCCGCTTTGCGGTCTCGAGGTCCCAGGCGGCGTTGGCATCAACGCGGATCCGCGCGCGCGGCCCAACCGCCTCGCGCACCGCGTAGACCTGGCCGAAGTCGTCTTCGCTGCCGAGCTTGAGCTTGAAGCTGTCGAAACCGTCCTCGGCCCAGCGCGCCGCCTCGGTGGCGACGGTGGCGGGCTCGCCGGCGACCAGGGTCGCGTTGCACTCGACTGGCTTCGCCTCGGCTCGTCCGGATGCGCCCGTCTCCGCCGCCCTGCGCCCGCGCAGGTCGAGCAGCGCCGTCAGCGCCGCGCAGCGGCTGGGAGGGGAGAGGCCCAGGGCGTCGCCCCGCAGCGTCGCCTCGTCGAGCGAGTCGCGCTCGCCCAGCCGCTCGAGCTCCTCGACCACCTGCGCCAGACTCGCGCCGCCGCGCATCGACAGCGGCACCGCTTCTCCCAGTCCAATCAGCCCATCGTCCGAGCGCAGCCGCAGCAGCGCCATCTCGCGCCGGTCGAGACGCCCGCGCGCAGTCACGTAAGGCTCGCGGAAGGGCAGCGCATAAGGGGTGACCTCAACCGAGGCGATCTTCACGGAAACAGCATCGCACTTGTGGTGAGTCTGCATTTACCCGCCTATAACACGGGTAAATGCAGACTCGGCGAATCGGACGGGCTCAGGCTGCGAGGAGGAGACCGGCTGAGACGAGCAGGCTGAAGACGGCCAGGAGGGCGCCGGTGGCTGCGAGGGCGCCGTTGAGGGACGGACCGTCGGTGCGGTTGGTCATCGCCCGCATCGGGCCGATCGCCATCGGCAGCGCCAGCAACCCGATCAGCGGCAGCATGCTGCCGCCGCCGGCCACGAGGGCTATGGGGAGGACGACGAAGGCGCCGAGCACCAGCATCCGGTAGAGCGCCACGGCATTTTGCCGTCCCATCCGCACCGCCAGGGTCATCTTGGCGGCCCGGCGGTCGGTCTCAAGATCGCGGACGTTGTTGACGACGAGGATCGCCGTGGCGAGGAAGCCGACCGCGATCGAGAGGCCGAGCGGCAGCGCGTCGAGCCGCTCCAGCTGCACGTAGTAGGAGCCGTTGACGGCGACCAGGCCGAAGAAGAGGAAGACGAAGACCTCACCCAGACCTGCGTAGCCGTATGGCCGTGGCCCGCCGGTGTAGAGGACGCCCGCCGCGATCGAGACCGCGCCGATCAAGAGGATCACGATCCCGGCCACGGCGGCGAGGTAGATCCCGCAGGCGATTGCGATCCCGAAGGCGATCCAGGTCGCGTTCAACACCCGCTGCGGCGTCACCAGTCCGGCCGAGGTGACCCGCACCGGCCCCAGCCGGTCGGCGGTGTCGGCCCCCCGCTTCGCGTCCGAGTAGTCGTTGGCCAAATTCGTCCCGATCTGGATGAAGATCGAGCCGACCAGGGCGGCGACGAACGCCCCGACCCTGGGAAGCTCTCCGGCCCATTCGACCGCCGCCGCGGTGCCGACGAGGACCGGGGCGATCGCCGCGGGCAGCGTCCGCGGCCGCGCCGCCATCAGCCAGATCCTCATCGCTGCGCCTCCGCCCGCCGCGCGCTCACGGCCGCCGCGGGACCTGGGAGACGTCGGGCTGGCGCTTCTGCTTGAAGGCCTCGCGCCC
>DASSMU010000215.1:0-17808 GCA_035701465.1 Solirubrobacterales bacterium
CGGGGGTGGCGCCCGAGAGGCTGTGGCGGCGCCGGGCATCCCGGCCACCTGGGTGACCGAAGTCACCGCGACCTCGGCCAACCTGCGCGCCGAAATCGACCCGGGCGGCCACAGCACCACCTATCGCTTCGAATACCTCACCCTTGCCGCCTACCGGGCGAACCTCGAAGCCGTGCCGCCGCGGGAAGGCTTCTTCGGCGCCGCCAAGGCGCCGCCGGGGGGTGCGGCCTCCGCCGGCTCGGGCTCGACGCCGGTGACGGTGGTCCAGCACGTCGCCGGGCTCAGCCCCGCCACCGCCTACCGTTTCCAGGCGCGCGCCACCAGCTCCGAAGGGACCACGACCGGCCCCGAGCGAGTTCTTGGCACCGAGGAAGCAACCAATGCCTTCCACCTGCTCGACCAGCGCGGCTGGGAGATGGTCTCCCCGATCGAGAAGAACGGCGGCGCGATCCAGGGCTTCGGCGAGAACTTCGGCGGTGACGTGCTGCAGGCCGCCGCCGACGGCGACTCCCTCACCTACAGCTCCGCCACCTCCTTCGGCGATGCGCCCGAGGGCGCCCCTCCCGCCAGCCAGTACATCGCGACCCGCGGCAGCGGTGGTTGGAGCAGCCAGAACGTCACCGAGCCGACGCCTTCCGGCGGCTACGGCGACCACCCCGAAGGCGTCCCCTACCAGCTCTTCTCCACCGACCTCGCCCGCGGCCTGTTGCTCGACCCCCGCCGCTGCGTCGAAGGCAAACCGTGTCCGCGCAGCTACTCGCTGCGCGAGAGCGCCAGCGGCGCTCTCACCACGACATCCGCCGAACCCGGCCTGCGCTTCGCCGGCTCCGATCCCGACCTGCGCCACGTCGTCCTGAAGATGGCAGGGGGTCTCTACGAGTGGAGCGAAGGGCAGCTCGTCCAGATCAGCGTGGCGCCGGGGGCGGAGCTCGCCGCGCAGGCGGGCGCGGTCTCGGCCAACGGGTCGCGCGTCTACTTCACCAGCGAAGGCAAGCTCTACCTGCGCGACGGCGCGACCACCAAGCCGGTGGACGAATCGCTCGGGGGAGGGGGGACCTTCCAGACCGCCTCCGCCGACGGCCGCTTCGCCTTCTTCACCAAGGCCGGTCATCTCTACCGCTACGACGCGGTGGCCGCGACCTCAGCCGACCTCACCCCATCGGGCGGCGTCGCCGGCGTGCTCGGCGCCTCCGCCGCGGGGGACTTCGCCTACTTCCAGGACGGCTCCGGGCTGCAGCGCTGGCACGCTCCCAACTCCCTCACCCAGGTGGCCGCGGCCGCCGCGGCCGCGGCGCCGAGCGACTACCCGCCCGCCACCGGCACCGCCCGGGTCAGCCCCGACGGCTCCCACCTGCTCTTCGTCTCCACCGCCGAACTGAGCGCCTATGAAAGCAATGGCGCGAGCGAGGTCTTCCTCTACGGCCCGTCGCCCGGCGGCGGGCAGGCGCTGCTCAGCTGCGTCTCCTGCAACCCGACCGGCGAACGGCCGGGCGGCCCCTCGTCGATCCCCGGCGCGGTGGCCAACGGCGAAGGTCCGAACGCAACCCGCATGTACAAGCCCCGCGCCCTCTCGGCCGACGGCTCGCGAGCCTTCTTCGACTCCAAGGACTCCCTGGCGATCCAGGACACCAACTCGCGCGCCGACGTCTATGAGTGGGAGGCGCCGGGCGCCGGCACCTGCACGAACGAACTCGGCTGCGTCGGCCTGGTCTCCAGCGGTCGCAGCGGCACCGCCTCGACCTTCGTCGACGCCTCGGCCGATGGCTCCGACGCCTTCTTCCTCACCGACAGCTCGCTGTACCCGCTCGACCCCGGCTCCTTCGACGTCTACGACGCCCGCGTCGGCGGCGGCTTCGCCCCCCCGCCGAACACGATCCCCTGCAACGGCGACGCCTGCCAGAGCCTGCCGAGCGCCCCCGAAGACCCGACCCCGGGCACCCTGGTGCCCAACTCCGGCAACCCGGCCCTGCGCATCGTCAAACAGCGCGCGAAAAAACACCACCACAAGAAGCGCCACCACCGGCGCAGGCGCGCCAGGCACGGAGGCGGGAGGTGAAGCGGGCTGCCTTTTCTTCACCCGCAGCCGACAGCCGCGCCCAGGGCTCGGCACACCTCATCCATCTTTGCCGCCCCGAGCTCCGTTATCGGCTCGGTGAGGAAAGCTTTTTCGGCGGAGAGGGTGTTCTCGGCTACCAGTACGGACTCGGTCGGCATACCGTCGGCCGTGCCGATTTCCACCTCGTTCAGCCAATCGCGCGAAACGCCGGTTGCGGGCATCGCGACGACGTCAAGAGAACGAGCGATCACCTCATCGCGGGTGAGAATCAGGACCGGCCGCGACTTTTCTTCAGGCGGCTCGTACCACCACACCTCGCCGCGCCTCACGATCAGCGGTACTTCTCCCACGAGAAGCCGACCTTGGCCTCCTCTTCATCGAGATGTCGCAGGACCCCCAAAGATGCGCGGGCGCTGAACCTGTCCAAGTCGCCCCATTCGTCCACGGCGTCCCCGCTCTCGACTGCCTGCTGCAGTCGCTTGTACTCGGCTTTCAACTCCTCCTCGGAGAGCCGGTCAAGAAGCCTCTCCACTTTCTCTCGGGTTGTCACTCCTGGAAGGGTAGCGTTCCTCCTCGCTGCCATCGTGGTTGTCGGCTTGCTCTGGGTGCCTGCCACGGCGTTCGCGAGCTTTGGCTTCGCGCCCGGCCCGGCGGGCTTCTCGGCCGTGGCGACGGGGGAAGGGGGCTTCGTCGACCAGCAGGCGGGCTCGCACCCGCAGGCGCTGGGGATCGAAGTCTCTTTCAAGCCGGAATCGCCCGGCTCTCCCTTCACCGACGGCGACGTCAAGGACCTCGAAATCGAACTGCCGGGCGGCCTGGTCGAAAACCCCGGTGCGGTGCCGCAGTGCTCCCTGGCGCAGTTTCACACCCCGCGCAGCTCGCCCTTCGAAACGAGCCTCTCGGGGGAGAGCTGCCCGGACAAGACCCAGGTCGGCACGGTCGAGGTCCGCTCCTCCTACGGCGGCGGCGAAACCCGGACCTTCGGCCTCTTCAACCTCGACCCGCCCCCCGGCGCCCCCTCGGAGATCGGCTTCAACCCCTACGGCGCCCCCGTCATCTTCGTCCCCCACCTGCGCCAGGCCGACGGCGAATACGGCGTCACCCTTGCCGCGCGGAACATCCCCCAGCTCGTCGGCTTCTCCGGCTTCGGGCTGAAGCTCTGGGGGACGCCCTGGAGCATCGTCCACAACGCCCAGCGCGGCAACTGCCTGAACGAGGCCGAACCCTCCTTCGGCTGGGCCAAATGCTCGGTCGGGCCGCCGAAACTCAACCCTGCGACCGCCTACCTCTCGCTGCCGAGCGCCTGCGAAGGGCCGCTCGGCTTCGGTGCGGTTGCCCGCTCCTGGCAGGCGCCCCCCACCGTCAGCCGTGCCTTCGCCGGCCAGAGCCTCGAAGGCTGCGCCGGGCTCGAATTCAAACCGGCGCCGGCGATCGTCCCCTCCAACCCCCGCGCCTCCTCGCCCAGCGGGATCGATTTCCGCCTCGAAGTCGATCAGGACGGCCTGCTCGCCCCGGCGCGCCTGGCGCCCTCGCCGGTGCGCGGCGCCACCGTCGCCCTGCCGGAAGGGGTGACTGTCAACCCCTCGGTCGGCGCCGGCCTCGGCACCTGCGAACCCGGCGGCTACGCGGCGGAGACAGTCGGCTCCGCCCCCGGGGCGGGCTGCCCCAACGCCTCGAAGATCGGCGACTTCACGGTCCGCAGCCCGCTCTTCGCCCAGCCACTGGAAGGGGCGCTCTTCCTGGCGACGCCGTTCCAGAACCCCTTCGGCACGCTGCTCGCGGTCTACCTGGTGGCCAAGGACCCCGAGCGCGGCGTCCTGGTCAAGGTGGCCGGCAGGATCGACGCCGATCCGGCCAGCGGGCAGCTGACGGCGCGCTTCGACAGGCTGCCCCAGCTCCCCTACACCGAGCTGCGCATCCACTTCCGCGAAGGCCAGCGCAGCCCGCTGGCCACCCCGGCGGCGTGCGGGACCTACACCAGCGGCATCGACCTGACCCCGTGGCGCGACCCCAGCGCCGTCCGCCACACCGACTCGCACTTTCAGATCTCCGCCGGGATCGACGGCGGCCCGTGTCCCACCGGCTCGGCGCCGTTCGCCCCCGCCTCGGTGGCCGGCACGCTCAACTCCCAGGCCGGCGCCCACACGCCGTTCTACCTGCACCTGACGCGCCGCGACACCGAACAGGAGATCACCTCCTACTCGGCGGCCTTGCCGCCGGGCCTCGTCGCCACGGTCGCCGGCATCCCCTTCTGCCCCGAGGCGGCGATCGCCGCCGCCAAGCAGACCAGCGGCTTCGCCGAGACGGCCGACCCGTCCTGCCCGGCGGCGTCGGAGATCGGCCACACCGTCGCCGGCTACGGCCTCGGCGGGGTGCTCTCCTTCGCGCCGGGCAAGCTCTACCTCGCCGGGCCCTTCGGCGGCCAGCCGCTCTCGATCGTCGCGATCGACGCGGCGACGGTCGGGCCCTTCGACCTCGGCACGATCGTGATTCGCTCGGCGATCGCCCTCGACCCCCAGAGCGCCGGCGTCTCGATCGACTCCGCCGCCTCGGACCCGATCCCCCACATCATCGACGGCATCCCGACCCACCTGCGCGACATCCGCGTCTACGTCGACCGGCCAGGCTTCACCCTCAACCCGACCAGCTGCGCGCGCTTCTCGACCACCTCGACGCTGAAGGGCTCGGGCCTGCGCTTCTCCGACCCGACCGACGACATCCTCGCCGCGGCCCCCAGCCCCTTCCAGGCCTTCAACTGCGGTGCGCTCGGCTTTCAGCCGAAGATCGGCCTGAGCTTCAAGGGCGGCACCAGGCAGGGCGAGTACCCGGCGCTGCGGGCCGAAGTCCGCCCACGGCCCGGCGATGCCAACTTCGCCTCGACGTCGGTCACCCTGCCGGCGACGGAGTTCCTCGCCCAGAGCCACATCGACAAGGTCTGCACCCCCGTCCAGTTCGCCCGCGGGGCCTGCCCGGCGGGGTCGGTCTACGGTCACGCCAGGGTCCTGACGCCGCTCCTGAGCGCGCCGCTGGAAGGTCCGGTCTACCTGCGCTCCTCCAAACACGACCTGCCCGACATGGTCGCGGCCCTGAGCGGCGGCGGGCTCGGCATCTCGCTCGAAGTGGTCGGCCGGATCGACTCCTCCCACGGCGGCATCCGCGGGCGCTTCGAAGGGCTGCCGGACGCGCCGTTCACCAGCTTCACGATGACGTTGAACGGCGGCAGGCACGGGCTCCTGGCCAACTCCGAAGACCTCTGCGCCAAGCAGCAGTACGCAAGCGCGCGGCTGATCGGCCAGAACAACCGTGGGCTGGCGACGCGAGTGCCGCTGCGGGTCCGCTGCGGCAAGCGCGGCAAGAACGGACACAAGCATCGACACCGAGCGGGGAGGGGAGCAAGCCGATGAGGAGACATGCTCGACCGGGGCGGAGGGCTCTCGCAGCCGCGGCCTGCGCGCTGCTGGCGGCGCTGGCGCTGGGCGCCTCCCCGGCGAGCGCCCAGCGCGCCTTGATCACCACCAAAGCGGTGACGAGCGAAGGGACGGGATCGCCGCCCGGGGGGATCGAAGGCGCCTGCGGGGTGGCGCTCACCGCCGGTGCGATCTACGTCTCCGACTATTACCGCCACCGGGTCGACGTCTTCAAACCGAACGGTGAATACGTCTCTCAGATCGCCGCCGGCACGGCCCCCGAAGGGCCCTGCGGGTTGGCGGTCGGCCCGGGCGGGGCCCTCTACGCCAACCTCTGGCACGAGAGCGTCGCCCGGCTGCTTCCCTCGAGCCTCTCCTTCGACGGAGAAGAATCGACCGGCGTCGCAGTCGACCAGGCAAGCGGCAACGTCTACGTCGACGATCGCACCTACGTTGCCGTCTACGAACCCTCGGGAGCGCCGCTGGAAGTCGCCGGCAAAGCGCTTCAGATCGGCCTCGGGACCCTCGGCGACGCCTACGGCGTCGCCGTCTCCGGCGCCAAGGCCTACGTCGCCGACGCGGCCGACGACACGATCAAGGTCTACGAACCGGCGAGCGACCCCGTCAACCCGGTCACCACGATCGGCGGCCCCTTCGGCGGCTTCCACTCGCTGGTGGACGCCTCGCTGGCGGTCGACGTAAGCAACGGGCACCTGCTGGCGATCGACAACCTGCAGCCCGGCTTCGCCCATCCCGAAGCGGGAATCGAGGAGTTCGACTCCGCAGGCACCTACCTCGGTCGCGTCGCCAAGGTCGTCGATGGCGAACCCACGGGCCTGGCGCTCTCAGGCGGGAACCTCTACGTGACCAGCGGCAACGACGAAGGGTCCCGGGTGCTCGAGTACGGGCCCTACACGCTGTCGGCACCGTCGGGCACCGGGGCGGGCGGTGGTGCGACGGGAGCCGCGCCCCAGTCCCAGGGCGCCGCCATCGCCACGACGGCCGCCGCGACGGGGGCCCCAGCCGCCTCACGTCGCGCGAAAGCCCACTCCTCTGAGCTCGTCCAGCAGGGCCGCTTGCGGGTTGCCTTCGAAGCCGCCTTCGCCCCCAAGGCGCTGCCGCGCAGGGGCACGGCGCCGATCGGGGTCTCGGTCGGGGCGAAGATCTCCTCCGCCGACGGGGGCGATCCGCCGCAGCTGCGGCGGATCTCGATCGCGCTCAACCGCGAGGGACGCTTCGACCCCACCGGCCTGCCTGTCTGCCACCTGCGGGAGATCGAACCCGCCACCACCGCCAACGCCCTGGCGGCCTGTCGCAGCGCCCTCGTCGGCGAAGGGCACTTCGAGGCAAAGGTCCACCTCGACAGCCAGAGCCCTTTCCCCTCCTCGGGCAAGCTCTACGCCTTCAACGCCCGCCTGCACGGGCGCCCGGCGATCCTCGCCCACGTCTACGGCACCGACCCCGTTCCCACCTCCTACACGCTGCCCTTCGAAATCGGCAGGTCGAAGGGCACCTTCGGCACCACCCTGCGCGCCTTGCTGCCCCGGGTCACCGGCAGCTCGGGCGTGGTCACCGGCCTTTCGATGGAGCTGAAGCGCAGCTTCTCCTACCGCGGCCGTCGTCACAGCTACCTGAGCGCCGGCTGTCCGGCGCCAAAGGGCTTCTCCGGGGTCCCCTTCCCCCTCGCCAAAGCGAAGCTCGGCTTTGCCGGCGGCAAGAGCCTCTCGAAGACGCTGACGCGGAACTGCCGGGTGCGGTGAGCGACGGAGGCCCCGCTTCGGATTGTGTCTGAGAAGTATCGTAAACATGCAGGTACCTTGACACCGCATTGGGGATCTGTTCTACTGACAACAAGTCATTTTCGGCACTTTTGCGGTTGGGACCGCGGATAGCCACAGGGAAACAGGGAATTCACCACTGTGATCGAGCCTTGCGTAAAGCTGCGAGGCAATTGACCGGCTGGGGAATGAGGGAAAGGGAGATACCAAGGTGCGTTACCTGATCACGGGTGGGGCTGGATTCATCGGTTCGCACCTGGCCGATGCGCTGATCGCGCGTGGAGACGACGTCCTCATCCTCGACGACCTCAGCACGGGGAGCGTCGAGAACATCGCCGACGCAGTCGCCTCCGGCCGGGCGCGGTTCGTCGAAGGATCGGTCTGCGACGAGGCCGTCGTCGACGAGTGCATGGAGTGGGCCGACGCCTGCTTCCACCTCGCCTCGGCGGTCGGCGTCCAGCTGATCGTCGACCGCTCGGTCGAATCGCTGGGCCGCAGCGTGCGCGGCGCGCAGGTGGTCACCGAGGGGGCCCACCGGATCGGCCGGCGCCTCCTCTTCGCCTCGACCTCGGAGATCTACGGCAAGAACGCCACCCCCGGCCTGACCGAGCACTCCGACCGGATCCTCGGGCCGCCCTCGATCGCCCGCTGGTCCTACTCGACCGCCAAGGCCTTCGGCGAGGCGCTCACGCTCGGCTACCACCGCGAGCGCGAGGCCGACAACGTCGTCGTGCGCCTCTTCAACACGGTCGGGCCGCGGCAGACCGGCGCCTACGGGATGGTGCTGCCGCGCTTCGTCGGCCAGGCGATCGCCGGCGAGGACCTGACCGTCTTCGGCGACGGCAGCCAGTCCCGCTGCTTCTCCCACGTCTACGACACGACCCGGGCGTTGGTCATGCTGATGGACGAGGAGGGCGCCCGCGGCACGGCCTTCAACGTCGGCCGCTCGGACGAGATCACGATCCTCGAGCTCGCCGAAACTGTGATCGAGCGGACCGGCTCCAGCTCGGAGATACGGATGGTGCCCTACGACGAGGCCTACGGCGAGGGCTTCGAGGAGCTCGGCCGGCGCCGCCCGGATACCTCCGCGCTCGAGCAGATGACCGGCTGGCGCTCGACCCGCGGCGTGGAGGAGGCGATCGACGACGTTGCCGCCTTCGAGCGCCTGCGGATCGCGCAGGAGCCGCTGGCCGGCCTCGGTGGCGAAATCACCGCCGTGGTGGAAGAGAGCGCGACCGTCGACCCCTCCCTGGACGAGGATTAGCCGGCGGCCGTGTCTGCAAGCCTGCGTCTGGAGCTCGCCTTCATCGTCGCCTGCGGGGCGGCTCTGCTGCTGACCCCGCTGACGATCGCGCTCGCCCGCCGCACCGGCTTCTACGACCATCCGGTCGGATACAAGGGCCATTCTCGTCCCACGCCATACCTGGGCGGTGCGGCTGCGGTGGCTGCGCTGATCTTCTCGGCGGCGATCTTCGGCCACGCCGCCTCGGCCTTCTGGCCGATCGTCGCCGGCGCTCTTGTCCTCTGGGGGCTCGGCACCCTCGACGATCGCATCGCGATCGGGCCCTTGCCGCGACTTGCGATCGAGGTCGCGGTGGCCGGCGGCCTCTTCGCCGCGGGGGGCGGTTGGTCCGTCTTCTCCAACGATGCGCTCAACCTGGCCCTGACGATCGTCTTCACGATCGGCGTCGTCAACGCCTACAACCTGATGGACAACATGGACGGCGCCGCGAGCACCGTCGCCCTCGTCTCCGCCGCGATCCTGGGCATGCTCGCCGCGGCGCACGGCGACCCGGCGCTGGGGGCGATCGCCCTGGCCCTGGCGGGCGCGTGTGCCGGCTTCCTTCCCTTCAACCTGTCCTCGCCCGCGCGGATCTTCCTCGGCGACGGCGGCAGCATGCCGATCGGCTTCGTGGTGGCGGCGACGATCATGTCGCTGCCCTCGAGCGGGCGCCTTGGCTGGGGGCTGGTTCCGCTGGCCGTGGTGCTGGTCGGCCTTCCCGCCCTCGACACGGCTCTGGTGATCGTCTCGCGCAAGCGCCGCGGGGTGGGCATCTGCACCGGCGGCCGAGACCACCTCACCCACCGGCTGCGAGCTCGCCTCGGCTCCCCCCGCCGCGTCGCGATGGCCCTTGCCACCGGGCAGGCCTTCCTCTGCGGCGCCGGCGCCGTCCTCTTCGAATTCGAAGGCTCGATCGCGGCGGCCCTCTCGATCACCCTGATCCTGGCGGGCGTCGTCGCGGTGGCGCTGCTGGAGCTGCTTGAGTCCCCCGAATGGGCTCCGGCGGCGACCACCGAGACCTCGACCTGAGCGGCGCGGAGCAGCTGCGCGTCCTGCAGGTCATCGGCCGGCTCAACATGGGTGGGCCGGCTCACATAGCCGCCCTGCTCAGCGGCAAGCGCTTTTACCCGGACCGCTACGAGACCCTGCTCGTCCACGGCACGCCGGCTCCGGGCGAGGCGTCGCTGGCCGACCTGGCCGCCGAGGAGGGCGCGACGATGCGCTTCCTTCCCGAGCTGCGCCAGCCGGTGCAGCCCCTCCACGACTCGCGGGCGCTGCTGAAGCTGATCCGCCTGATGCGGGAGTTCAGGCCGCACGTCGTCCACACGCACACCGCGAAGGCGGGCTTCCTGGGGCGTCAGGCGGCGCTGGCGGTGCGGCCGCGCCCCGCCATCGTCCACACCTACCACGGGCATGTGCTGGAGGGCTATTTCGGGAGGGCGAAGGCGCGGCTCTACCTCGAGATGGAGCGGGCCATGGCCCGGGTCAGCGATTGCCTGATCGGCGTCAGCCAGGCGACGGTCGACGACCTGGTGCGGCTCGGGGTCGCGCCACGGGAGCGGTTTCGCGTCCTTCCCCTCGGGCTCGACCTCGACCGCTTCGCCGAGCTGCCGGGTGCGCTGAGAGCCGAGTCACGGGGTGAGCTGGGGCTCGACACCGAGGAGGTCCTCCTGGTTTTCGTCGGCCGCCTGGTGCCGATCAAGCGCCTCGACGTTCTCCTGGGAGCTTTCGCTCGGGCGAGGGAGTCCGAGCCGCGCCTGCGGCTTGCGGTCGTCGGCGATGGCGAGGAACGGTCGCGGCTGGAAGGCCAGGCCGCCGAGCTTGGCATCGCCGCCGGCGTGCGTTTCCTCGGCTACCGGCGCGAGCTGCACCCGATCTTCGCCGCCGCCGACCTGGCGCTGCTCTCCTCCGACAACGAGGGCACACCCGTGTCGCTGATCGAGGCGGCGGCAGCGGGGCTCCCCGCCGCCGCAACCGACGTCGGCGGAGTTCGGGAGGTTGTCGTCGAGGAGGAGACCGGGATGCTCGTCCCGCCCGGCGACGCAGCCGCCCTGGCGGCGGCCATCCTGCGTCTGGCCGCCGATGCCGGGCTGCGCGAGCGCTACGGCCTCGCTGCGCGTCGTCGCGCGATCGAGCGCTACGGCGCCGAGCGACTGCTGGACGACGTCGACGGGCTGTACCGGGAGCTCGTCGCGGCGCGGGCGGCCACGGCCTAGGAGAGGGACTACTAGTCGGAGGAGCGGCGGAAACCGCCGGAGGCCAGGTTGCGCAGCCGTCCTGTCCCGTTGCTCGACCCGGAGCTGTCGTGGCCGTTTTCGCCGCCATAGTACCCGTAGTAGCCGTAATAGCCGTAGTAGCCGCCCGCCTGCGCCCCCGTGGCGACGCCCCCCAGCACGGTGCCACCGGCGGATTCGATCACCTGCCTGGCGCGCCGCAGCGCGTCTTTCGGAGTGCGGTCCAGGCGCGAGACGATCACGCTCCCGACGACCTGGTTGAAAAGCGGGATCGCATCGCTGACGGCGAGCAGGCCGGGGGTGTCGACGATCACCATGTCGACCTGTTCGGAGAGTTCGGCGAGCAGGGAGCGCATCCGCTGCGATCCAAGCAGGACGGCGGGGTTCGGCGGCGGCGTCGCGCCCGGGAGGATGCGCAGGCGCCCGGCGCCGACGTCGATGTCGACGAGCACTTCGTCGAGCGTTTTCTCGCCGACCAGGACCGAGTCGAGCCCGACGTTGACCTCCTTGCCCAGGCGGACAGCGACCTGGGGGCGGCGCATGTCTCCGTCGATCAGGACCACGTCGCGTTCGTCGAGAGCGTAGGCGAGGGCGAGGTTGACCGCGACGGTTGTCTTGCCGTCCTGCTGCACCGGGCTCGCCACGACCAGGGTCGAGAGCGAGCGATCGACGTTGAAGTAGGTGAGGCTCGCGCGCAGCGTCTGGAACGACTCGCGCACGTGCACGCCCGGGGGGTGACCGGGGAAGGCGTCGTCGGGGATCATCGCCAGCACTGGCGCCTCGAGCAGGTCCTCCAGTTCGCTGGGTTCACGAATCCGGCGGTCGAGTCGGTCGAGCAGCGGTGCCAGCGCGGCCGCGATCAGCAGCGCCAGGATCAACGCGATCGCGGTGTTGCGTTTCGGCTTCGGTGAGATCGGGCTCATGGCGGGTACGGCGACTTCGACGATCGTCGTCGTCTTGGCCTGAGTCGCCCTGACGCTGCGCAGTTCCTGGATCTGTTGGGAGATCGCTTCTTCTGACGCTTCGTTACCGGGTTCGGTGGCAGCTTGAGCCGTCAGCACCGCGATCCCGCGGTCTATGTCATGGACGGCACTGTTCGTCCTGGCCTGGGCGACGGCCCGGGCAAAGGCGTTGGCTATGCGCGCGGCTTCGCCCGGATCCGAGTCCTGGGCGGTGATCGTGAGGAAGTTGCTGTCGGGGCTGGTTGGCGCCACCGAGATGTGACCGAGCAGGCCTCTCGCGGCGGAGGCCGGCAATCCCAGGATGTGAGCGGCCCGACGGGCCACCACGGTCGTCGTCATCAGGGTCTGCACTTCACCGATGTCCACTTTGGCGACGGTCCGCGAGAGCACGGTCGAGGCGCCGGCGGTCGCTTTCACGTTGATCGTCGCCGCGGATTGGTAGGTCTTCGGCATCAGCGTCGAGCCCACGTATACGGCGGCGGGAATCACGATGACGATCGCAAGCAGCAGCCACTTGCGGCGCCAGATGAGCTGTCCCCACTGACGGATCTCGAGACCTTCGTGATGCGGCTCGCTCACAGGACACCGGATTATATGGGTCGGGGTTCGGCCGGTCCCCCACAGGCGGCCTGGCTCCGCAAGCCCGGCTATCGTCCACCAGAGGATGGCGGCGCCGGTTACCGATCAGAGTCTCCACTCCACCCTGGTGCTGCTCGCGATGTTCGCCTTGTGGGGCATGGTGATCGCCTTACTCGTCGGCCGCCTGCATCGCTCCCGGCCGGGGTTCGCGATCAGCCGTCCCGTCGGGCTCGCCTACTGCGTGCGCGTGATCGCCGCCGGCCTGATCTCGCTGACGCCGGTCGCGCACGAGCTCCGCGGCGGCGACGAGTTCGGCTTCCTGGGCAAGGCGAAACTGATCGCCCAGACGCCTTTCGGCTCCGGCGAATGGACGCACGCGCTGTTGCGCGAACTCCACGTCTACGTCCTCGCCGTGCAGCGCTACCTGCTCGACTCGCCCGAACTGGCGATGCGGGTGACGCAGGTCGGGATCGCGGTCGTGGGCCTGGTCCTGCTCGCGACCGCCGTCTACGAGCTGGCCGGGGCCAGGGCATCCGTGCTGGCGATGTGGCTGCTCGCCTTCGAGCCCGCCAGCATCTTCTTTTCCAGCCTCCTTCACAAGGAGGCGAACATGATGCTCTCGATCGGCCTGGTCGGCCTCGGCGGAACGATGATCTGGAAGCGGGGAGACCCGCGCTATCTGATCGCGGTCGTCGCCGGTTGCCTGATCGCGGTGGCCACGCGCCACTACGCCGGCTGGTTCCTGATCGCCGCCGGCGCGGCCACCGTCCTGCACGCCGGCCTGCGGGCTGAGAACCGGGAAAAGATCGGCGCGCTCGGCCTGGTCGCGCTCGTCGTCCTCTTCGCCGCAGTCGCCGCGCCCACGGTGCTCAACGCCTCGACCAACGAAAGCCTCAAAAAACACCTCCAGGGCTCCCAGAACGCGAACGCGACCGACAACTCGAACCTGAGCCTCGAACAGGTCGATTTCTCGACGCGCGGGGCGATCGTCCGGAACCTCCCCAGCCGCACCCTCGACGTACTGCTGCGCCCCTTCCCCTGGCAGCTCGGGAACATCAGCCAGGGCCTCGGCCTGCTCGGCACCGCGGCCGCCTACCTCGCGCTCTTCTTCCTGCTCAGGCAGGGGTTCCGGAACCGCGGGCGGATCATGGACCGTGCCGGCCCGCTCATCTACCTGACCTTCTTCCTGGTAGTTGCCTACTCGCTCAGCTCGGGGAATGCTGGCACCTCGTTCCGCTACCGGGTGCAGATCGTCTCGCTGTTCATCTGCCTCATCGCCGCCCTCTGGTGGCCGCCCGAGCGTGCCACCGTGAAGGAGTCCCCGGAGGCCGAGCGGGCACCGCCGAAGTCGGCGCCGGAGCCGGTCCAGGTGTGAGGAGCTACACCTCGGCCTCGCTCCGTGCCCAGGGCGGGGCGACGCCGAGCAACGCGCGGAGGTGCCGTTCGTCGTCTCGGTAGTGGTCCCGCAGCCTCGCCGGCGTCTCCTCGCCGGCTCGGTTGGCTTTGGGGCCGGCGTCCTCGCCGGGGACGCGGTTCCAGAGGAAGAGCCTCCAGACCGCGAGCTTGAACCAGTCGAGGATGCGCCGGCGCGCGGAGAGCGGCACCCGGCGCCAGAGGCCTCGCAGCAGCGCCGATTGCGAGGCCGCGCGCTGCCAGCGCGTCGGGTCCAGCCAGGCGAAGCGGCGGCGGCTCGCGCCCTCGTTGTGACGGCGCCCGAGGTCGGGTGGGACGAAGCCGGGATCGACCCCGAGGAAGGCGAAGACCCTCTCGCAGACGGCCGCCGGTTCGCGCTCCAGGTCCTCGTGGAAGAGGATCAGCAGCTGCTCGCGGGGGAAGATGTCGAAGTAGCCCTGGAGCAGGCGGCCGTACTCGCCGAGCACGACGTAGCTGTCGTTCACGCGCGGCCTTGCCCGCGAGGCGGCGAGGGCGTCGGGCTCGAGCAGCTGCTCGATCGCCTCGTCGAAGGAACGGTGCTCGTGCCCCCTCATCACCGACATGCGGTGATAGGAGCGGGCCCGGGCGACGGGGTCGCGGAGGATCGCGATCAGCTTCGCCTCGGGGTAGGCGTTGCGGATGCGGTTGGGGATGATCCGCTCGGAGGGCTGGGATGCCTCGGCGCCGTCCGCCAGGGGTCCCAGGAGTGCGCCGTAGAGGTACTGCGGGGTGACCGTGCCGCAGAGCTGCCCCTCGCCGCGGCGACGGAAGGCGTCGGCGAAGAACTCCGCCGGCGAGGAGTAATAGGCGTGCTGGGGAACCGCGAAGTAGGGCAGCTCCTTGGTCTCGGGCAGGTAGAGCTCGGGGTGGGAGCGGAGGAGGCTGAAGAGCGCGGTGGTCCCTCCCTTGGCGGCGCCGATTACGGCGAAGTCGAGCACTGGTGCACCTCTCGCTCTTCCCACGGCGGCGCCGATCCCAGCAGCTCGCTCAGCAGTCGCCCGTCCTCGCGGTAGTGGTCCCGCAGTCTGGCGAGGGCCTCGGGGGCGGCGGGATCGGGAGTTGCCTCGGGGTCGGCGGGGACCCGGTTCCAGAGGAAGAGCCGCCAGGCGGTGAGGTCGAACAGCTTCAGCAGGCGACGGCGCAGCGAGCGGGGCAGCCGCCGCCAGAGCCCTCCCAGGAGCGGGGAGCCGGCGGCCGCGCGCTGCCAGCGCGTCGGGTCCAGCCAGGCGAAGCGGCGGCGGCTCGCGCCCTCGTTGTGACGGCGCCCGAGCTCGGGTGGGACGAAGCCGGGATCGACCCCGAGGAAGGCGAAGACCCTCTCGCAGACGGCCGCCGGTTCGCGCTCCAGGTCCTCGTGGAAGAGGACCAGCAGCTGCTCGCGGGGGAAGACGTCGAAGTAGCCCTGGAGCAGGCGGCCGTACTCGCCGAGCACGACGTAGCTGTTGTTCACGTCCGCCCGGGCGCGGGTCCTGGCGAGGGTCTCGGGCTGGAGCAGCTCCTCGACCATGAGGTCGAAGGGGCGCCGCTCGTGACTCTTCATCGCCAGCATGCGGTGGTGGGACTGGGCGCGCACCACGGGATCGCGGAGGACGGCGATCAGCTTCGCCTCGGGGTAGGCGTCGTGGATCCGGCGGGGGATGGTCGTCTCCGAGGAGGCGACGCTCGCCGCGTCCTGCCCCGGTCGCGGGTTGAGCAGCCAGCCGAAGAGGTACTGCGGGGTGACCGTGCCGCAGAGCTGCCCGGGGCCGCGGTCGCGAAACGCCTCGCCGTAGAACTCGGCCGGAGAGTCGTAGTAGGGATGAGTGGGCGAGGCGAAGTAGGGAAGCTCCTTGCCGGGCGGCAGGTAGAGCTCGGGGTGGGTTCGAAGCAGGTTGAAGAGGGCGGTGGTCCCGGCCTTGGCGGCGCCGACGACGACGAAGTCGAGCGACGGCTCGGCGCCGGTCAAAGGATGCCCTTCTCCAGGAGAGCTTGGCGATGCGCGTCCCTGGCCCGGCTCCACTCCCGCGAGAGGATGCCCAGGCGGTGGACGTCGATCGGGCCCTCGGCCTTCAGTATCTGCTCGCGGAAGCAGCCTTCGCGCACGAACCCGAACCTCTCGTGCATGGCTAGGACCGCGGGGTTGGTCGCCAGCACCTCGCAGCTCAGCTTCCTCAGCTCCATCTCGGAGAACACCAGCTCCAGGATGGTGTACTCGGTGAAGGCGCCGGTTCCCTTGCCCCGGGCGGAAGGGTCGGCGATGTAGAAGGCCCATGAGGCGGTGCGGTGACGGGGGTCGATGTCCGTGAGGTTGACGACGCCGACGTCGACGCCGTCGGCGACGATGATCCAGTACCTGGCATCGTCGCGCCTCAGGGTGCGCTCGAACCACGCCGCGTGCTCCTCGGGGGAGATGGTGTGGTCCGTGTACATGTAGCGGGCGATCTCCGGCAGGTTCCGCCAGCGGAGCAGGGTCGGCGAGTCCTCGGCGGCAAGTGGGCGCAGCTCGTTCATCGGGGCGAGGCGGCTAGCGGGGCTTCTTTCGCAGCGAGAAGCTCTTTGCCCGCGCTTCGCTGCCGCCGCTATCGCGGGAGTAGGAAACGAGCACCTTCACCTTTGCCTTCGCCTTGCGCGCCAGGGTCTTCGCCGTTCGCGCCTTCGGCCGCACCAGGAGCTTCACGGTCTTCGCGCCCGCGACCGGTTGCCGCCGCAGCGGCTTCACTCCCCGGCCCCGCAGGCTGAGCGTCCCCGCCGCCGGAACCGTGACCGGCAGCTTCGCGGTGCCGCGGTGCCTGTCGAGGATCGGCCTGCCGATCCGGAGACCGCCCTGGGCGTGGGAGGATCCCGACGACGGGCCGACGAGCGGTTGCCAGCTGGGCCAGGCCTGCGAGCCGCGTCCGCTGGTCAGCTGGACTTCGCCGCCACCGCCCGCGTTCATCGTGAAGATGGCGCCGCCCCTGGCAAAGGCGATCAGCTGTCCGTTCGGCGAGTAGGCGGGCATCCCGCTCGACAGCTTGCCGGTCAGCTTGGTCACCCCGCTCCCGTCGGCGACCATGGTGAAGATCGCGGTGCGGCCCTCGCGCCGGCTGGCGAAGGCGATCCGCTGCCCGTCGGGGGAGAAGGACGCCTGGCGATCGTCGAAGGCCCCGTGCGTGAGGGCGGTCAGTTCCCCGCCGGAGGGGTCCATCGTGAAGATGTGCTTGTGGCCGCCTTCGGTGCGACCGAAGGCGATCCGCTGCCCGTCGGGGGAGAAGGTCGGCCCGTCTTCGATCCCGCCCTGTTCGACCAGGCGGACCTGGTCGCTGCCGTCCGCGTTCATCAGGAACACGTCCCCGTACCAGCTGGCCCCGTGTTTGCCGATGAAGGCGATCCGGCTGCCGTCCGGCGAGAAGGAGGGCTGGTTGTCGATGCCGGGGTCGGTGGTGAGGCGTGTAACGCCACTGCCGTCCGCGTTCATCGTGTAGACGTCCCAGTTGCCGCCCCGGTTGGAGGCGAAGGCGATCCGGCTGCCGTCCGGCGAGAAGGAGGGTTGGGTGTCAGTGGCGGGGTCGGTGGTGAGGCGGGAGACGCCGCTGCCGTCCGCGTTCATCGTGTAGACGTCCCAGTTGCCGCCCTGGTTGGAGGCGAAGGCGATCCTGCCGTTGGCACCGGGGAAGGCGGCACCGCCGGCGGTGCCGCCGCCAACCGCGAGCAGCGCCGCCGCCAGCAACAGCAGCGACGTAAGTGAGACGGCGATCTTTGGCTTCTGCGCTCTCAAATCGGTGCGCTCCATGCAGACGTAACACGACCGCGTCGCGGTAGTCGCTCAGCGCTCCTCCGGCGCCGCGAGCTCGGTGACGATTCTACGCGCCCCGTTGCCGTCGACGGCCTCCTGCGCGCGCCGCGAGAGGCTCCGGCGCAGCGAGGGGGAGCCGAGCAGGCGCTCCAGCTCGGCGGGGACGCTCTCCTCGGGCACCGCGAGCACGGCCTCCAGCGCCGCCAGGTGGGCGATCTGAGGCCGCTGGTTCGGCGCCCCCTCGAGCACCAGCGCCGGTGCGCCGGTCGCCGCCGCCTCCAGCATCGTCTGACCGCCGGCGCAGACGACTGCGTCGGCTCGCAGC
>DASSMU010000216.1:0-2543 GCA_035701465.1 Solirubrobacterales bacterium
CCGGCTTCGAGGGGGCTGGCGGGTGCGCCTCTGCTGGAATGTCGCCGAAGGCGGCGGCAATGCAATCCGATGCCTGCGCGGGCGTAGCCCGCGCACTACATCTCGGCGCTACGCGCCATAGGCGCGTGCGACGTCAATTCCAGCAGAGGCGCACCCGCCGGCCCTCCCAAACCCACATACGCGTTAATATTTCTGAGCGATGGAGCAGGGAACTACCACCGAGATCCCTTCGGACTGGTACCGCAGGGCATTTCCCGCCGAGGAGACGACGAGAAGGCCGTGGGCGGATAGGACCGAGGCCGAAGTAGACCGCGCGCTTGGGATGCTCGCCGCGTCCGGGTCCGAGCGGGTGCTGGACCTGGCTTGCGGGACGGGCAGACACGCGCTCGAGTTGGCCCGGCGGGGCTTCGAGGTGGTCGGCATCGACATCGCCAGGGACCTGCTCGACGTCGCCGAAAGCGATGCGGCAAGCGAGTCGCTGGAGGCCACCTTCGTCGAAGCCGACCTGCGCGAGCTCGACTACGAGGACGAGTTCGACCTGGTTCTGAGTCTCAACGACGGCGCCGTCGGCTACTTCGAGACCGAGGAGGAGAACCGCCGCACCTTCGAGGTCGTGGCGCGGGCGCTGCGCAGCGGCGGTGGCCATCTGATGCAGCTCCCCAACGTCCTCTACGCGGAAACGCACCTGCCGCAGAAAACCTGGATCGAGGGCGGCTCGATGATCGAACTGATCGATCATCGCTGGAATGCGTCGAGCCGCTACTTAGAAGGCACGACGACGCCGATCCACTTCGGCGACGTCTTCGAGGGCGTCTCCCCGATTCCGTTCCGCCAGCGCCTCTACTCGCTCGACGAGCTCGCGGAGATCTACGAGTCCGTCGGCATGTCGCTTGCCAACGCTTTCAGGGGCAACGGCAAGCCCCGCCCGCCGAAGGACACCCAGTTCGAGCTCTTCGTCGAGGGCCGGAAGGCCTGAGACCTACCAGGCACCCGTCAGCCAGCAGAGCAACTCCGGGGCGCGGCTGCGCAGGTCGGGCTCGGAAGAAGCCAACTCGGCCCCGGCGAGCTGGATTGCCGCGCCCAAGGCAAGCGTGGCCGACTCGGTGCGCATGCCCAGGCATGCCTCCAAACGTTCCAGGGCACCGCGGTTGCCACGCAGCGACCAGAGGGCGGCGCGGGTCCCTTCCGGATCGATCTCGGATATGTCGATCACGGTTTCGACCGCATCGCGAAGCCGGTCCTCAACGGGCGCATCGGCGGCGGCTTCGAGGGCTCGCTCCACCATGCGTTCGTCCAACCGACCGTCGACTACCGCTGAGACTGCTCTACCCTCTGTCATGTTGGGACCTCCTCTATTAGGTCTCGGCCAGGCCCCGGGGTGTCGCAAGCACCGCCGGGGTCGCCTTTTGAGAGTTTGCGCGTGTAGACTCGCCTGAAGACAATAAGCGCCCGCCGCTCAATGGTCAAATAATCTCTTTGCGACGCACCCCGGGAGCACGGAAGCGCATGGGAAGGCCACGAAGATGAGCAGCGGAAAAACAGGCTACGAGGCAGCGGTGGTGGAGGCTGCGCGGCAGGCCGCCTGGGCGCGGGACGATGTCTTCGCGACACCGGTTCCGGGTGAGGGCCGGCAGGGCGTCTACATCAAGCCCTCGAGCCCGTTTACCTCGGGGAATCTCCACATGGGGCACGTTCGCGACTACGCGATCGGCGACTCCTACGCGCGCTTTCGCCGCGCCCGCGGCGACGCCGTCCTCTTCGGCTTCGGCTTCGACGCCTTCGGCCTGCCCGCGGAGATGGCCGCGATCGAGCGCAAGGTGGCGCCGGCGGACTGGGTCGAGGGCTGCGGCGAGCGCATGCTCGGCCAGATGAAAAGACTCGGCTTCTCCTTCGACTACGACCGCGTCTTCTACAGCTCCGACGAGGGCCAGTACCGCTGGTCCCAGTGGCTCTTCCTGCAACTGCTGGAGGCGGGCATGATCTACCGCGACGACGCCACCGTCGACTGGTGCGATCACTGCCGCACGACGCTCGCGGCGCTACAGGTCGAGGACGGCCGCTGCTGGCGCTGCCACAACGAGGTCCGTCTGATCCGGCGTCCGACCTGGTTCCTGCGGATCACGCCCTATCTGGAGGAGAACGACCGGCGGCTCGACTCGCTCGAGGACTGGGACGAGATCTCGCTTTCCACCCAGCGCTACATCCTCGGTCGCAGCGACGGTGTCGAGGTCGATCTCGAGGGGGCCGACGGCGCCTCTCTCGTCGCCTTTAGCCCTCATGCCGAGGCGCTCACCGCGGCCTCCTTCGTCCTCCTCTCGCCGCGCCATCCCGGCGTCGAGGAGTGGGCGCTGGACCCGGATGTCCGCGCCCGGCTGGACGAGCTGCGCTCGGGTGGATGGGAGCGCAGCGCCCGCGACGCCGCGTCGGTGCCGCTCGTCGACACTGGAGCGATCGCGCGTGCTCCCTGGGAGGGAGCGGAACTCCCGGTCCTCGTCTCGCCGCTCGTCGACGCCCGCTACGGCCCGACGGCGGCGCTGGGGATC
>DASSMU010000217.1:0-2798 GCA_035701465.1 Solirubrobacterales bacterium
GCTCCTGCCGAGCGTTTTGGGGACCCCACCCCGGCCGCCTCCCGCAACCCACAAGCAAGCTTCCAAGCAACGGCCGTCCCGCACAGTTCAGCGAACGGGTAGCCGTCCAGAGCCGGATGCAGGATTGGACAGTCCGGCAACTCGCCCCCAGGCTGGTGATGGTCGGTGACGATGACCTCGACCCCCAGCTCCTTGGCGAGCGCGACCTCCTCGACTGCAGTGATCCCGCAGTCGACGGTGATCACGAGCTGCGTCCCCCGCTCAGCCAGCTTTCGCACGTTCTCCGCGCTCAGCCCGTAGCCATCCGCCATGCGGTCGGGAATCAACCAGTCGCACTCGGCGCCGAGTTCGCGCAGCGCTCCCACCAGCAGCGCCGTGGCGCTGACGCCGTCGACGTCGAAGTCGCCGTGCACGGTGATCCGCCGGCCATTCTCGATCGCACCGAGCACCTGACCCACGACCGCGCCCATCGATTCGAAGGCGCCCGGCTCATGCGACTCGTCGGCGGCGAGGAAGGCGCGCGCGGCCTCAGGCGTTCGGTAGCCACGGCGGACCAGGGCGATCGCGACGGGATCGCTCAGGCCCAGCTCAGCCGAGAGCCCGCGGGCCTCCTCGTAGGAGTAGGGCTCAGTCTTGTAAGCATGGGAGGCTGTGGCCACCCACGCAGGCTAGGAAGGCCGTTGGACAGAACCCCGCACCCGCCAGCACCGCAAAATGCAGGGGCTTTGGATGGCGGCCGTCAGCCCGCCGCGTGCTCTTCGCGGACGCCGATGACGTAGACGATCGCCACGCCGATGACGACGCCCGGGACCGCCGTCAGCGCGGTTGCGACGTCGGTCGTGCCGAGACCGCGGCCGCTGATCGTCTCGACGATTGCGCCGAAGACGATTGCGCCGATCACCGAGCCGAGGAAGGCGCCGACGATCCCCTGCCAGAAGCGGTCGGGCAGGAAGACGGTGAAGTGCCAGAGCGCGATCCCCATCGTGAACCAGACGAGCAGTGCCATGGGCTAGCGATTCCTCCCGTGTTTGCGGCGTTGCTGGCGGCGTGAGCGCCGGCGCTCGTCGCGCTCGCGCTTCGCGACCGAGGCCGGGTCGACCGCGGGCGGCTCTCCGTTGCTCGACGGGCCGGCGGCGCTGGGCTCGGGCTCGACCGTCGCAACCGCCCCGGCCTTTGGCTTCTCCTCCTTGGCGGCTATCGCCTCCTCCAGCTCCGCGTCCGTCGCCTCTCCGTCGCCGAGCTTGGCCAGCTCAATCTCATCGGCGAAGGCGGGGACGCTGCCGTCGATCGCCGCGATCCGCTCGCGGCGGCGGGCAAATCCGGGCTCGCGTTCCTTCCAGGCGGTCAGGACGGGTGAGGCGATGAAGATCGAGGAGTAGGTGCCCGAGGCGATCCCGACCATCATCGCGAAGGCAAAGTCCTGCAGGGTCGCGCCGCCGAAGACGAGCAGCGAGACGACCGCGAGCAGGGTCGTGAAGCTAGTCGCCAGGGAGCGGGTCAGCACCTCGCTCATCGAGCGGTTGACGATCTGCGAGAAGGCAGCTCGCGGCATGCGCGGCATGTTCTCGCGTATCCGGTCGAAGACGATGATCGTGTCGTAGAGCGAGTAGCCGAGGATGGTGAGGAAAGCGGCGACCGTTCCGCTCGTCACCTCCCGGCCGGTTAGCGCGTAGATGCCCGCGGTGATCAAGATGTCGTGGAAGAGCGCGATCAGGACCGGTACTGCGAACTTTGGGTCGAAGCGGAAGGCTATGTAGGCGCAGATCACCAGCAGCGAGAAGATCAGCGCGTTGCGGGCGCTCTTCGCCACGGTTTCGCCGAAGGTCGGCCCGACGCTGGTGCTGTCGAAGCCGTTGGCCACGATCCCGTACTGGTCTTCCAGTTCCTTTTGCAGGTGTTTGATCTGGCTTGGCTTTAGGGTCTTGGACTGGATCAGGAAGACGTTCGAACCCAGCCCGGGGTTGCTCTCTCGCTGCACCTCCGCCCCGGAGACACCGGCGCCCTCGAGCGTTTCCCGAACTTCGTTCTCGTCGGTCGGCTTCTGCAGCGCCACCTCGACCCGGGTGCCGGACTCAAAGTCGATGCCCAGGTTGAACTGCTTGGTCGCCATCGCGAAGGCGCCGATTAGGAGGATCACCCCAGAGAGCGTGAAGAACCAGCGGCTTGCCCCCATGAAGTCGAAGTGCCAGCGCATGCCCTGGCGGGTCGCGCCAAGCGCGCTGGGCGAGCGCAGTAGCCTGGTGCGGCTCATCGAGCCCAGCAGCGCCTGGGTGAAGACAACCGCGGTGAGCAGTGAGACGATCGTGCCGACACCGAGCGTGAAGGCGAAGCCCTTGACGCCGGCGGTGGCGAGCACGAAGAGGATGAAGGCGGTCAGCAGGGTGACGACGTTGGCGTCGACGATCGTGCTGATCCCGCGTTTGTAGCCGGCGCTGATCGCGCTCGACATCGAGCGTCCCGCGCGCACCTCCTCCTTTATTCGCTCGAAGATGACGATGTTCGAGTCGGCGGCGACCCCGATCGTCAGAACCAGGCCGGCGATCCCCGGCAGGGTCAGGGTGATCGGGATCAGTTTGATCAGGGCGAAGAAGATGACCCCGTAGGCGCCGAGGGCGATCGAGGCGACCAGCCCGAGGAAGCGGTAGTAGATGAGCAGGAAGATGACGACGAGGGCGAGGCCGATGATCCCGGCCTTGATCCCGTCGTGGAGCGCCTGCGAGCCGAGGGTCGCCGAGACCTGGGTCTCGGAGATCAGGTGCAGGTCGATCGGCAGGGCGCCGATCTGCAGCGTGGTCGCC
>DASSMU010000218.1:0-2601 GCA_035701465.1 Solirubrobacterales bacterium
GAGATCTCGGCCTCGATCCCGACCTGCTCCAGCTCCCTGGCGAGGAAGTCACCGGCTTCGGAGACGAAGTTTTCCCACTCCTCGCGCTGCTGGGCGACCAGCTGTTTGATTTCTTTGTACTTGCGCGGGTGCAGGGTCGCGAAGGCGAGGTCCTCCAGCTCCCACTTGATCGCGTGGATCCCGAGCCGGTGGGCGAGCGGCGCGTAGATCTCCAGCGTCTCGCGAGCCTTCGTCAGTTGCTTTTGCTTCGGCAGGGCGCCGAGCGTGCGCATGTTGTGGAGGCGATCGGCCAGCTTGATCAGGATCACCCTGACGTCGGTGGCCATCGCCACCATCATCTTGCGGTAGTTCTCGGCCTGGCGCTCGTCGCGGCTCTCGAAGGCGATTCCGGTCAGCTTGGTGACGCCGTCGACGAGCTGGGCGATCTCCTCGCCGAACTCCGTCCGGATCTCCTCCAGGCTGGCGCTGGTGTCCTCGACGGTGTCATGGAGCAGCGCGGCGCAGAGGGTTTCCGTGTCGAGCCGCATCCGGGCGCAGATCTGCGCCACCCCCACGGGGTGGGTGATGAACTCGTCTCCCGAGCGCCGCAACTGGTCGGCGTGGCGGTCGCAAGCGAAGTCAAAGGCATGAGTTAGGGCGGCGCGGTCGATCGCCGCCGGCGACACCGCGACACCCCCGTTGCCGATCTCAGCGGTCGCGCCGTTTTCGCCCAGCGAGGAATCGAACTCCTCGACCACGGCGAAGAGATCGCTGAGGAGCTCCTGGTTCGCTACCGCTGTCTCTGTCCTTCTAGATATTGCCGAGCCTCCTGATGACGGGCGCTGTAGGCGCGAAACGCGGCCGAGCGCTCTAGATCCGTGCTCTCTGAGGATACGACCCCGACCGTACCCGCGCTGCGATCGGGGCTGCCATGGGCCAGGCCCAGCTCGGCGAGGACGCGAAAGCAGCGCGCCGCCGTCTCGGGGCTGCGCGGGTGCGACCCGCCTCCAGTGAGCGCTACGCGCAGCTCCTCGCCGCTCGTCTCACCGGCATCGCGAAGCTCGCGGAAGGCAGCGATCAGGGTGGGCCGCTGGACGAACTGCTCGTCGAGAGCGGCACTGGCGAAGCGCCACTCCGCCTCCCCCCAAGCCCGATGCAGGTAGCCGCCTTCCTCTGCCGCGCGCGACAGCACAGGCTCGAGATGGGCGAAGGGCGGCGGGTCGACCAAAACGACGTGGGTGAAGTCACGGCACAGATCGGGCGAGCGCTCGAGCTCGGCATAGTCGGCAAGGCGCAGGCTCTCACGCGCCATGCCCGCCCTGAGCGCGGCATCGGCGCAAACGGCAAGGACGCTCTCGCCGCTCGAAGCCAGCTCACCGGCCACGGCGGCCGGGGCGTTGGCGCTGGTCAAGACACGGCGCGGGTAGCCCCAGGTCTCGTCGCTCTGGGTCTGAGGGCGACGCTCTGGATCGCAGGCGAGCTCGGCCTCGAATCGTTCCCACCACTCCCCCGCGCCCAGCGAGCCCCCGCTCGGGTCACGGGGGTAGAGCTCGCGCAGCACGACCTGAGGCTCGACCGCTCCGTTCCACCGGTTCACCTCGAGACGCACCGCGACATCGACCGAGTCTTCCTCCCCGACGCCGAGCGCGGAGCGCCCGAAGGCAACCCCGAGCGCCCGATGCGCGCCGCTGTGGAGGCTGAAGCGAGCGTGCTTGCCCTCGCCGATCGCACGAACGTCACGAACCCGTGCCGAGGGAACCAGCAACCGTACCCCGGGATTGCCCATTCCAAAAGGCGCCAGCTGCTTGAGCTCCTCGGCCAAGTCGAGCCCGAGCGAGGCACCCCCGACGATCGCATCGACCCGTTCGGTCCGCTTCAAATCATCGGGCCCAAGCACTTCGGCCGCATGGGCGGCAAAAGCCGCGCGGAAGGCGTCGAGCCTGCCCTCCTCCAACTCCAGCCCCGCCGCGGCCTTGTGCCCCCCGAACTGCCCCAGGTGCTCAGAGCAGGCCTCGAGCCCGGCCAGGAGGTCGAAGCCGGGAATGCTGCGCCCCGACCCTCGGCCACTACCTTTCCCATCCAGGGAGATCACGACTACGGGACGGTGGTGCTTCTCGACCAGCCGCGAGGCAACTATCCCAATAACCCCCGGGTGCCAACCCTCACCGGCGAGGACGAGCCCAGGAGCCTCACGCAGCTCCTCTGGAAGCTCACGCAAGGCCGCTTCGGCCGCGTTGGCGACCTCCCGCTCGGTAGCTCGCCGCTCTCCGTTGGCCCGGCTCAACTCCGTCGCAATCTCCTCGGCTCGAGCCTCGTCCCCGGTAAGGAAAAGCTCAACCCCCGCATCAGCTCGATAAAGGCGCCCAGCCGCGTTGATCCTTGGCCCCAGCCGGAACGCAAGATCCCCCTCGTCAAGCTGGCTGGGATCGCATTTCGCCGCCGCCAGCAGCGCCCGCATCCCGGGCCTCTGGGCGCGTCGCACCTCCTCCAGACCGCGCTTGACCAGTGACCGGTTCTCCCCCACCAGCGGAACCACATCGGCGACCGTGGCCAAAGCAACGAGGTCGAGGTCCGTGGCGTCGGCAGCGGTGGCCGGGGTGGGGTCCCCAAAACACTCCAGCG
>DASSMU010000219.1:0-20983 GCA_035701465.1 Solirubrobacterales bacterium
GCCAGCTTGGAGGCGTTCTCCGGGCTGGCGGCGTCGCTTGCCTCGTCGCGAGCCGTCCTGGCGACCGGGCCGGCGAAGTCGCTCGTCGCCCTGGGCCTCGCCGCCACGGCGACCGCCGACGGTCGGCGTGTCGCCCTGCTGGAGTGCGATCTCGCCACTCCCACGCTCGCCGGCACGCTCGGGCTGTCCGCGAGGCCCGGCTTTCACGAATACCTGCGCGGAGAGGCCGACACCGAGAGGATCCTCCAGTCGCTGGTGCTCGCCGGCCCGGCCTCCGGCCGAGCGAGCGAGCCGCTCGTCTGCATCGTCGCGGGGGAGCCGGCGGCTGCGCCGGTGCCGCTGCTCGACTCGGAGCGCAGCGACCACGCGATCCAGGGACTGTGTCGTGCCTACGACCTGCTCGTCATCGACGGCCCGCCGCTGAGCGAGGACCGCTATGCCCTGCAGGCACTCTCCGAACACGCTGGCGCGACCGTCGTCTGCGGCGAGCGGCGCGATATCCCCAAGCGGCTGCCGATTTCGGTGGCGGGGCTGGTCGTTTGCGACTGAGTCCTGGTTGGCTCCAGATGTCCGCCAGGGACGGCCGCCTCGCAGGCTCGGGTTGATGTATTTCCTCGGTACGGTTAAGGTACGACACGATTTTGTGAAAGCCGCCTTGGGACGGGTGGCGGGGAAAAGCCGAGTTGCCGGCCCGCCAGGGACGCCGGCAGATTTTCAGAGGGGGGTGGATCGAGTGGGAGAGAGAGATGGTCAGCGGGGTACGTCCTGCTTCCGGAATCGGCGCCTGCGTTTCGCGGTTCCGGTGTTCGTCTCGGCGGCGATCGCCCTCGCGGTCGTACTCCCGGCTACCGCCTCGGCGTCGCAGACACTTACCGTGACCACGACCGGCACCGGTACCGGCACCGTGACGAGTTCTCCGGCCGGGATCAACTGTGGCGCCACCTGTTCGTTCGGTTTTGCCGACAACGCCGTCGTCATGCTGACCGGCGCACCTGGCGCAATCACCGCCGCCGTCGTATGGACCGGTTGCAAACACGTCAACCTCGAAGATGAATGCGAAGTCACGATGAGCACCGCCAAAGCGGTCACCGCGAAATTCGACTTCATCCAGCGTCCGCTCAAAGTGACCAAGGCGGGCTCGGGAAGCGGCACGGTCACAAGCTCGCCGGCTGGGATCGAATGCGGAGCGACCTGTTCCGCCGGCTATGTCATCGGCACCGCCGTCACCCTCTCTGCCCTGTCTGACCCGAACACATTGCCGGTCACATGGTCGGGTTGCGGCAAAATCGTCGAAGTCGGTGGAGAAGAGGAGTGCGAAGTCACGATGAGCACCGCCAAAGCGGTCACCGCGACCTTCGAACTCGATCCGGACTTCTCCCACTACACGCTGACGATCACGAAGGGCGGCACCGGAAGTGGCACGGGGACTAGTGTCCCCGCCGGGATCAACTGCGGCAGTTCCTGCTCGGCAAAAGTTCTTTCCAACACCAAAGTCACCCTGATCGCAACCCCGGCCCCCGGCTCTGTCTTTGCCCGCTGGTCGGGCGGCAAATGCTCGGGAACCGGCCCCTGCACACGCAGCATCAACAGCACGAGGACGGTCAAGGCGGTATTCAACGCCACCGGCACCCGCACGCTCACGATCGTCATGGCCGGCAGCGGCGCCGGCGTCGTCAAGAGCAAAGCGAAGAAAATCGAGTGCACGGCAAGCTGCAGCCCCTCGATTGCCGCTGGCGCCAAGGTCTTCCTTACCGCGGTCCCCGCCACCGGCTCCACTTTCAGCGGCTGGTCTGGTGCCTGCTCGGGGACCAAAACCTGCAAAGTGCAGATGTCGGAAGCCCACGGCGTCACCGCGAGCTTCGCCAAGGTCCCGATCCCATCGTCCACGGGGACGGCCATCATCGCCAGGAACGCCAAGGTCAAAGGCGGCAAGGCCTTCGTCGGGATCCGTTGTGGCGGTCCCGCCTCCTGCCGGGGTTCACTGAAGCTCCTGGCCAGGCTGGGACGAACGGGCAAGAGAGCCGCGATCGGCAGCGCAACCTTCAGTCTCGCCCCCGGTTCTTCGACGATGCTGAAGATCAAGCTGAGCGCCAAGGCCAAGCGGCTGCTGAAGAGCGCTGGGCAGTTGAACGCGAGGGTGACGGGGGCGGGGATTCAGGCGCGGTCCCTACGGCTCAAGCTCTAGCGCCGGCAGTTCGACTAGAGGTCGTAGCGGGAAAGGTCGGCCTCGAGGCGGTCCGCGTCCTCCCCTTGCGGCGCCCGGGCCGTTGTGCCCTCGGGTTGCGAGCGCTTTCCGTCGCGTCGCCAGCGGGTTACGCTGAACGCCAGGGCCATGGCCGCGACGAGGATCGCGAGCACCGGGACCAGGTAAGCGGTGAGGTCGAATCCGGAAGCCTTCGGCAGGGCCAGGACCGACGGCCCGTACTGGGCAACCAGATCGTCCTTGATCTCGGCCTTGGACTTGCCGGCCGCGACCAGTTTGGCGACGTAGACCTTCTCGCGCTGCGCTTGCGGCGAGTCGGAGAGCTCCAGCAGCGTGCCGCAGATCGGGCACATCACTTCGCCTTCGATCTCGGTCACGGTCGTCTGCGGCGCCGCGCCCGCCGCGGGAGCGAGCGCCAGCAGGCCGAGCCCGAGCGCGGCAAGTGCCAGCCGGCGCTTCACCGGTCGCCTTCGATCAGCGGGACGACGTGTTCGCGCAGGATGCGATCGTCGACCGGCTCGCGCCAGATCAGGGCGATGCGGCCCCGCGGGTTGACGAGGAAGTTCTCCGGCACCCCGATCGAGCCGAAGGCGGCACTGCGCTCGTTGCCGATCGATCGCAGCTGCGGGTAGCCGGTCGGGTGATCGCGAAGGAAGGCGAGGGCATCGTCGCGGTTGTCCTGCACGTCGATGCCGACCACGGTCACTCCGCGATTGCGGTAGCGGCGGTAGAAGCGCTCCAGCACCGGAGCCTCCTCGCGGCAGGGAATGCACCAGGAGGCCCAGAGGTTGACCAGCACCCAGTCGCCGCGGTGCTCGGCGATCGAGCCGTTGCCGGGGCCGGGCAGGGCAGGCAGGACCTTGTCGGGAACCGGATCGCCGACGGCGATCTTCGCGTTGCCCTTGCTGAGCAGGCCGAAGGCAAGCAGACCGACGACGGCCAGCACGGCGAGGAAGGCGACGAAAGAGCGCGCGCTCACGGACGATGGACTCTAGATCGCCCCCGCCTTCGGCGGCCGATTGCCTTAGCGCGGTGCCCAAGGGCACCCAGCACGCCTGCTTCGTGATGCCCTTCAGTAGCAGGGCGATCCTTGATCCTCCTTGTGATGGACGACTGGGGACGGCGCCAGCTCGAACCGTGGTTCGCCGTCGCTTCGCCCCCACCAGCTAGGTCACGCCCATGCAGTTGAGATGGCGAGGAAAGGCGTTCACTTGAACGTGATCCAACGCCAGCCGTTGCGCTCGGTCCGTAGGGATCGACAGCCGCCGAGCTGTTACTCGTTGGTGCAAGGATTTCGTTAAAAAACAGTGCATAAACGTTTGAATTTGTAATTTTAATTACTTGCATTTTCTTGTTTGTATGCCATACTGGCCAAATGCTCAATAGCGTAAATGGGTTATCGATAGGCGCCGATCTCTCATGATCGGCCGACGGCGAACCTTCGCGGCGCCAAGCGCTCACGCCGCCGCTCCAACCCCCGCTCGATCCAAGACGGCCAAGGTGCTCGGCCTCGTTGCGCTCGCGGCACTGATGGCGATGGCCTTCGTCGGCGCCGGCTCGGCGATGGCGGCAGCCCATTTGTGCGCGTCAGACAAAGAAGAATGCGCCTCGCAGCTCGCCCACGTCCACGAAACCTCGGTCGGCAAAGCGATCCTGTTAGCCAGCCCGAAAGTCGAATGTAACGTCTTATTCTTAGGCGACGTCGAAGAAGTATTCTTTGGCGAAGGCGAAGAAGAAAGCGAAGAAGGCAAAACAGTGGTTGAAGGCAACTTCACCTACTCGAGTTGCACCTCTGGCTGCACCGTCAGCGAACAGAGTGCTTCCTCCGTCCTCGAAGTCGAAAGGACAGGGCACGAAACCGCCGAAGTGATCGGCGAAGGCGAAGTCCACGTCAACTGCACCGGCATCAACTGCTACTACAACAGGGAAGGACTCGTCGGCACGGCCAAGGGCGCCTTATTAGCGACCCAGAAAAACGGGGAAGTCTCGCTTCAAGAACAGACGTTACATAAAGTGAAAGGCACCTTCTGCCCGAGCACGGCTAAATTAGACATCACGACAACACCGTTAGAAACGGTCTACATCTCCACAGGGGCCGTTCCAGAAGCACAGAATATACTCCTTAAACCAATTCAAAATGGCGGAATGTGTCCAGAAAACGCGGGACGCGTAGTCTTTACGACTGTGGGGGAAACCTGTGAATATTACCTTAAAAACGAAAATGCCGTAGAAGGCATTGAAGTCAGAAAAATTGAACTCGGCGTCGAAGCAAAATGCGTAGGCATCCTCAACAACTGCATAAAGATCGTCACCCCAGCCAACGTGCCACAGTGCAAAGAAGCAGGAGTCGTCTTCGCAGGGACAAGGCTGGCGGTCGGGGGAGTATGCTATGTGAAGCTTGAATACAAGTGGAAGACCCCTACCCTGCCTTCTCTTTCTATGCTTGAAATAGAAACGAGATCGACACTAAGGGCAGTCGCAACAGTTCGAGCTGGTCAGTCTCTCAATTGACCAGTGGAGAATCTGTCCAGCGAGCCGAGCCGGGCCAGTGGTGATACGTCGCAGTCGAAAGCCCTCTTGAGTGCGAGCGCTTCTACAGGGCTCCCGCGAGTGTGACGGCGGACTCGATTCGCGCAGACCTGGGATCAACAGGGAAAGTGGATGTCGTCCGTAATCCGTCGGGTCGCGAGAAGACGGCGCATCCGAATGTACTCGTCACAGCCTTTGCGGAAGCGGCTAACGGTGAATCCAGTGGTCCCGGCGAGCCTGCCCGCCTTTCCCGGTTATTCGGCCGTATCGCGAAGGCCCTGCACCACGATCGTTGCACTGTTTACGCCGACCGGTGACGCCTTACGCGCCCGCCATCGCCGCCAGCGGGATCCGCTCGGCCTCGGCCGCGCGGAGGACCTTGCGATCGAAAGAGGCCAACTCGCCGCCGGTGCGGGAGGCGGTGGCCAGGCAATAGGCGTCCGGGAGGCTGATCCGATGCCGGGAGCGGAGCCGCGCGGCCTGGATGCCGATCGCCTCACTCGGCTGGTGAACCGCGACGCCAAGCGCGCCTATCGCCTCTCGCGCGGCCCGCAGCCGATCCTCCTGGGCTGCCGGCGCGGCCAAAATTTCTGACAGGTTGACGACGCTGATCAGCCGCGGAGCGTCCTATCCGTGCCAGAGCTGCTGAAGAGTTGGCGAGACCGGGAGTGGTGGAGGTCGGAGCCGTCGAGCGCGCCGCGGCGGATCCGCACCTCGCCCTCGCCGAGCGCCTCGATCACCACCTGGTCTCCGGCGCGCAGGCCAGCTTCCTCCAGAGTGGTGACGGGAACGGTGACCTGGTGCTTCGTGGAGATCTTCGGCATGTCTTTGCCCTACCAGTAAAGGCTGGGATGACTGCCTTCTCGGCCGACTTCATCGACCTTGTTGCAGGGCCGCTTTTCGATCTTCCCCAACACCGCCTGTTGGGTTTTTGTTGGGATTCGTTGGGAAATCTCTCGATGCTGGACAGTCTTCTCAAGCCGATAGAGTGGTGGTTGACTCCCACTCTAATGAGAGTTTTAGATATCTCTAAAACGCCTCTGGAATGGGAAATACGGCACGCGGACGTAGCTCAGCTGGTAGAGCGCGAGCTTCCCAAGCTCCACGGGGTGAGAGCGGAGGCTAACCGCCGAATCGGGCATTTGGCTTGGCAGAGCGAAGTCGACGTTCCGCGATCATTTGCGGCCCGCTGCGTTTTGGCCTCCATTAGCCTGCGCTTGCCTCCGTTCTCACCGGAGCTGTTCGTTTTTTGTTCGTAGTCTCGGACCACGAGCTTGGCGTTCGGCGGTGGCCTGCACGCCCGAATGAGGTGCCAGGGAGAAGCGTCCTGCAGCTCGACGAAGGGCGCGGTGGCGTTGTGCTCGCGCGCTATCCTGATGCCATGAGCCATCCGCTGCTGAACACGACGCCCACTGCGGAGAAGCCTGCGCTGAGCGAGGAGCAGCGTGCCGAGCGGCTGCGCTTGCTGGCCAAGCGCCTGCACAGCTCGGATGGGCTGGATCGCGATGCGCTCAAACGCATCGAGCAGCTGACTGGCGACGAGCAGTAGCCGAGCGCTGTGGATGCCCCGGAGCTGCTGTACGGCGACGCTCCGTTCGTCGCCGATACGTCGGCTTGGTGGCGTGTCGCATCATTGTCGGGCGAGCTCGGAGAGCTCGTGGACGCTGCGATCCTCGCCGACCGGCTGTGGATCACCCCGATCGTGCGGATGGAGATCCTCTACTCTGCCCGCAGCTCCACCGAGTACATCGCCATCGAGAGCGAGCTCGACGCGCTGCGGATCCTCCGCAACGACCGCGCTGTTACCGATGTCGCGATGGGGGCTCTCGGTGAACTGGCCGAGCGCAGCGACGGATATCACCGCGTGCCGATCACCGACGCGCTGATCGCTGCGGCCGCTGCCGAGCACGGCGGCGTCGCGGTGCTCCACCACGACACCCACTTCGACAAGCTCGCCGAGGTTCTCGCCTTCCAGTCCGTTCGGCTCCCCGGGCCCTGACTTTCGCCGGGGCCGCCTGTGCGAGCTACACGGCCATGTCGAGATCTCCAACGCGACCTACGCTCGGCGTTGAGGGCGATAGAAGCGTAAAGGCAACCGCTCGCGACACAATGGAAAGGGTGGGACCGCGCAGCGACATACGCTTTTGGCTGAAGCCGAAGCCTGGGCTGTCGAGCACCACTATCTGCTTACTGCCTGTTTTGAGCGTTTCCACACAACGGGCGAGTGGCCGACGCTGGAGCGGCTCCAGCACGATTTCGAGGTAGCCGGACACGATGGGGATGTCTCGCGGCTGGCTTTTGCGATGCCCGGCCGCTTGGCTTCGTCGAGCAGCAGCGGCTGGTGCTCCTCGTCCGAGCGATGAGCCACATTCCCAAAGCCGCTGCGCTGCTTGAAGACTGGTCGGCAGTCCTCAGGTTCGCCTACGGCAAGTGGCGCGACGATCCCACAGCCAAGCTGACCCGAGCCGATGCCCTGCAAGTGCTTGACGGAGACCCCCAGCGTACGCGGTTTGCCACCCTGCTTTTTCTGCGAGAGAGATGGCCTTTCGGCTCTGGCCATGGAGGTCCCGACGACGAGTGGTCCCAGGAGATCATTTCGGCTGTGCGTGATGTCCGTGACACCAAGGGACCGGCGGACATCATCGCAGCGCGAGATAAGACTGAGCTTCCGCCGCTGAACCCTCCGCTTGAACCCGACCCGCCATCCCAGGAGGTGCCGTCGCCGAGTCCGCTCAAGCGAGCCTGGCGCACGGTCAGCGAAAATACCCTTATCGCCACCGTAGTCGGCGGCATCGTGGTCCTCGTCGTCAGTGCCTATGTCTTTCATTCGACCACTGGGGAGGCACCGACAGCGGCAGTGGCGAAACCAAGCCCAGCCGGTCGACGACCGGGGGCCAGGCGGGGACGGTTGTGGCTCACTCGCGCTGGGAGCAGGCGGGAGCAGGTGGTGCCCGCACCTTCGCCAAACCTGCGGGTGCGATCGAAGGCCCACGGGTAGAACCTAACCAGCACGTGTTCGTTTCGTGTCGGGCTTACGACCCTGAACCCGAATCGGTTCTACCTGACGGATACTGGTACCGGCTAGCATCGAAGCCATGGAGAGGCCGTTACTATGCGCCGGCCAATTCGTTCTGGAACGGCGACATCCCGGGGAAGAAGCCCTATACGCACAACACCGACTTCACCGTATCGACGTGTTAGGCAGGGAGCTGGGAACAATTGTTTCGGCTGCTAGCCGCTTTGGAGAGATTCGGCGGGTGATTGCATTATTGGTGGCATTGACGTCGATCTGGCGGCGTTCGCATCACCGGCCGTGTTTGTCGCACTGATTCGGCCGCTCGATTTTCTATCGTTGCCGGTGTGAAAAACCGTCAGCGAAAGCGCCAGGGTCGGCGTCGCGCCCATCATGCGAAGACCACTCGGACTCCGGATCGGCCATCTCTCATCATCAGTGGCAAGGACTGTCCAGAAGTCAACAACGGCCACATCGTCCCGCGGATGTATCAGGCAGCCTGGGAGGTCGAGAGCAGGCTCGTCGCGATGCACGAACGCGGACGCCCGGGGTGTAGGGCTCGGTCGACCAAGATTGCGGGCGCTCGAGGCCCCTACTACCGCCGTGTACGGCCGCAGGGAAGCAAGATCGACGACATCGAGGCGTCGCTCGCCTACATCGAGAGCCGGTCTGCTAAAAGCCTGCGGGAGCTGATCGCTGGCGAGCCGATCACGGTCGAGCGAAAGGGGGCGGTGGCACAGCTCTTTGGTGCGCAGATGATGCGCGGCCCAGCCTTCTTCGAGCAGCATGAGGAGCTGCTGCGGCCGATGATCGAAGATGCGCAGGCGAGTGACTTCAAGCCCAGGCACCTCGCGTCTGTCGGCGGTGACCTTGAACTTGCCCGTCGCAAAGTTATCGATGTGCTGCTGAGCCCGACCTACAGCTTCATCACGATGCTGACCTATGCGGTCAAAGTCTCCGGAGTGCTGGCGCTAATGCGTTGGCATGTTCTGCGTTTTAAAGAACCTGCTCTTGTCTATTCCGACCACCCAGTCGTCCTTTGGCCGATGAACGTTCCCGCGACTCGCCCGTTTCGTCGTCAGGGCCTCGGCCCGCTGACCATGCTGGAGATCCGGGTTCCGATTGCACCCGATGTCGCCATTTTGATGAACTGGATTGACCGCTCCGACGAGGTCGGGGTGCCGATGAAGCGTTCGGCAGCCGCGGAGCTGAACGCCTTCACTGTGGCGCAGGCGGAGCGGGAATGGATGCATCAGCTCGGCGCCGAGCCCGATGTCGGGGAGGGGGTCTTCATGCCGCTCTCGCGTCTGATTGATCCCACCTACGACTTGGCCGCGGCGCGTGACTCAGCTCGCCGGGCGCACGCTGCGAAGTTCCTAAAGCAGGCCAGTCGGCGCAAATGGGTCAACAAAGTCGACGTTGTTGTCGACGTCAACAGCCAAGCCGCGCTGCGAGCAGCGTAGAACCCATCGCTAGGGGATGCAGGTGCTCAATACGCCACACTGGCAGCGGGCCGGTGCCCGGCCGGAACCGTTCGTCGCCGGCGAGAAGTCCCGACCGCTGCAACTAATCGTCTGCGATGACGAACTAGGTTCCTCTCCAGCCCTCGGCCTGCTCTCCTCGTTCGCCGCACGGCGAGGTCCGCTTGCCTTCGTCTCTCCGAGTGGTGCCGTTGGCGGGCGGATCAAGATCGCCTTCGATCAGTCCGAGATCGAGTATTCCTTCAAGGGGGGCCGAGAGACATGCGTTTTCGTCTATGGCGACTGGTGGAAGCGCCTCGGTCCTGAAGAAGCGGCTCGGGCCGGAGTCGATGCGTCGACACTTGAACGCCGCTTCCTCTTGGCCCACGAGGCGTCTACGCGGGATTGGATCGACGGCCTGGTGATGCCCTTCGACGAGGTGCTTCGCGACCGCTGGAAGAACCTCCTGTCAAAGGCTGGTCTTATGACCGCAGAGTCAGCCGCCGCCTTAATGGGCCTTTACCTGCGGGCATGCGGGGAGCGGATGATCGAGATCGAACCCCCAGGCGTTGGGATCATGGTCAGTGAAGAGCGGATGTATCTGTTGGGGGCGCTTGCATTCCTACCGCGCTACGAGATGCTCCACGAAGCGGCGGGGGAAATCTGGCGGCAGAGCGGAGACCCGACGCTGGCAGGTCTCGCCGACGCCATCGCGGTGCGGCTCGGTCGTGCCCTCAAGGCCCGCGACTACATGCACATGCGTCGGCGGGCGCCGAATGTCCGGGAAATCTGGTCGGACGTCCTCTACTTTTTTGAGTCTCTGCTGGTCTGTCTGCAGGGTGCGCTCGACGCGGCTGCCCGTTTCGTCCACGAGCTGTTTGAGCTGAAGGGCCCTTGCAAGCGCGCTAACTGGGGCCGAGAAGACTGGTGGAGGCAGCTTGAACGCAGCAAGGCACCAGCCGGAGAGTTCGACCGCGGCTGCTTCAAGGATCTCGATCTTCTAGTCGGAGAACTTCGCAACTCGATCCACGGCGAGGTGCTGACCAGTGAATTGCGCCAGCGGGTCCGGCCGGGAGAGACTCCAAAGTTGATGGGCTATTCGCAGTTGGCGGTTGCCCTTGAGTCAGAGGTAGCGGTCGCAGTGTCCGCGGCGGCCAAGCGCCGAAGAGGGCTCGGCCGTTGGTCGATCCGCCCGACCTTGCCCGACGGGGCGGCACTAGTCGACCCTTGGCACTATTCAGAGGCCGCGATAGTCACCGTCGCCGATGCGCTCAGCTCTGTAATCGAAGCACTTGCCTCACATGTCTTCTCTGATGTCGTGCTCAATCCCAAGGCGCAGGAGCTATGGCTCGGCAGGGAAGCTCAGCGGGCGAACGCCGGGATCCTCTTCGGACTTGAGCACCTGCCGGCTCCCTGAGCGGATCTCGTCGACCATCGCCTCTCGGGAGCGCGGACGTACGTCACTCCCAAAACGGCTTTGGAATGGGGAATCACGCCATGTTGGCCTGCGGTCAAACCAGTAGACCTCAAACACATTCACGCTCGCGCTCCACAGAGCATTCGTCTTTGCGTCTGAAACGGCTTGGGAATGGGGAATTGAGTCCGAGCGATCATGAACCGGATCCGTGCGCCAGTCACCGCTACGAACAAAAAGCTCGCGCTCTACCAGCCGGCCGGGAATCGCCTAGGATTGCTCTGGAATCGCGAATTCCATCACGCGGACGTAGCTCAGCTGGTAGAGCGCGAGCTTCCCAAGCTCGAGGTCGCGGGTTCGAGACCCGTCGTCCGCTTTTCCGCTGTGCGCTGTGCCTTGCGCTCTGGAGGAAGGGGGATTTTACAGGAGTGCTTGAAAATTCACCGCGAGTTCGCGGCTGCCGGAGAGCAGTTAATCCCGGACAGTAAGCCCGCATCCGGTAGCTCTCGCCGTCGATATGGACCGTCGCCCTATGAGGTAGGCGGTCGAGTACGGCCGCGGCGACCGTGGTGTCCTCGACGATCTCGCCCCAGCTGACGACCAACCGAGGGATCGCTGACCCACCTCCTGAAATCGATCCGCCTGGAGTCAGGTAGATCAGCAACGCGACCGCTTGGCAGCTGCGGGCGGTCGCGTTGCGGTTTATGGGCTATGTGTTGGCGTTATTCGGTTATGTACGTCGCACTTAACGGCGTCGTCGTGAGGTCGAACTCGAACGTGCTGGGACAGAAAAAGCCTTTGACCTTATGAAATATCTGTTCCTGACGCGAAACTTCCCCGTTATCTGGCGTCTGTGCCGATAATAAGGGGCCCTTGGCGGTGCCAGCGAGTTCTTTACCACTATACCAGCAATTGATTCCTGTGCAGTTGACGTGGACTTCGGCTTCGCCGACTACGGCGCCGGTTTCGTGCCCTACCTTTTCGATTTCAATGATGGAGGTGGCACTTTGTTCGGTGACGGTGCATCCTGAGCCGCAGCTAGAGTAAGTGAAGTTGCCTTCGATTTCCAATTGGCCTGCTTCGCCTTCTCCGACTACTTCGCCTAAGAATAAGTCGCCGCCGCACTGGACCTCGGGGCTGGCTAACAGGCTCGCTTTGCCGACCGAGGTTTCGTGCACATGCGTGATGATGTTCGCTGCTGCGCAGGATGATTCATCCGTTTTGCACAGATGGGTGCTCGCCGTCGCCGAGCTGGCGCCGACGAAGGCCATCGCCATCAACGCGGCAAGCGCGGCGTGGCCGAGCATCTTGATTGATTTCACTGTGATTCTCCTTTCTCGGCGATTACCGCCGAGATTCGATTTACAGCTACAGTTTGGCTGATCAGGAAGGAAGGGGCACCGGCGGGTCTTTCGTGTCCACTTCAAAAGGGTGATGCAGAGAGGTAGACGCCTCGTGCCCAAGGTGATGGTGACGGGGGCGTCGGCGAGGCAGGCAACGGTGTCTGAGGCGCGACGGTTAGCGAATCTATGAAAGCACAATGGTGCGCACGCGCTGATTTGTATTGTTGACATTTGCAGGAAAAATCAATTATCGCCGCCGACACTTGTCAACCGGGTCCGCCTAGAAAACCTCGGGAACTTGCGTTTTTTCGCAACTGCCCTATACAAACGAGCGGCCCGAACACGGGCTCAGGTCAAATCCATCCCGGCGGGACCCCGCCGTAACAAAAGGAGAATTAAAAGTGAAATCTATTAAGATGCTTGGCCTCGCCTCCGTATTGGCGATGCTTGTCATGTCCCTCGCTGGCGCGAGCTCGGCGATGGCGACGGCGTTAACGACCGGACTATGCGAATCGGACACGGAAGCAGTAGTCGAGGCGCAGACGCAGACAACGTGCGCTTCCATCGCTCACGTGCACGAAACCTCGGTCGGCAAGGCGATTCTGTTAGCCAGCCCCAAAATCGAATGCAACGTCTTATTCTTAGGCGAAGCCACAGCAGGCAACCCGCTCGTGGTCGAAGGCAACTTCACCTACTCGAGCTGCGGCTCCGGCTGCACCGTCACCGAAGAAGGCGGCCCCTCCGTCATCGAAGTCTTAAAGGAAGGGCACGAAACCGGCAGTGCGGTCGGCGAAGGCGAAGTTCACGTCAACTGCATCGGCATCAACTGTTTCTACAACGGCACAGGACTTGCCGGCACCGCCAAGGGCCCCTTATTATCGACCCAGAAAAACGGGGAAGTCTCGATTCAGGAACAGGAAGTCCATAAGACAAAAGGCACCTTCTGTCCCAGTACGGGCAAATTAGACATCACGACGACGCCGTTAATTCCAACCTATATCAGCGGCTACTTACATTATTGCGTGAAATACGAGCACAACACTAATGGCCGCTATGAAAATTGGTGTGAAACTAAAAAAGAAGGAGGACCGAATGACTTAGTGGTCGGTCCATTTGGTTTACACGTAGGTGAACACGTATGCGTTAACCTGAACGTTACTCACACTGGGTTATATGAAGGAATCAAAGACTACAACGACTGCAAAGAAGATAACGAAATCTACTTAAGTAAATCGTTATACGAATTAGGTGAAATTATATTAGTTGAGTAATCTTTGCTATTGCGGAATGGCCTAACGCGAGTTAGGCACCACACCTCGAACCCGGCGATCGCCGGGTTCGAGGGTGTTACTTTGATTTCAGAACGACGAGAAACTTGTAGTTGCCGTTTCGATCGGTCATCGCGACGCCAAGGAAGTTGCGTTCCCCGTCGGTCACGACTTGCCGAAGACGCAGACCGAAGCCCCCGCGATCTGCCCGCCGGGTCCCTTCAGAGAGCCGGTGAGCATGGAGCCCTTTTCCTGGGGCAGGATCACGGTCGGTTCGGCTTTCTCGCCGAGTCCGGCGCTCAGGCCGGCTCCCGTGGCTACGTTCGGTCTGATCCCGGCGGGGTGGAGCTCGAGATCGGGTCCCGCCACATCTTCCGAAGCAGCGGTCCTGCCGCGGGCATCGAGAAGGTTCCACTCAGGCCGAAGCCGTTGCGTTCGTAGAGGCCCCGGTTGCGCTCGGTGCTCGCCTCCAGGTAGGAGGGGATTCCCTGGTGGTCGCACAGCTCCAGCACCGGCCTGAGCAGGTCCCCGCCGAGACCGCGCCCTTGACAGCGGGGTTCGACCCCGAGGTAGTGGAGGTACCAGTGCTCGGAAGACGACGGGTGACGGCGCTCCAGTCGCAGTTGGGTCCAGGTCGCCAGGGGTAGGCGGGCGCCGAATACTGCCGCCATCCGGCGAGCCGGCCGCAGCGTTCGTGCCATCGGCACCCGCCAGCAGCCGGGATGGGCCCATATCGCGGCGCCGCTGCCGTCCTCGGCGACCCAGAGCTCGCGGTGCTCGGGAACCAGGTTGCCGATCTCGGCCGTGAAGAAGACGAGGAGCCGCTCCGCTCTCGTCGCGTCGTCGGGGAGCAGGTGGGCCCAGGCGGGGTCATCAGCGAAGGCCAGCGCCAGCGCCTCGGCAGCCGCCTCGTGGTCGTCCTCGGTAGCCGGTCTCACCCCGGGGTTCATCCCCGTCATGGAGCAAACCTTAGGTCAGTCAAACTGCGCCTGCCGGGGGGGGCCGGAGGTCTGCCCGCTTCCTAGGCGGCTTCGGTCGCTGCGGGCGGCAGGAGGGAAGCCGATCTCAGCGTCTGTAGGTGATAGCTGACCACGGCCGGCATCGGTTTGTTCGGCAGGTCGTGACTCAAGGCATCAGGGTCGAGCGACCGGCCTTCGTCCTGGGCGAACAGGGCGAGGATGTTTGCGCGCATGGTGTGGCTGCGCGCGAAGTCCTGCAGCCGGACTCTCTGCTCCGCCTCGTCGTCGTACATGAGTGACTCCCGTCGAGTTTCTCGGCTGCTGACGTCAACCGGTGATTCATTAATTAGGAGTATTGAACAATCTCAGTTCAGTATGCAAACGGCAACCCAAATTTAGTTACTGCTAATTTTTTTATTTCCTGCCGTGCTGTAGTGGACCTTCGACTCCTCCGGTCGCCCCCGTTCAAAGCTAAACAGGCCGACGACGGTGGGAACAGGCTCCTCTCCCGACTTTGCAACGCGGTTGGCGGATTCGCCATGGATCGCCAACACGTCCTCCTCCCATACCTCGGTCAGGCGCTCCCGAAGCTTCCGTCTCCCCTCGGCGTCGAGGGGCGGGGCATCCCAGACCACGCACGGCGGTTCATCGCCATCCATCTTCCGGTTGCGGTACGAGGACAAGGTCTCTGCCAGAAAACCCTGAGTCATTGCGCCGGCCGCGTCGTAGCGCTCTTCCCTCGACATCGTGCGATACGCCTCATCGGTGATTACCGGCAGGACAACGGCGCGGAAGACTGGTCTCATGCGGTTACCCACCAGTTTGTAGCCGACGAATTCGATGCATCCTGCCTCGTAGAGGTCGCGGATGTGACCGGTGACGTATCTGACGTCCTCGCCGATCATCTCGGCGACCTCTCCTGCGCTGAACTCGCCCTGGTGCAGGATTGAGATCGCTTCCAGCCTGATCCAGTGGTTGAGGGCGTGGGGCAGCGCGTCGGCCGGCTGCTTCGTGCGCTCCTTGATCGGCTTCCGTCCGATCTGCAATTCGTTCGGGGTCAACGGCGAGTCCTCCAGTCAGCGTCCGCGCTCGTAATCAGTGGCACCCGAGCATAGTGCCTGCCTGAAGGCAGTTGGACACGAAGTAACGAAATTCACAGCAGTAATAAATTTCTTACTCTCTCACTCCCGCCCCGGCAGAAGGCCGGGTGCTGACGAGCGGGAGGGAGGTGAGTGGGATGACGGTCAAGCCTGCCGAGCAGGTCATGCCTTTGCTGCAAATTTTCAAGCAGCACTAGGCACGAATGGTGGGTCGGCCTCCGGCGCTTGCATAGGACAGGGGCCGGCCCGCAAAGAAGGCGTGCTGACGAGCGGGAGGGAGGTGAGTGGGATGACGGTCAAGCCTGCCGAGCAGGTCATGCCTCTGCTGCAAATCCTGAAGCAGCACTAAACACGAGCGGCGGGCCGATCTTCCCGGAGCCCGCCGCAGACCGGGCAGCCGGGCTCGGGGGAGATCGGCTCATGCTCGACCTCCATCGTGCGCAGGTCGTAGATGTGGATCTCGCCCAGGGTCGAGGGCTTGGCGAGCCCGGTGAGCAGGTGCATGGCGTCGAGCGAGACCTGGCCGCCGATCAGCTCGCAGGCGGGCCCGAGCGTGCCGGCGGAGGAGACCTTGCCGCGCTGCTGCTCGATCGCCTCGTCGAAGTGGGGATAGCTGCGGCGGTAGCCCATCTCCTGGCAGGCGTAGCAGCCGGTCATGCCTGGCACGTAGAGCGGGCCGACCCGAGCTATGGGCGGAAAGTGGCTCATCGCGATGAAGGGGGTGCCGGCGGCGAAGCAGGCCGAGTTGATCCAGCTCTCGATGTCGTGGGCGGGCCAGTCACAGGAGGCGATCACCAGGTCGCAACCCTGGATCGCCTCGGCGACCGCCGCTTCGCAATCGAGGCGCTGGACGCGCTCCTCGACTCGCATCGAGGAGTTGAAGGCGCGCAGGCGCTTCGCCGCCGCCGATGCCTTGGGCGCCCCTATGTCGGCCTCGGTGTAGAGGACCTGGCGGTTGAGGTTGGTCAGCTCGACCCGGTCGAAGTCGATCAGCAGCAGCTCGCCGACGCCGCAGCAGGCCAGGCCAAGAGCCGACCAGCCGCCGAGGCCGCCCACGCCCAGCACGGCTATTCGCGCGGCTTCAAGGCGGCCCTGGCATTCCGATGCCGTGGGCCCCTCGGAGATGTCGCTGAAATAGCGAAGCTGGCGGTCGAAGCGGGCGACGACGCCCGGTGCGATCCGGTCGTCGTCGGCAGCGTCCTCGAGCAGGCCCAGCTCGCCGAACTGTTCAAGCAGATCGTCGACGGCCTGCTCCCCGAACTCGGCGGCCAACTCGTCGCGACTGCGGGTGCCGTCGACGGCGGCCAGCAGGCGTCGTTCCCCGACGTCGGGCTGCTCGATGCGAATGTCCGTGGGGGCGCCGCCGCGCATCAGGTAGATGTCGCCGTCGGGCGCCTCGAATCTCTGCACGGTGCGCTTGATCCGTGGCCTTTGCCCCACGAAAGGGGACACTAACCTTTTTCTTAGCGGGATCTAGCCCTATCGGAGCTCCCCAATCGAGAGAGGCTCAGCCGGCACGAACCAGTTGGGCCGACTTGGGCTTCCGGGCCGCCGCCCGCGCCTCGCGGTAGAAATGCTCGGTCGCGCCGCGCACCGGGCGTTCCGCGGTCAGTTCGACCAGGCCCGTGCGGCACAGCTCGGTCACGTGGTAGTTGACGTTGCTGAGCGGCATCCGCAGCTCGTAGCTAAGGTCGCTGGGGGAGAGGGTGCGCCCACCGTCGAGGGCGAGGGCTTCGAGGATTGAGATCCGCAGCGGATGGGTATTTGCTCGTGCCAAAAGTTGCCAATTCATCAGGACTCCTCCGTCTCTTTTCGAGTGGTCGATACCAACTTCTGGGGTAAGTAATACCAAAAAATGTTGATATAGATAACTAAAATCGGGTATCCTTCTACAGAATGCTTTTTGAAAGGGAGAGACGAATGGCCACAGGAGCAGGGGTTTTCAGGGTTGTCGGCAGTATTGCCGCAGTGATGCTGATGCTTGGCTGCGGCGCTTCTGTGGCCGCGGCGAACACCGCGGGCATAATCGCCCCGTCCGATCCCAACAACCCGAAAGTCGACAGCGGCTGGCAGGCGGGAACCTGCACTACAGACACGCCGACGACCTGCAGCGTCGCCACGCCGGCGCAGTTCTTCGAACAGGCCGCCGGGCACCCGCCCGTCGGCTTTACCCAGTTCATCGTCGCGCACAAAACGACCGGCCTGCTGCAGGAACCAACCGGGGAACTGGCGATGGTTCGGGTCGACCTCCCGGTCGGTCTCAGCGTCAACCCAGGCGCGCTGCCTCAGTGTCCGCTGGCCGAATTCAAAAAAAACCCGGCTCTCTGCGCAGGGTCGGAGGTTGGCGAAAGCAAAGTTACGGCAGCGCCGTTCGGTGTTCCAGTCGAAGCCCCTCCCGCGATCGTCTACGACCTCGAACCCGAATTCGGGGAACCGGCCCTCTTCGGCCTCGAACTCGCCGGCAACAAGGTCTATCTGAAAGCCGATGTGGCCTGGGATGGCGATTTCCACGAGGGGTTCACGATCGAAGTGCCGCCGACGGTCAAACTCGAACCTCTGATCAAAGGGCTGATCCTCAAGAACAGGCTCGTCTTCAACGGCCGCTCCGGGGACGGCACCTTCATCACCACTCCGAGCACCTGCCTCGGGCCGGCGTCGGCGGCGCAGTTCGAACACGTCTACTCGACCTGGCTGCTCGCCAGCTCGGTCGAAGAAGAAGCAAATCCGGGCTATGAATTCCCCGCCGATGCCGAACCGCCCTTCGAGTCGAAGATCCCGCCGGGAACCTCCCCGAAGGAATGCGAGGGCATTCCCTTCGAACCCTCGGTCGCCGTCGACCCGAACACCGCCGAAACCGATTCGCCTTCCGGCCCGGCGGTCGAGGTGGACCTCCCGCACCAGACCAAAAGCAAAGGGGTAAGCCAGGAAACGTCCCACCTGCGCACCGCGAAAGTGACGCTGCCGGCGGGGATGGGCCTGAATCCCTCGGCCGCCAACGGCCTCGAGGCCTGCAGCGACGCGCAGTTCGGCAAGGGGACGAGGAATCCCGTCGCCTGCCCGGCCGCCTCGAAGATCGGCACCGTCTCGGTCGAAACCTCGCCCCTGCCGGAAGGGCCGATCGGCGGCAACGTCTACCTTGGGCAGCAGCTCAGCCGCGACCCGGCGTCGGGACAGGAGTACCGCATCTTCGTCGACGTCGAGTCGGCTCGCTACGGCCTCTCGGTGCGCCTGATCGGCAACGTCAGCGCCGATCCCCAGACCGGGCAGCTGACCACGACCTTCGCCGAGAACCCGCAGGTCCCGTTCAACTCCTTCAGCCTCGACTTCAACGACGGGCCGCGGGCGCCGCTGACGAGCCCGCCGACCTGCGGGCCCAATGCGACCACGTCGCGGATGACTCCCTGGTCGATCGCGCTCGGCTCCGTCCCGGCGGGGCAAGAAGGCGGCCCGTCCGACGAACCGCCGGCCGAACCCGGCGACAAATTCACGCTCACCAAAGCGCCGGGCGGAGGCGCCTGCGCGAAAACCCTCGGCGCACGTCCCTTCGCGCCCACCTTCAGTGCCCACACCGCGAATCCCCAGGGGGGCGCATACAGCCCCTTTGAGGTCGACCTCACCCGCTCCGGCGGCAGCCAGGAGCTGAAGGGCGTCGACGTCGACCTGCCGCCGGGCCTGACCGCCAAGCTGGCCGGCGTCCGCTACTGCCCCGAGGAGACGCTCGCGGCGGCCGCGGCCAACAGCGGCGCGGCCGAGGCCGCCAGCTCCAGCTGTCCCTCCTCGAGCCTCATCGGCAGCGCCTCGGTCACCGCGGGCAGCGGTTCCGAACCGTTCCACATCGGCGGAAAAGCCTTCCTCGCAGGTCCCTACCACGGGGCTCCCGTTTCCCTGGCAGTGATCACCCCCGCCACGGCCGGACCGTTCGATCTCGGCACGGTCGTGGTGAGGGTGGCGCTGTTCGTCGACCCCGCGACCGCACAGGTCCACGCCGTCTCCGACACGATCCCGCACGTCTTCGGCGGCGCCCTGCTCGATCTCCGCTCGGTCGCCGTCAACCTCGACCGCAAACAGTTCTCGCTCAACCCGACCAACTGCGCGCCGATGGCGGTCGGCGGCACCCTGCGCGGCGGCGGCGCCAACCCGCTCGATCCGGCCGCCTTCAGCCCCTTCCCGGTTTCGACGCCGTTCCAGGTCCAGGGTTGCGACAAGCTCGGGTTCAAACCGAAACTCTTCATTCGCACCTTCGGCGGCACCCGCCGCGGCAAAAGCCCGAAGCTGCGCGCGACCCTGGTCGCCCGCGCAGGCGACGCCAACATCGGCCGCTCCGCGGTCACCCTGCCGCGACCGTTCTTCCTCCGCCAGAGCAGCCTCGCCAAGATCTGCACCAGGGTCCAGTTCGCGGCGCACGGATGTCCGGCGAAGTCGATCTACGGATACGCGACCGCGGAAACGCCGCTGCTCGACGCGCCGCTGAAAGGGCCGGTCTACCTGCGCTCGTCCGACAACACTCTGCCCGATCTCGTCGTCTCGCTTCGCGGCCAGGTCGGGGTCGACCTCGACGGCCGCATCGACCAGGTCCACGGCCGCATGCGCACCACGTTCGACGTCGTCCCCGACGTGCCGGTCTCGAAATTCTCGCTGACGGTGCGCGGCGGCAAGAAGGGCCTGCTGGAAAACTCGACCAACCTCTGCGCCCGCAAATACCGGGTGATCGCCAAGTTCACCGGACAGAACGGCAAGAAGGCGAACCAGAAGCCAAAGCTGCGGACGCCGTGCAAGAAGAAGCAGGGCGGCCACCACGGTCGGCATTAAGCCGATCCCGGCAGGGGTTCCGCTTAACTTTTTCGAGGATCGGGGATTGCTGGTCGCGCGAGGCGAGCGACCGCGAAAAAGTACAAGACGCTCCACCCCTGCCGGGATCGGCTCCTATATCGGCTGGCTGGTGGGGCGGATGAGGATCTCATTGACGTCGACGCCCGGCCGCTGTTCGAGCGCGTAGAGAACGGCCCTGGCGATGTCGTCGTCGCGCAGCGCCCACTCGCCGGGGCGGTTGTCGAAGAAGGGGGTATCGGTCATGCCCGGCTCGATCAAGGTGACGCGGATGTCGCGGTTCTCGTGCATCTGGCGCAGCTCGGCGCGCAGCGCCTCGCCGATCGCGGTCGCCGCGTGCTTGGTCGCCGAGTAGAGCGAGCCGGGCAGCGCCCGCCGCCCGGCCACCGAGCTGGTGACGAGGACGTGCCCGTCGCCGCGCTCGAGCAGGTGGGGGAGGGTGGCGCGGATCGTCAGCGCGAGGCCGTAGACGTTGGTCAGGACCATCGAGCGCCAGTGCTCGGGCGACTCCTCGAGGAAGCCGCGCGTCGCGCCGAACCCGGCATTGGCAAACACGGCGTCAATCCGCCCGAAGCGCTCGATCCCGGCCGCGACCATCGCCTCCACCTCGTCCCACTCGGAGACGTCGCAGCGCACCGCAAGCGCCCGCTCCTCGCCGCCCAGCTCCTCAACCAGCTCCTCCAACGGCTCCAACCGCCGCGCCGCCAGCACCAGCCGGTACTTCCCAGCAGCAGCCCGCGCCGTAGCAGCCCTGATGCCGCTGGAAGCTCCGGTGATCAGAAGGACTGGATCAGCCATGAGCCCGATTCTTTCAGCTCAAGGCGCTCGCCAGAGCGTGGATAGGACGAACGGGCGGGGGTCGACGGA
>DASSMU010000220.1:0-4151 GCA_035701465.1 Solirubrobacterales bacterium
GGCGGCACCCCCCCACCCTCCCTACCTATTCACCCTGGCTGCGCTGGCGATAGCCGCAGTCGCCGTGGTCCATTTCGCCGCGGGGGTGAAGGTGCGGTTGTCCACGGGCATGACCGGGTTCGATTCGACCTGGTACCACGGGCCGTTCGCGGCTGGGTTTTTCCAGAGCGGGAATACCTGGGACCTGCATTTCATCGCGCCGCAGTTTCTGGCCTGGTTCTATCCGGCGAACTCGGAAGTGCTGCATGCGGTTGGGATGTCTGCCTTCCACCGGGATTTGCTCTCGCCGCTGATGAACCTCGGCTGGTTCGTCGGCTGCCTGGTTGCCGGTTGGTGCATCGGCCGTCCATACAAGGTGGCGCCTGTCTCACTGGCGCTGACGGCGGTGGCGCTGAGCGTCCCGGCCCTGAGCGACCAGGCGGGCGAGGCGCGCAACGACATCGTCGGGATCTTCTTCCTGCTTGCTGCTGTTGCGGTTGCCCTAAACGCGTGGGGGGTTCGGTCGGACCCTGATGACATGGGTGTCACGGAAATCGATGCGGAGGAAGCTGAGGCGAAGGGGGGGAAGTCGGTGGGAGTCGGCAGCGGCCTCTCAACCGGGGCGCTGGTCGTCGCCGGACTCGCGGCAGGGTTGGCCGCCGGGACCAAGCTCAACTTCCTGCTTCCGGCCGCGGTGCTCGTGATCGGCCTGGCTCTGATCGCGCGGCAGGGGGACAGATGGCGAGCGCTCGCCGCGACGGGCCTGGCCGCTCTTGCCGGCGGCGGCTACTGGTACCTGCGCAACCTCGCCCACACCGGCAACCCATTGCCGTGGGTCAAGCACCTCGGCCCGATCACGCTGCCCGCCCCGGAGCAGGCGCTCGGCGGACGCGAAGGTCACAGCGTCTTCGGTTACCTCACGAACAGCTCGGTCTGGTCGGACTGGTTCCTTCCCGGCCTCCATCATGGCCTGACGATCTTCTGGCCCGTGCTCGGCGCCCTCGCGCTGACGGGCCTGGTCCTCTGCCTCGGCCGCTGCGCCAGTCCCGCCCAGCGGGTGATGGGTCTGGTCGGCTTGGTGGCCGCTCTTGCCTGGCTGATCGCCCCAACCTCAGCCTCCGGTCCCGACGGCTCCCCTCACGGCTTCGAGTCCGGCCTCCGCTACCTGGCCCCGGCCCTGGTACTGGGTCTGGCTCTACTTCCAACCGCACCGCAACTACGCACCTCCCTCGTCTCCCTTTCGCTGACTTCGTCGTTTCCGGTGCATACGGACTGGAAAAGACGAAGTCAGCGGATGGGGAGGGGGTTGGCCTTTTTCGTGGTGGGGATCGCGGTGCTGGTGGTGGGGATCGGCTATCCGGTCCAACGTCACTACCTGCGGAATCGATACACGGATCCAACCTTCACGACTCCCGGGCTCAACGCGGCCTTTAAGTGGGCCCAGGGGATCACCGACGCTCGCATAGCCACCACCAGCACCCGCCAGTACCCCCTGTACGGCAAGGACCTGACCAACCAGGTCGACTACATAGGCGAAGAACAACCCCACGGCGGCTTCACAGCCCCAACCACCTGCCAAGCCTGGCGCCACCTCCTAAACACCGGCAACTACGACTACGCGATAACCACCCGAGACCGCATAGAACTGGGCAAGCCCCCATACCCACCGACGGCCCGATGGACAGAATCCCCCGGCACAACCGTCATCCTCCGCAAGCCTCCCACGGTTGTATTCCGGCTTCAAGGCCAGCTCCCCGCCTCGTCCTGCCCCCGCTGAGGAGAAAAGGGTCGGCGGGCGATCCAAGATTTCGCCTGTTCCGCCGGGGGGGGGCGGGCTGATCAGCGTTCCTCCGGCGGGTGGCGCGGTGGCGGGGGTCCCCCGCAGCGGAAGGCGCCGCGAAGCGGCGTCTGAGCATGTGGGGGAGGGCCGCCGCGACAGGACCCGCCGGTCGTATGCATGGTCATACTCCGCTCCCCGATGGACCACATTCGCAACTTCTCAATAATCGCCCACATAGACCACGGCAAGTCGACGCTGGCCGACCGCATCCTCGAGCTCACCGGCGCTGTCGACCCGAAGAAAATGCAGGCCCAGATGCTCGACTCGATGGACCTCGAGCGCGAGCGCGGGATCACGATCAAGGCCCAGGCGGTGCGGGTCGAGTACAGGGCCGCCGACGGCGCGATTTACCACCTGCACCTGATCGACACGCCCGGCCACGTCGACTTCTCCTACGAGGTCTCACGCAGCCTCGCAGCCTGCGAGGGCGCCCTGCTCGTCGTCGACGCCGCCCAGGGCGTCGAGGCGCAGACCGTCGCCAACACCTACCTGGCGATCGAGAGCGGACTGGAGCTGATCCCGGTGATCAACAAGGTCGACCTGCCAGGTGCCGAGCCGGAGCGGGTCGCGACCGAAATCGCCGACCTGCTCGGCACCGACCCTGCCGACGCGATGCCGATCTCGGCCAAGACCGGGGAGGGGGTGATCGAGGTGCTGGAGGCGATCGTCGCCCGCATACCGCCGCCGGAGGGCGATCTCGACGCTCCACCGCGAGCCCTGATCTTCGACTCCGAGTTCGACCAGTACCGCGGCGTGATCGCCTACGTGCGGATGGTCGACGGCTCCTTCCGCAAGCACGGCCGTATCCTGGCGATGCAGAACGGGACCGAGGCCGACATCGACGACATCGGCTTCTTCCGCCCGGCGATGACCGGGGTGCAGGGGATGGAGGCCGGCGACGTCGGCTACCTGATCACCGGGATCAAGGACGTCGCCAAGCTGCGGGTCGGCGACACGCTGACGGCGCTGGAGCGCCCGGCCTCCGAGGCGCTGGAGGGCTACCGCGAGGTGCGGCCGATGGTCTTCTGCGGTCTCTTCCCGATCGACACCGATCGCTACGAAGACCTCCGCGACGCGCTCGAGAAGCTGGCCCTCAACGACGCCGCGCTGTCCTGGGAGCCGGAGACCTCCGAGGCGCTCGGCTTCGGCTTTCGCTGCGGCTTCCTCGGCCTGCTCCACATGGAGATTGTGCGCGAGCGGCTGGAACGCGAGTACGGCCTCGACCTGCTGGCGACGACCCCCAACGTGCGCTACGAGGTCCACCTCACCAATGGCGAGCGCAAGGAGGTCCACAGCCCGACCGACCTGCCCGACCCGGGCACGATCGAGACGATCGAAGAGCCCTACATCCGCGCCACGATCATCTGCCCCTCGGAGCAGGTCGGCGCCGTGATGGAGCTCTGCCAGGGGCGCCGCGGTACCCACGTCGACATGCACTACCTGAGCCCGCAGCGGGTGCAGATCCGCTACGACATGCCGCTGGCCGAGATCGTCCTCGACTTCTTCGATCTGCTCAAGTCCTCGACCCGCGGCTACGCCTCGCTCGACTACGAGCCGATCGGCAACCAGGCCTCTGATCTGGTCAAGGTCGACATCCTGCTCGCCGGCGAGAAGGTCGACGCGCTCTCGATCATCGTCCATCGCGAATTCGCCTACGAGCAGGGCAAGCGCCTGGTCGAGCGGCTGCGCAAGACGATCCCACGCCAGCTCTTCGATGTTCCCGTGCAGGCGGCGATCGGCTCCAACATCCTCGCCCGGGAGACGGTCAAGGCTCTGCGCAAGGACGTCACCGCGAAGCTCTACGGCGGCGACGTCACCCGCAAGCAGAAGCTGCTGAAGAAGCAGAAGGCGGGGAAGAAGCGGATGAAGTCGGTGGGGCGGGTGGAAGTGCCTCAGGAGGCGTTCCTGGCGGTGCTGGAGATTGACGAGTAGGGGTCGGCGCGCGGGTCCTGTCATGAGGTGAGGGGGCCTGCGGGCAGTCCACGGGCTGTCCTCGACCCCCTCACCTCATGCCACCCGCGCGAGAGGCCAAGTTGGCCAGACGACCAGGGTGCGGGAGCGTCTCTAGACTGCCGCGCCATGACCGTCAAGACTGAAGCTATTGGGAAGGAATGGCCCGCCACCACCTACGTGGTGGGCAAGGAGAAGATCGGCGAGTACGCCCGGGTGATCGGGATCGACAACCCGGTCCACTTCGACCGAGAGGCCGCCAGGGCCGCCAGCTTCCGCGACGTCGTGGCGCCGCCGATGTTCGCGGTCGTCTACAGCAGCCCGGCGATGGCGCCGGCGATCCTCGACCCCGAGGTCGAGCTCAACTTCGCGGCGATGGTCC
>DASSMU010000221.1:0-3030 GCA_035701465.1 Solirubrobacterales bacterium
GGTAGGCCGCCGCACCCTGCGCAAGCGCGGCGGCTGACCCCTGGCTTGGGGGTCTCCCCCGCCAGCTTTAGGAGGCGACGAGTTGCTCGAGCTCGAAGACGGCGCCTGAGGCGTCGAGCTCGCGGATGCGGTCGTAGTCGATTTTGAGCTGTTCCCGGTCTGGGTCGACCAGGTAGATGATTCCGGGGCAGGAGAAAAGGTCGATGGTCTTTTTAAGCGTGTCGCCGGGACCCAGCATCGAGATCGTGCCGGCGAACGAGGGGAGCGACTCGATCTCGCGCAGGCCGGCATCGGAGACGATCCGGCCTTCGTGCTGGGAGATCAGCATCACGCAGTAGGCGCCGGCGGCTAGCTCGTAGGGCTGCTGGGCGCGGCGGGCGACCGCGTGCGGGTCGAGGTAGGCCTCGGCCGTCAGCGTCTGGTGGCTCGGCGTGCAGCGATCGACGATCTCGTCGGGGACGGAGCCGTGCATCCGCGCCCCCGACTCGACCAGGACCGGGCCGGTCGGCGTCAGCATCACCTCGGTGTGGGCGGGCCCGTAGCGGATGCCGAGCGCGTCGAGTACCGATTCGACGTAGGGGACGACCTGGTCCTGCTGCTCGCCGTGGCGCGCCAGCAGCTCCTCGTAGTCGTAGATGAAGTTGGCGCCTACCCGGAGCTTGTTGTCGCGCCAGACCTCGGAGACGTGGTGGACGCCGTCCCAGCTGACCGAGTTGACGAAGAGCTGGGTGCCTTCGAGCAGCTCCTGGACGAGCAGCTCCTCGTTGGCGCCGTGCAGGGCGTTGGGCCGGCCGAGATTTGCCGCGAAGGCGGCCTCGATCGCGGCGGCATCGGCGCAGATGCTGACCCCATCGGTGCCAGCGCTGTCGAGCGGTTTGACCACGACGGGGGCGCCACCGCGCTCCGCCGCCCAGGCAACCGCCCCCGCCGCCTCGGCGGCCTTCAGCGCCTCGGCCGTGCGCAGCCCGGCGCTCCGCAGCGCTTCGCTCATTGCGTTCTTGTCGCGACGAGCGTCGCTCAGCGCGCTGCCGTTGCTGGGCAAGCCGAGCCGCTCGCTGAGCGCGTCGGCCAGCGGCACCCCCGGCTCGGCGCCGACGACGACGAAGGCCGGGTCGTGCGCGGCCACTCGGGCCGCGGTCGCCTCCAGGTCGCCGTCGTGGACGACGTTCTCGACGAAGTCCCCGGCCCGGAAGGCGCGGGCGTAGAAGTCGGGCAGGCGCGGGCTGCTCTGCACGTGCACCACCGGCATCCCGGCGGCGGCGAAGCGGGGCGCCAGCCGTGCCCCGGTCGAGTACGCGTCGACGACTACCGCGGCTCCGTGAACGGTCATGCCGTGGCGACGAGGACGAGACGGTCCTCTGGCCGCTTCGGCCCGCCGGCGAAGTTGCCGTAATGCTCGACGTCGTGGAAGCCGGCCGCTTCCGCCATCCGCTGCAGGTCATCGGCCTCATACATGCGGATGCGCGAGTCGACGACGTCGTCACCGTAGACGTAGTGGACGTGCAACATCCCGGTCGAGAAGTTCACGTCGAGCGTTTCCTTCACCCCGTTGGTCTCGCGTTCGACCACGCCCTCGTCGGTTTTCAGCCGGTAGCGGGAGCGCTCGAGGTCGGAGAGCTCCATCGCCATCTTGCCCCCCGGCCGCAGAGCGTCGTGGTAGGCGCGCAGCATCGCTTCGTCCTCGGCCACGGTCGCCCCGAAGCCAAAGCTCGAGGAGAGGCTGACCAGGCCGTCGAAGCCGCGCAGCTCCGGCGGCAGCGGCTGCATCAGGTCGGCGACGTAGTAGGTCGGGCCGGGATAGACCCGCTTGGCCTCGGCGATCGCGATCTCGGAGATGTCGACCCCGACCGCGTCGATACCGTTCTCGGCCAGGGCGGCGACGAAGCGGCCGAGCCCGCAGCCCGCGTCCAGCACCCGATCGCCCGCGGAGAGGCCGAGCAGCTCGATCGCCAGCGGCGCCTCCTCCTCGTTGCCCTCGTAGCGCCCGAGCTGATCGGCAACCCGCATGTAGGCGGGGCCGTAGGTGTCGACCTCGTTCAGGATGGGGGGCGAGTCGCTCACGATTTTCAAAGCGTACCGGGAGCGACTAGACCCCTGCCCGGCTCAACCGCCGTTGATCGTGATCGTCTTCGAGGTCGCCCCCGAGCACTTGAAGATCGGGCCCGCCGTCGCCTGGGTGATCGGCTTCAACACGGCGTAGATCTTGAACGGCAGCTTGCCCTTGAAGTGAAGGTCTTCGGGATCGACTTTCCAGCGACCCTGGTCGTCGGAGGTGTCGGTGCCAAGCACGCCGTGGCCCTGCTGCTTCAGCACCACCGTGCGTTCGGCGAGGCAGTTCGAGTTCGGCGACTTCACCTTGCCGAAGTAGCCGTAGGCGCTGATCTGCAGCGTCGACGCGACTTTGACCGTCTGACCCGGCTGGCTCGCCGCGGCCGGGATCGCAAACAGCGCTACGGCCCCGGTCAGCATCGCCAGTACCGCCCCCGCCCTCTTGGTCCTGCTCATTCGTTCCTCCTTGCGAGATTGTCCCGCGGCACCCTAGACGTTCACAATCCCCGCAGTGGAGCCCGGCCAGGCGACAGAAGAACCGGCGCTCAGCCTTGCCGGGCTGCGCCGCGACTACGGCGAACGGACCGCCCTCGACGGCATCGGGCTGGAGCTCGCGCGGGGCGAGACCCTGCTGGTCCTGGGTCCGAACGGGGCGGGCAAGACGACGTTGCTGCGCATCCTCGCCACCCTGCTGCGACCCAGTGGCGGCGAGGTGCGGGCGCTCGGCTGCTCACTGCCCGGCGAGGCCTGGAAGCTGCGCGGGCGGATCGGCTTCCTCGGCCATGAGCCGCTGCTCTACCGCGACCTCAGCGGGCGCGAGAACCTGCGCTTCCACGGCCGCCTGCACGGCGTGGCGCTCGAGCATGCGTGGGCCCTGCTGGAGCGCGTGGGGCTCTGGGCGCGGGGCGACGACAAGGTCCACACCTACTCGCGCGGCATGGTCCAGCGCCTGGCCGTCTGCCGCGCCGTCCTGCACGACCC
>DASSMU010000222.1:0-2052 GCA_035701465.1 Solirubrobacterales bacterium
GAGCAGCCAGCGGAGAACCGCCAGCCCATCCCTCCGGCGCAGGCCAAGCCGCGCTGCATGGGGCGCGAGCGCTCCCACGAAGACGGCGGCGTACTCGTTCTTCTTCCGGATCGCGTCGGCGACCACATGCGCGACCGCCTCGGGTTCCTCCCGGTCGGCCAGCAGGTCCGATGCGATCCGCGACGGCCGGGTGACCGGTAGGCCACGAAGGGCGACCCACTCGTCATCGGCCAGTTTGCGCCGATGGACGCGCATGTCTGGACGGCGCACCTGCCGCCTTGCCGGCAGGGTGAACTCGTGCGTGTCGGCTGGGAGATGGCCAAGGCCGTACAACGCCGCCGCAGACCGGTGAGACACCACCCCTTGGCCCGATTTACGCTCCCAGGCGGGAGTGTCGGGTGCAAGCTGCAGCCAGGCCGCGCGCAGCGGGACCTGGTCGGGGAGTGGCGCTCCGGCAAGGTGGTACACGCCGTGGCCAACTCGCTCCAGTACCCCCTTGTCGCTCAGGCGTTGGAGCGTGGCCGGTGAGACACCCGCTTTCTCCGCCTGGCGCCGGGTCACCAGTCCCCACTGCTCCTCTGCAACCTGAGCCAGCTTGGACACCGTCGCTGCCTGAGGCATATACGGCATTATAGCTCATATTTAAGTTACTTTAAAGCATCTACTAGGCTTAGGGCTGCCCAAATCACTGTGCTCCGTCTTGCCTTCAACCCCGCATCGGCACCTTCCGATTCCCTGATTGCCGCGTCAGCAGGCCCGGCAGCAAGATCTTGAACGCAAAGGGAGTCCCTGAGCCTTGCCAGGAGCAGCTCGATCTGTTGCGCCCGGCCGCTACGATGCCGGTAAGCGATGCAGCGCGGCTTTTGACCGCAGTCGAAGCCCTCTGTGCCATGACTGTGCCATTGAGCTATATGGCGGCGGAGAGGCAAGTGGGAAAGAACCGCCTTGCAGAGCCAAGAAGGGCGATTAGCTCAGTTGGTTAGAGCGCGTCTCTGATAAGGACGAGGTCCCTGGTTCGAATCCAGGATCGCCCACTCGTGCAGCAGATGCAGATCTACGGGGTCAGCTTCGACATGGTCGGCAAGCAGCCGATTGTCTTGTTGAAGACGGTCGACGGCAACAAGTTCCTGCCGATCTGGATCGGCCACCCGGAGGCGGCGGCGATCCTGATGAAGCTGCAGGGGGCATCGACGCCGCGACCGATGACCCACGACCTGCTCTCCGACCTGCTCGAGCAGATGGACGCCAAATGCGAGCGGGTCTCGGTGACCGAGCTGCGCGACAACACCTTCTACGCCTCGATCACGGTCTCGGTCAACGGCTCCGAGATCGAGATCGACTCGCGACCCTCCGACGCCCTCGCCCTCGCCGTCCGCGTCTCGGCGCCGATCTACGCCGACGAGGATGTGATCGAGGAGTCGGCGATCGAGTTCGAGCACGACGTCGAGGACACCGAGGAGGTCGTCGACAAATTCAAAGAGTTCCTCGACGAGGTCACCCCCGACGACTTCGCCAAGGGCGAGGACTCCTAGGCCGCGACCGGCGCCAGCGCCAGGTCGAGGATCTTCTCGACGAGGCGCTCGAAGGGCATGCCGGCGGCCTCGGCCGCCTGCGGCAGGAGGCTGGTGTCGGTGAGGCCCGGTATGGCGTTGACCTCGAGCACCTGGGGCCCGTCCGGCCCGAGGATCAGGTCGACCCGGGAGAAGCCGGAGCAACCGAGGGCCTCGTAGGCGCCCAGGGCGGCGCCGGTGACCGCCGCCGCGTCCGCCTCGGCGAGCTGCGCCGGGCAGACGAAGGAGGTGCGGCCGATCTCGTAGCGCGCTTCGAAGTCGTAGCTGTCGCCCGATTGGGGGATGGCCTCGACCACGGGGAGCGGATCGCCGCCCAGCACGCTGACCGCCAGCTCCCGGCCCTCGACGAAGCGCTCGAGCAGGACCCGGTCGTCGTAGCTGAAGGCGGAGACGAGCGCGCCGGGCACGTCATCGCGGCTCTCGGCGAACTTCACCCCGAGCGAGGACCCGCCTCGACTCGGCTTGACGACGAGCGGGAAGC
>DASSMU010000223.1:0-20959 GCA_035701465.1 Solirubrobacterales bacterium
TACGACATAGACGACGCCGGCTTCGATGGAGGTCTCGATCGCTTCGTCGAGGGCTGGCTCTTGGCATGCACAGCCAAGGCTCATGTTGGCCACCTCGATCTGTTCGGAGTGGGCGGTGACCCAGTCGACCCCGGCAATGATCCAGGACTCGGACCCGCTGGCTCCCCCAAAAGATTCTGGGGTCAGAACCTTGACGGCCCACAACCGCACGCCCGGAGCCGTACCGACGACACCTTCTCCGTTGTCGATTGCACCGATCGTGCCCGCCACGTGGGTACCGTGGTAGTGGTTGTCTTTGCCGGTTCCGTCGACGCATTTTTCTACATCCGGTTCTTTGAATGTTTTGGGAGGCACACAGTTCGTCCGTTCGACCACGTTGAGGTCGGGATGTTCGTAGTCGATCCCGGTATCGATCACCGCAACATCCGCGTTGACCCTGACGTCGTCTTTTTCATCGATGTCGGCGCTTTTGTTGGCGGTTGCAAAGGCCCGACTGATGCCGGTCGGGATGTTCTGCGAAAAAGCTTCATCTATGTGGTCCGGGGTGACATACTTGACCTTGGGGTTTTCCTTCAGAGCTTCGACGGCGCTCCTGTCAAGTTCTGCTGAGTAGCCCTTCAGGGCGTGGCGGTATACGAAGGAGAGCTCTCCGCCCTGGTGCTCTGTCTGCGCTTCCGCGACGGCGCCCGGATGGGCGACGAAGTCTTCCAGCACGACGATGTAGTGGCCAGGGATGCGGGTATCCCGAGCGTCATGGCCTGAGCCAAGCGGCACGGGACTGGGTACTACTGCGGACGCCGAGGCAGTTGCGCACCACGCCAGGCAAAGGCAGAGAACCCCCAGCAGGACGGCGAGGACCGTCCTCGTCTTTGCGGCTTCGTTCAGACGGCTCCTGCCTCGTGACATTCGCTCTCCCCCTCGTCGCGACGGCTCCCGGCCGCCGCTCTCGCTTGGCGCGATCCTCTCAGCGCCGGAGGGCGGTGTCGCTGGTCAATTTGGGGAGTTCCGGGGCACTGATTCCCATCTCTGGGGAGATGGCTCGGGTGCCAGCTCGGCCAGGCGGAGGGCGGTTTCCAGCTCGGGCGCGCAGGCGGCGATCGGGCGGCCGAGGCTCTCCTCGATCATGAACAACCGCGACGTCACCGTCTTGCGATCGACCTCCATCCTCGCCGCCGTCGAAGAGACGTTGCGCTCGGCCGCGAAGTAAGCCCGCAGGGTCCGGCGCAGGGCTCCTCCCCCGTCGCGCTCTGCCTCCAGCGGCGCCAGGTAGAGCTCGTGAAGCGCCGTTCTGAGGAGCTCGTCCTGCAAGGCAGAGGCGAGCAGGGCGACGCCTGCGTAGCGGACCGCTCTCTCGCCGCCGCGCAATGCGACCGAGAGCGCCGCCCGGGCCTGGCGGTGGGTGAGCCGCCAACCCGCGATCCCCTCCCCCGCCTCGCCGATCGCCAGCACGAGGCTGGGGGGCAGCTCTCGGGTGGCCCGGGTCTGGGCCTCTCCGGCGTCTATCCGGCGCTTGGAGCCGAGCCAGGCCCAGTGGGTGCCTTCCTCCCGGCGCAGGGTGAGCAGGCGGGTATCGAGAGACCGGGCGAGGGACCTGAGGGTGGTGTCCGCTCCCGGCCCAGCGGCGAGGATGCCGAGGTGCCAACCATCGAAGCCGTAGCCCAGCTCGGAAGTGTCGAGCGGCTCGCCGCCGAGCAGCCGCTCGATCCGCTCGGCCCTTTGTCGCTCCGTGCTCTGCGGGCGTCGCTTGGCCTCCTCGGTATATGCCTGTGAGACGGCGGCGAGGAGGCGGTCGACGATCGCGGCCTGAGAGCGCAGCAGGCGCTTCAGCTCGGCCGGGTCTAAGGACCCGGTGCGCTCTGCCTCCTGCATCATGAAGTCGTCGATCAGGACGTGGCCGGCAAAGTAGCGGCGCAAGACGGTGTCGAGGCTGACCCCGCTCCTTGCCGCGAGGCGGGCCTGGGCCAAGAGCGCCTCGGGGACAGACGGTGCACTGCGCTCGCCGTGCTCGATCCCCTCCAGGGCGTAGGCGACCCCGGCTGCCACCGCCACCCGCAGCCCCTCCGCATACTCGGGGCCGCTCTCGGGTGGAGGCTCGGAGACCGCGTAGGTGCGGGTGAGGAGCGCCTGCTCGATCTCGGCACGGCGCCGGCGCAGGCGCTCGGCGATCTCGGCACCGGCCCCCCGCTTTCGGCTCGCCTGCTTCACTGCGGCGCGGCGATCGCTTCCAGTGGCGGCGCCGGGGCCCAGCCCCAGGGGGCCGCGATCGCCAGCTTCCACTCCTCGCCTTGGCGGCGAAGGACGAGGGTCGGGTGGTGGGAGTGATCCAAAGAGGCCGCCTCCTCGGAGCGGATCCTCCAGCGCTCATAGGCGAGGGCTGTGTCGCCGGCGGCGAGGACGCCGGCGAGTTCGATCGCGACCTCGGCGGCGCCGGCGATCAGCTCGGCGAGGCGGGTGCGGATCGCCGCCTCCCCGTGCACCGCGGTGCCGTCGGCGAGGATGAGGCAGGCATCGGGGGCAAAGCAAGCGAGGGCGGCCTCGAGCTCGCCCTGGCCCAATGCCCTGACCAGCGCCCGGCAGGCATGACGCGGGGTGGCGGCGAAGCGCTCGCCCAGCGGCGAGGCGAGGCCGGGGGCAACCGAGACGGCCAAGGCTCCTGTTCCCTCCTAGGTCGCCAGCAGCTTGACCGGGTGGGCGGCGATCCCGCTCCCGCTCACTCTCGCCCCCAGCTTGCCCTTGCCCTTGAGGAGGCTCAGCGCCTTGGCGCTCAGCTTGACCTTCAAGGTGGTCGAGGCGCCGGGGGCGAGGGCGAAGGAGGCCGAGCCGATCTTGGTGGACTTGCCCCCCAGCTTCGCGGTCAGCTTCAGGGTGCCCCGGCAGGAGGCGGGGCCCGAGCAGCTGATCGCGACCAGGGCCTTCTTTCCCTTGACCTTGGCCTTGGCGGAGACGACAGCGGTGCCGATCGGGGTTGGCGGCGCCGGCGGCGTCGAGGTGGCGACGAAGGTCGCGGTGACGCTGCGCGCTTCGTTCATCGTCACTTTGCAGACGCCGGTGCCGGTGCAGGCGCCGGAGAAGCCGGCGAAGGCAGAGCCCTGGGCGGCGGTCGGGGTCAGGGTCAGTTTGGTCGCGGCGTCGAGCTGGGTGGAGCAGGAGGCGCTGCAGTCGATCCCTGCCGCTTTGCTTTTCACCGCGCCCTGGCCGGAGCCCGGCATCGCGATCGTCAGGGTGCGGGTGCCGACCGCGGTGAAGATCGCCTTCACCGTCTTCGAGCCTTTGATCGTGGTTTCGCAGGGGCCGGCGTTGGAGCAGCCGCCTCCCACCCAGTGGTCGAAGGCAGATCCTTCGGCGGGGATGGCTACCAGGAGGACTTTGGTTTCCTGCACCACTTCGGCCGCGCAGGCGCTGGGGCAGCTGATTTTGCCCGGGTTGCCGGTGATCGTGCCTTTGCCGGTGCCGTCGGCTTCGACCGTGAGGGTGTAGATGGAGACGCCGGGGGCGAGGTTGAAGGTGGCGGTCACTTCTTTGGCGGCTGACATCGTCACCGTGCATTCGTTGGTTTTGCTGACCGATTCACAGCCCGTCCAGGTCGCTTTGAGGATGTTGGGGCCCGGGGTGGCTTTGAGGGTGACCACGGTGCCCTCGGTGAGGTTGGCCGAGCAGGCTTCCCCGCAGTTGATCGCCGCGGCGGGGGCGGTCACGGTCGAGTAGGGGCCGCCGGAGCCTGCCTTGGTCACCGCCAGGGGGAACTGGATCAGGTCGAAGATCGCGGTCACTTCTTTGGCGGCGCTGATCGAAACGATGCACTTGTCTTCGGCGTTGACTTTGTCGCAACCCGACCATTTGGCTTCGTGAGTGTGGGGGCCCGGGGTCCCGGTCAGGGTGACCGTGGCGCCGTGGTCGAAGGGGGCGGAGCAGCCGGCCGAGCAGTTGATCCCCGCCGGGGAGCTGGTCACCGCCCCTGTGCCTGAGCCGTCGATGATCAGGGCGAGGGGGTGCTGGATCAGGTTGAAGGTGGCAGTCACTTCCTTGGCCGCGTTCATCGTCACGATGCAGCGGTCTTCGGCGTCTACCGTGCCGCAGCCCGCCCATTTGGCCGCCTGGGCGTTTGGGCCGGGGGAGCCGGTCAGGGTGACCGTGGTGCCGTGTTCGTAGGTGGTTGCGCAGGTGGCGCCGCAGTTGATCCCTGCCGGGGAGCTGGTCACGGTGCCGGTGGCGCTCCCGTCCCGTTTGACTTTCAGCTGACGCTGCACCAAGGCGAAGCTGGCGGTGACTTTGCGGGCGGAGCTCATCGTGACGATGCACTTGTTTTCGCCGTTTACGGAATCACAGCCCGACCAGGTGGCGGCGGCGCTGTTTGCGCCGGGGGTGGCGGTCAGGGTGACGACGGTTGAGTCGGCGAAGGAGGCCTGGCATTCGGCGCCGCATTCGATCCCCGCCGGGGAGCTGGTCAGGGTGCCTGTCCCTGCGCCCGCCTTTTCGGTGGTCAGGGTCTGGGAGGCCTGGGCGGTCGCCGGTGCGGCGAGGGTGAGGGCGCTCGCGGCGAGGGCAAACAGGAAACGGGCGCTCATCGGTGCTTCCTCCGGTTGTGCTTGGCGTGTCGGTTCGTCTTGCAGCCCTTGACCCGGATCAGCGGGCGGGAGTCAGATACCGCGGCGTTTTGAGCTGTGAAGTGGGCGAGGGCGCGGCGGGGTTTTTCGCAGAGTTCTTCTGAGTTTTCGAGCAGGCCCTTCTTGCCTCCGAGCAGCTGCAGGGAGATCTTCGAGACCGGGGCGTCGGGGATCAGTTCGAAGGTGTTGCGAAGGCCGCCGGTCTTTCCCTTGTCGACCTTGCCGTGGGCGAAGACGTGGATCTGGCCGCCGAGGTCGACGGCGACGTCGGGCAGCAGGTGGCCGAAGCCCGCCATCAGATAGATCGGGCCTTCAAGCGGTGCTTCCAGCAGCGGGGTCTCGACGTGTGCGGAGCCGAGCACCGAGGAGGGCGGGCAGCTGTGGGCCGCGTACTGCACCCGGGTGCAGGGCGAGCCGATGTGGGCGTTGGCGATGAACTCCGAATGGGGCAGGGTGACCTGGGCCGCGGCCATGTTGGCCGAGCCCGGTGGCATCGTCAGCACCGCTTTCAGGGCGGGGAAGCCGCCGCGGCCGGTTTTGCCCCGCAGGGAGAGCTGAAGCTTCGGTTTGAAGGGCAGGGCGTTGCAGCCGCCGACCTGGAAGCGCTGACTGAGAGTGGCGGACTGGCCCGGCAGGGTGGCCGCAGCCCCGGTGATCGCCAGCGGGTTGCAGTTGGTCGGGTTGAGGGTGAAGTTCGGACGATCGAGTTTCAGGGCGATGCTGCGGATGTCGAGCGGGATGCCGTCGATGATCGAGGGCAAGGGGTCACTGACGGCATGGATCCGGGCGGTTTCAGGGTCGACGTTGAGGGCAGTGCGGACTACTACTGCGCCGAGGTCGAAGGGGCCGGCGACCGCCGGGGTGATCACCACCAGGCTCAGCGGGGCTCCCTTATATGGGCCTGCCAGGTAAGCGTGGCCGGTTACGTAGTAGGGGGTCGGGCCCGCTCCTGCGCCCACTGTGGCTGTGCCTACCTCTGAGGAGGCCGGGCAGCTTGGGCTCTGCTGCTCCAGGGCTCCCTTGTTGGGTTCTTCGCGACTCTTCGCCTGCGCGATCTGGGCCTCTGAGCACTCCGCTACCCCGGCCAGCTTGCCGGTCAGGCCCGGCGCCAGGGTGGCGTCGATGCCGGTGATCTGCTGGGAGCCGTCTTCGCGGGAGAGCCGCAGGAGGAAGGGCGAGTAGGCGCCGGCGGTCGGGGCGAGGGTGCCGGCGCTGAAGCCGGGGGCGTTGGGGGCCGCCCCTTCACTGCTCGGGCAGGCTCCGGAGCCTCCTGCCGCCTGGGTCGTCTGGAAGCTGTCGCTCGGGTGGGCGTCTGCCCCTTCTGGAGTGCTCCAGGGGGTCAGGGTCGAGGTGGTGGTATAGGTGCCGCAGGCCAGCGGGGTCTTCAGCGCCGCTCTAGCACCGCCGAAGAAGTGCAGGTCGACGTCTTCGATCGGCAGCTGCGGGCTTTCCTCGAAGCGGGTGGTGAGCTGGCCCGTGTTGGGATCCGGCGTCACCTTGCCCGCGAGCTTGGCGATCACGCCGGTCTGGGGGTCTTCCAGCGCCAAATAGATCGCCAGGAGAGAGCCGAAGGGGTTCTCGAAGGGCTTGGCGACGAAGACGGCGCCTTTTACCTTGTGGTCGATCGCCGGCGAGGAGGCTTCCACGGTGCCGACCTTGGCCGCGTCGGGGCAGCTCTGCGGGGCGCCGGTGAAGCGGATCTTGCCTTCGGCGGGTGCATAGCCGATCTCATCCTCTGAGCAGGCATCGAGGCCGTTGGCCGCCGAGGGGTTGAGGCTCATTCCCGCCGGCAGGGCGACCGTGGTGTCCTTCAGGGTCGCGGTGGCGAGACCTTCGGGGTCTTCGTTTTGGGGTTGGTGCAGGTTGAAGTCCAGGCCCGCGGGGCTGTCGGCGATGTTGGTGGTCGGCTGGGAGGAGATCGTCGGTTCGAATTCCAGGGCGTTGCAGCCGTCGAGGCCGGTCGGTTCTTCGGCATCGTCGAGCGAGAAGGCGCTCGCCTCCCGGAAGAGGCCCGGTTCCTGCAGCGAGTCGACTTTGAAGAAGGTCTCAAGCGGCCCCGCGCAGGCACCCGGCAGGGAGAGGAAGGGGACCGGCGGCTGGGCTTCGCTCGCGCAGCCGATGAAAAGTTTTTCTTTTTTGATGCACTGGCGCTCGGCGTCGTGTTCGGGGTCCGCCGGCACCCCCCAGATCACCTCTTTGACCGACTGGATCTCGATCGTGCCGGGGACAGAGGGGACGGTGGGGTCGGCGATCCGCACCCCGTAGTTGTTGGCCGGGTTAAGCGATGCTTCCTCGAAGGTGTTGAAGCCGACCAGGCTGAAGCCGAAGCGGGCGATCACGCCGTTGGGCGGCGTCAGGTTGTATATGGGCTGGATCAGCAGCCCCAGCCCGATCCTGATGTAGGCGATGCCGATCTGGCTGTCCCCGGGGCAGAGCGAGTTCTGGCCCTCGAATTCCGAGGTCTTGCACTTCGGCACCGCCTGCGGGTTGCCGACCAGGCCCGGCGGCAGGTCGGCGACCAGGTCGCGCAGGTTGCCTTCCGGCACTTCTTCGGAGTCCTGGTTCATCGTGAAGGAGAAGACGTATTCGTAGGGGTGGGAGCCCGCCTGCAGGTCGGCTGAGCCGTCTTCGTTCAGCGCCGTGGTTTCGAAGCTCTCGATCCCGAAGTCGGCCTGGGCGGCGGCGGGGGCCAGCAGCGCCAGCAGGAGGGCGGCGAGGGTCAGACAGGAGATCAGAAGCTGCTTGCGGTTCACTTGGCGCCTCCTCGGCTGTGCTTGGCCGCTTGGCGGCGGTGTTTGTGTTTGTGGGCGTTGGGCTTCTTCGTGCATTTGCCCCGCCTGCGCACCTTGCCCGGGGGGCAGCCCCGTGGCTTTTCGTTGCCGGGGCCGACGAATTCCGCGCTGCCCGCTCCGGGCTGGGAGGGCGCTTCGGTGCCCGGGCCCTTGCAGGCTTCGCCCTCGCAGGGCACTTCTTCGACCGCTTCGATGCCGCCGCCGACGCGGGCGTCGTAGAGGTCGAGCATTTCGTCTTTGTCTTGGGGGGCGAGCTTCTCGCGGGTGACGAAGAAGGCATCGTCGCCCGAGGGGGTGGCATCGACGAACATCGAGTCGTTGGGGCTATGGCCGGAGGAGATCAAAAAGACGCAGCCGCCTGGCTTCTCGCAGCTGCCGACCCCGTCTGGCTCCCACTCATAGACGTCTTGGATGTGGCCGTTGGTGTCCTTGGGCGAGAGCGTGTCCTGGCTTTCGAAGAAGATCCGCCCTTCGCCTGAGTCGGTGAGGTTGTGGGGTTGGGGGAAGGGGGTGGAGGCGTTGCGGAACAGGCTCAGGTTCGCCTGGCCCAAGGGCGCCAGGCCGGTCGGGTTGCAGGAGACGCAGGTCAGCTCTTCCGAGCCGGCCGCGTACTCGAAGGTCTCCAGACAAACGGCTGATTCGCTGCCCCTGCACCCTTCGCCGGCGACTTCGTTGTTCTGACCCGTGAGTTTTGCCCGCGACATGAACGCCAGGTAGCGGCCGTCGGGACTGGCCTGGGCGGTGCGGTTCTGCGGCGTCGCCCTCCAGTCGCCGTAGCGGGAGTTGAGCCCGAAGCTGTTGTCGCGGGACAGCAGCCGCCCGATGAACTTCGTCCCCCCCGCTTCTGACCAGGCGTAGAGGTTGAACGCGCCCGCCACCGCCACTTCTCCGTTGGCGTTTTCTTCGCCTCCCGTCAGCGCCGCTTTGTCGGTGAAGTAGACGTGGGAGAGGTCATCGGCGGCCCCGAGGATGCCCTGGAACGTGCTCGGGCCGCCGATCTGGGCTTCGCAGGCTTCGGCGGCGAGCGAGTAGAGGCAGCCGTCGTTCAGCAGGACCCTCGAGCCGTCCACGGACGCCGTCAGGAAGGCGCCGGGGTCTTTGACTTCCCGCGTTTCTTCCCCGTCGATGCGGACGTAGGCCTGCCCTGCTTCGTCTGACCAGAAGATCCGACTGCCGTCGGCGGAGATCGCGTTGTCGAGGTCGGGGGCTTCGGTTGCTTTGTGTTCCGTCAGCTGCCGTCCCGCCCCGATCACTCCCGCCACCGCCGCCCCGTTGCCCGGCAAGACGTTGACCAGCCGCAGTTCTCCTTCCGCCCACTCGTAGAGGTTGCATTTTTCGCCTGGGAGTTCGCACCTGCTCGGCGCCACCGCCGGCGCCGGCGGCGCGATCCCTTCCACTTCGCCCGTCAGCGCGTCGTTGGCCGCGAAGATCACGTGGGTGAAGTCCGAGTTGGCGCCGGCGAAGACCGGGATGAAGGCGGCCGCGCCGTTGTGGGCGCCGGGCGTCCGGTTCGGTGGTTCAGTGGTGACCAGCGGCATCAGCACTCCTTCCTCCCAGAGGTAGAGGTTGGCGAAGGGCACGCCCCCGGGGCCGAGTGGCGCGTCTTCGCTGAGCGCTGGTTCTCCTTGGGCGAGGACGCCTTTGGCGAGGTCGGCCGAGAAGGCCTTGAAGGCGCTGAAGCCGTCCGCCTTCACCGAGGCGAAGAAGTTCAGCCCGGTGATGTCGGTGGTTCCCCAGCCGAGCGAGCCGCGGTGGCCGAGGTACTCGTTCACCCCCGCCGCGAAGCCGCCGGAGAAGGCCTGGCCCTCGAAGGCGACGCCGTTGCCGTCTGGGCTCGCCTGCATCGGCATCATCAGGTCGTTTATCCCTGGCAGGCATTCTTCGCAGCTTCCACCGAGGAAGCCGCCGGGTTCGGGCGCGTAGGCCTCGCCGATCTTCTGCGGCGGGCTGACCATCTCCCAGGCGCGTCCGTCGGGCAGGTCGGCGGGGGGCGCGGCGAAGGTGGAGAAGGTCTTGTCGGCGCCGGGGACGGTGGCGATCGGGTTGGTCGCGACCAGGCGGTAGTGGTAGGTCGTGCCGGGGCTGAGTTCGGTGAGTCCTTGGGAGACTTCGAGGAAGGCGTTTTCGGAGCCGATCGCCACCGGGGAGGCGGGGGCCTTGGTCGCGTTGTTGTAGCCGGATTTATTGAACTCGGCTTCCGTGACGTATTCGACGAAGAAGCCGGTCGATTCGCCGCGGGGGTTTACCGTGCCGGCGATCGTCGCCGAGGTGGTGGTGATTTCCTTTGCTTCCTCTTCGCCGACGGAGGGGCCGAGGGCGACCAGCGCTTCGTCTTTGCCTTTGACCGGGGCGGCGGCGTTGGCGGCGATAAGGCGGAAGTGGTAGGTGCTGCCCGCTTTGAGGCCCGCGACCGCGGCGTGGACCGCCACCGGGGCTTTGCCCGAGCCGACTTCGCTCGAGTTGGGCGCTTCGCAGGGGGCGGTGTGGCCGTAGGAGGCGGTGGCGCCCCATTCGAAGAAGCAGCCTTCGGCGGGGTTGGGCTTCAGCGGGACGCCTTCGGGGTTGACCGTGCCGTTGAGGGTGGCCGATCCGGTGGTGATCCCGGTCGCCGCTTTGGTGATCGCTTCCGGCAGGTTCACCGTTGCCCAGACTTCGATTTTGGGGTTGGCTTGGCGAGCGACGTAGATGTCGCCGGTGCTGGAGTCGACGGCGATGCTGCTCCCACCTCCGCCGGGGGAGAAGCTGTCCAGCAGTTTCGCTTCGGTGGCGCCGGAGGCGTCGTATTCCTTGACCGCCGATTCGGAGGCGCTGGCGCTGATCAGGTGGCCGTTGGCCTGGTTGACCGCGAGGTCGTTGCTTGCGCCCGGGTCGACCACATAGCGCTGTTCGCCGGTGGTGCTGTCGAGCTTGACCGGTTCTTTGTTGGAGCTGTCGGAGAAGATGAAGCCGGCGCTGGGGCCGGCGCCGGCGGCCAGGGCCGAGGCGCTCGTGCGGGTGAAGTTGGCGCTGTTGTCGGCATTGGTGACCGGGTTGGAAGCCGGCACGTACTTGTGGACCTTGCCTTTGCCGGCGTCTGCGACGTAGACGGCGCCGGAGGGGTCGACGGCGACCCCCGTGACTTCGCCGAGGGCGCCTTCGCTCGATGCCGTCAGCTGGCCCAGGTAGGCGCCGCTGGGGGCAAAGACGTCGACCAGGTGCTGTCTTCGCTGAACGAGGTAGATGTCGCCGTCGGTGGTGCCGCCGGAATCGTCGACCGCGATCTGGGGCGAGTTGAAGAGGCGGCCCTGTGGGGTTTCGCCGCCGTAGATGCCGTTGGAGCCCGGGGCGGAGAAGTTGGCGGGGGTGCCGTCGGAGTGGTAGCGGCTGATGTGGGTGGTGACGCCGTTTGTGTCGGTTTCGAAGTTGCAGACGCCGGGTTCCCACCCTGGGACTTTTTCGCCACCGCTCAGCGGTGGGGTCCCGTTTTCGCAGGTGATCTGTGGGACGTCGGTTTCTGTGAGCGGCCCGTTGAACCTGATGACGTAGTTGGGAAAGGTGCCAAACTGGATTGCTTCGACGTCGAGGCAGTCTTCGCCGCCGCAGATGGCTTTCTCCAATGCGGTTTCGACTTCTTTTGGAGGCGCGTTGAAGGCGAATTCGCCCACGTTGGCGGCGCCGAATTTGACCTTGAACTTGCCTGCCGTGGCGGTGAAGTGGATCCGCTGCTGCTCTGTGCGTCCTTCTATCGCGTAGAGGTCGCTGCTGGAGGGATCGACCGCGAGCGAGCCGGGGTTGGCGAAGCTCGGCTGGGCTGCCGAGCCGAAGGTTTCCTTGAAGATGTGGCCCACTGCGGCCGAAGCCGGGGCCGGAATCAGGAGCGCCACGAGCAGCCCAAGCGCAACCGCGATCGATGCCTTCGTCCTTGCTCCCATGTCCCGTTCCTCTCTGTGCATCAGTCCCGTTGTCCTTCTGTGTGAGCCAAGGCCGCGGGGGCCCCTGGCGCCCCCGCGGCTTTGGCTTTGCTTCTCGTGACTCGTTACCTGGTTGCCGCCCCTATTCGATTTCGTCGAAGGTGGCGGTGACTTCCTCTGCTTCTTCCATCACGACCGAGCATTCGGTCGGGGTCGGTTCGCTGAGGCAACCGGACCATTCGACCTGTTTGGATCCTGGAGCCGAGAGGGCTTTGAGGACCACGGTTTTGCCCGGTTTGGCTTTCGGTCCGACCCCGGTCGGGCCCTGGTAGAGGGAGACCGTCGAGGTGCAGAGCACTTCGCAGGTCAGACCCGTGGCTTTGATCGTGCCGTAGCCCGATCCGGCCTTGGTCAGGGTCAGTTCCTGGGGGTTTGCGATCGGTTTCGGGGAGCCGCCGAATTTGGCGTGGACCGTGCCGGCTTCAGAGAGCGAGACCGTGCAGGTTTCCCCGGCCCCGACGCAGGCACCCGTCCAGCCTTCGAACGTCATCCCGGTGGCGGGCTTCTCTTTGAGGATCACCGCTTCGCCGGTGGGAACAGTTGCGTCCTGGGTGGTGCAGGTCGAGGCGCAGCTGATCGCTTTCGGTTTGGAGGTGACCGTGCCGACGCCGGTGCCGAGCTTGTCGACGGTCAGGGTCGCGGTCGGTTTGGCGGCGAATTCAGCCGTGACTTCAGCCGCTTCTTCCATCGTCACCGAGCATTCGGAGGGAGTCGGGTTGCTTTCGCAGCCGCTCCAGCCGGAGAATTCGGAGCCGTAGGCCGCGAGGGCTTTGAGGACCACGGTTTTGCCCGGTTTGGCTTTCGGTCCCGCTCCGGTCGGGCCCTGGTAGAGGGCGGTCTCGGAGCTGCAATCGAGTTCGCAGGTGAGGCCGGTCGCTTTGACCGTGCCCTGTCCTGTGCTTTCGCCCTTGGAGAGGGTCAGTTCCTGCGGGTTGAGGATTTCTTTGGAGACCCCGCCGAAGACCGCTTGCACCGATTCGGCTTCTGCCATCGGCACCGTGCAGGTTTCCCCGGAGCCCGAGCAGGCGCCTTTCCATTCGACGAAGGTGGAGCCGGTGGAGGGCTTCTCCTTCAGCACGACCGGGGTTTTCTTATACATGGAGGCGACGGCTTCGTTGCAGGCCGAGGCGCAGTTGATGCCTTTGGGTTTGGAGGTGACCGAGCCGATGCCGCCGGTGCCGCCGGCTGACTTGGTGAGGGTCAGGGTGGCGCGGTTGGTGGGGCCGGTCTGGGGGAGTTCGAAGACTTCGACTTTGCCTTTGCCTCCGCGGGTGACGTAGACGTTGTGGGCTTTGCCGTCGACGGCGACGCCGTAGGGTTCGCTCCCGACCGAGGTTTCGGAGACCAGTTTCGGCGAGGCCCCGGAGACGTCGTACTCGTCGATCCTCTGGGGCGTGGTGATCTTGACGACGAAGAGGTGGTGGTTTTTGGGGTTGACCGCGATCGGGCCCGATCCAGTGGCGACAGCGGTGTATTCGACTTCGCCCTCTTTCGCGCCTTTGCTGGCGATCTTCAACACCGAGCTAAACAGCTTGGTGGCGTAGACGAAGCCGCTATCGGCCGCCACCTGGCAGATCGGCGCTTCGCCGGGGACGTAGGGGTTTTTGGCCGAGGGGGTGAAGACGCCCGGCGCGGTCGGGGTCAGCTTGCTGACTCCAGCCTGGGAGCCTTCGTAGTCGCCGATGAAGAGGTTGCCGGCGGGATCGGTGGCCACACCGCAGGGATAGGAGGAGACGGCGATCGTGGTCAGGTATTTGCCCGAGGGGGCGAAGACCTCGACCGAGCCTTTGAAGGCGTTGGTGACGTAGATGTCACCGGCGCTTCCGCCGGCGGCGCCGGGCGGGGCGACGGCGACCTGGACTTCGGCGGTGCCGCCGAGTTCGGAGGAGAGGATTTCGCCCGAGGGAGTCGCGTCTTCGCCGCCTTTGCCGTCGATCACGTTGGAGCCGAGGGCGGAGAAGTTGTCGGCTTCGCCGTTTGGCTTGTAGCGGTGGAGGGTCTGGTTTGACTGGTCGATCACCAGCAGGTCACCGCTGGCGGGATCCACGGTCATCCCCGAGGGGCCGCCGAGGGTCGGCTGTTCGGCCGAGCCGAAGGTTTCCTTGAAGGGAAGCGCGGTCGCCGAGGCCGAGGCGGCGGAGAACGCCATCACGGCGAGCGCCGCGGCGAAGGCCAGGACGGCGACGAGGCGGCCGCGTGCGGGCGAGCTGCTCCCGGGGCCGCTGGGTTTGCGTTCGTTCGGTCCTGCAGACGATGCCCTTGCGTGGCGTCTCACGTATCTCTCCTTGTGCGTCGAGCCCCCTGCCGGGCCGCTTCCGGCGGCCCCTGGGCGACTCGGTTTTCCCTGTTGGAACTGCCCTGCGTCCCGATTCCTGCGGGTCGCAGTTGAACTATCACGTACATCAATTACTCGTGAGTAAATCAGCCACTGTCCGGTGCGTCAAGGAAAATTCCGTGTCTCCAGAACGGCGATGAACCGATTCGCGCGGCCAGAAACGGCTCTGGCATGGGAAGTCGATTGGGTACCCGCGTGTTATCTGGTCTCCGATGTGCTCAACAGCGTCGAGGCGGAGGACGCGCCCCTCGTCGGTGTGGTGCTGGAGGCGGTCAGCGTCGAGGGCGTGCCGATCTCGGCCTGCTCGACGACCTCGCCGCGATCCGGGGCGCCAAGCTCGACGACATTTGAGCCGGGCGATCGCCGACACCTCGGTGTTCGTCGCCAGGAGACAAGCCGTGAGCTAGGTGAACTGCCGGAGGAGATCGCCGTTTCGACAATCCCACTGCCGAGTAAGAATTGGGCGCCCCCACGACACCTGGATCGCAGCGACCGCGCTTCGCCACGACGCCTCAGTGGTTACCCAGGACGCCGACCTCTCTTCCTTCGACGAGGTGGCGGTGGTCCGGGTTTGAAGCGCCCGGCGAGCTTCTTTCGTATGTCTGCGCGCTCGGCCTTTTGCGCCCAGGCCCAGATCGAGATATCGGCGAGATGTGCAGCATCTGGGATGAAATCTATATATCTGCAGTGTTTATGTGTAGGATTTATTCCATGCCAATGAGTCAATCCCGAACCTTCGAGCTTCTGCGTGAGCACTTCGGCGAGCGACCGTTCCGGGTTTCGGAGGCAGTTGCCGCGGGCGTGAGCAGCACGACGCTGCACCGGCTGCGCCAGAAGGGCGAGTTGGCGACGGTCGGCCGTGGAGTCGTGCAGTTGCCCGACGTCGGCATGGGAATGCTGTCCGGGTTGGCGGTGGTGTCGGCCCGGGTGCCCCGCGGGACGATTTGCCTCAATTCCGCGCTTGCGTTCTGGGACCTCACCGACGAGGTCCCAAAGCATGTGCACGTCGCCGTCCCCCGCGGCGCGCACCGACCGTCGATCGACCAGCCGCCCACCAAAGTGCACGTCTTCGATGCCGGGACCTTCGATGTCGACCGCCAGCAGGCCCGAACCGACGCCGGCGAGCCGTTCTGGGTCTACTCTCCCGAGCGCTCGGTGGTTGACGCGATACGGATGGGGCGCTGGGTCGGCCGCGACGTCGCCCTGCACGCGCTGCGCCGCTACATGGCGCAGCAGGGGGCCAGCGCCGCCCGCCTGGCCGAGCTGACACGAGAACTGGGCGGCAGCGCCCGGCTGCAACCAGCGCTGGAGGCACTGCTCAGTTGACCGCGCAGGCAATCGTCGACCAGACGGCAGACGAAGCTTTCAGGGCGCTGCAGGAAAAGGCTGGGGCCGAGCATGGCGGCAATACTCAGCCATTGCTGGTCGTCTACGCCGTGGAGTCCTTCTTGCGGCGCCTGTCCATATCTGATTACGCCCACCAGATGGTCCTCAAGGGCGGGATGCTGATGGCCGTCAGCCACATCCGGCGAATGACGAAGGACGCCGACTTGTCAACCCACGGCATGGCGAACGATGAGGAGAGCATCCGCAACGTTGTCGCCCGCATCTGCGCATTGGAGCCAGGCCCCCACGACGGCGTGACGGTTGACATGTCGCCTCGCACCGCCGGCAGCCCGTGATGCCGATGGCGGTGGCGGTGGCGCTGGCCAACATGCCCAACCGTCAGCAGTCATACGCGGCAATGGTCGAGCGCATGTCCTACCTCTCGCCACCACCAGAGCACTGGACGGAGCTCATCGACGGCGTGGTTATTTCGCTGATCCACTGCTAGCCGATGAAGAAGAGCGCATGTCCCACTGGGATCCCGAAAGCTCGCCTGGTCCTGACCGCAGCGAGACCTACATCTTCGCTGATGAATACGTGAGTGACTGGGCCTGAGTGCCTTTGGGTGCCGAAGCGCGGCTCTTCGGGCTCCTCGCCGCCGCTCGACGAGGAGATCAGGAGGTGAGCCAGTTCTCGACTCTCAGGTCGGGAACGCGAGCGAAGTGGCGGACGTTGCCGGTGACGAGAGTGAGGTCGCGGGAGAGGGCGATCGAGGCGATGCGCGTGTCGGGCTCGTCGAGGCGCTGTCCCGCCGCCTCGAGCCGCGCGCGCAGCGGCCCGTACACCTCCGCCGCGGATTCGTCGAACGGGAGCACGGTCAGCGCGCCGCGGATCAGCTCGCGGACCTGCCGGCCCAGCTTCGCGCTGTCACGGCGGGATGCTCCATAGATCAGCTCGCCCATCGTTATCGCGGTCGTGAACTGCTCGGGTGCGGGAACCTGCGCGAGGCGCCGGATCAGCGACAGGGGCGGCTCGCGGCGCATGGTGGCGCTGAGGACGTCGGTGTCGAAGCAGTACACCTCGTTCAGCCCAAGTCGGGTGCTGGACGATCCTTGCTGCCTCTCCTGGCGGCATAGATCTCCGTAACCACCTCGTCGAGATCGTCCCAGTCTGCGAGCGTGCCGGCTACGGCGGCCAGGCCGCTCGGCGGCCGGCGGGGCACTTCGAACAGCTCGGGAGCGGGAGGCACCAGGGCGACCGCGGGGCGACCCCGCCTGGAGACCAGAAAGCGCTCCCCCTCTCCGACCCGGTCGACAAGCTCTGAGAAGCGGCGCTTCGCCTCTGCCGTGCCGACGCTCTCGGGGGCCGGGGTGCGAGTGCTTGCATGCTGAGGACCGTTAGATGTCATCTCACGGAGATCATGTCATAAAGACAGAAAGGAGCGCAGGGAAAGAGCCGGCCTGAGGGCTTAGCAAGATCTCCGTGTCGAAAACCGGCAGGCAAGCTTGGCGAAAAAGTGCATTGAATGTGAGGTCCCAGACCCGGCGCAGGCCCACCACCGGAAGCGCTCGCAGCGGGGAGCGTCAGGCCCAGAGGCGATCGGACTCGAGGGCCTCGAGGAAGGTCACGACCGGCCAGGCGTCGATCCCGTCCTCGGTCCGGGTCGCCCGCTCGCCGCGATGGAGGAGGATGCGTCGCCGCAGCCCCGGCAGCTCGCCGATTGCACGCAGGCCCGCGAAGTCGCCGGGGTGGACGCGGTGGGCGGCCTTGACCTCGAGCGTGCAGATCTCGTCCCCCCGGCTGAGCACGAAGTCGACCTCGAGCTGTCGCGAGCCGGCCGGCGCCCAGTAGGCAAGCCCGTCGCCCAGCTCGCGCTCGGCCATGTAGGTGCGAAGCAGCGCGTGCACCCAGCCCTCGAGCAGCGCCCCGCTCTCCTCCGGCGCGACCGGCCCGTGCGAGCCCTTCGCCGCCCGGGCGACACCCGGGTCCATCCAGTAGAGCTTGGGGTGCTTGCGCTCGCGCACGCGCAGCCGCGCCTCGTAGGCCGGCAGCCGCCGGGCGAGGAGCGTGTCCTCGAGCACCTCCAGGTAGCCCTCGACGGTGGTCCGCGCGACCCCGGCGTCGCGGGCGACCCCGGCGACGTTGAGGAGTTGGCCGTGAAAGAGCGCGGCGACGGGCAGGAAGCGGGCGAAGCCGGGCAGGTTGCGAACCAGCGCCTCTCCCTTCACCTCCTCGCGCAGGTAGAGCTGGACGTAGGCGCGCAGGGTCTCGTGCGGCTCCTCGGCGGCGAGCACCAGGGGCAGCCCGCCGACCTCGAGGGCGCGATCGAGGTCGAAGTCCTCGCCCAGCTCCTCGGGCGTCAGGGGGAACATCTCCCGCCAGAGGGCGCGCCCTCCGAGCAGGTTGACCCCGGCGGCGCGGAGCTTGCGGGTGCTCGAGCCGAGCAGCGCGAAGCGCAGCCCCCGCTCCTCGATGAAGCGATGCACCTCGTTCAGCAGGCCTGGCAGGCGCTGGATCTCGTCGACCACGACCCAGGCGCCGGGGTCGAGGCGGCGCAGCTCGCCCGCGAACGGAGCGGGGTCGGCGAGCAGGCCCTGGTAGAGCCCCTCGTCGAGGAGGTCGAAGCGGTGTGCGTCCGGCAGCCGCTCCCCGATCCAGGTGCTCTTGCCCACCCCGCGCAACCCGAAGAGGAAGAAGCTGTCGGGAGGAAGGCGGTATATGCGGGACAGGGAACGCAACGACATGATGCCGTCATTTTACCGCGAAAAATGACGACATGAAGCCGCCCTGCGCTCGGTGCGGACCGAGACCTTCAACATGAACACCTGGCTTGAATACTTCCTTGGCGGTCTGGCCGAGGAGTACGAGCGGGTCGCGACTCGGATCGCGGAGCTGCAGACCCTCGGCCTCGGCACGAGCACTCGCATCGAGCTCAACGCGAGTCAGGAGCGAGGGCTGGTGCAACTGAACCTCAATCCGGTCGTCGAGTTCCGTCGCGCCGACTACGAGCGCATGGCCGAGGTCGGCCGCAGCGCCGCCGGCCGCGACCTGCGCGATCTCGAAGAGAAGCGGCTGATCGTGCGACGGCAGTCGCGTCTGGGCCGAGCGGCTCGGTTGGCGCTTGAAGACCGGCCGGAACAGGCGCCCAAAGGGGGGATAGCCGATTGCGCGATTTCCTAACAATCTGATTTAGTCTTTCAATCGAGAACCACATAGCTGGAGGGAGGCTGATGAAGGACTGCCCGAGCGGGAGTCGAGAGGGCCCGGCGGACGACCGCCGGCCCTCCAGCGGGGTTCAGGGACCGATGCGACGCCGTGAGATGGTGGCGCTGTCGGCGGGGGCACTGGCGAGCGTCGTCCTCTACGCCTGCGGCACCGACGGGAACAAGGTGGCCAGACTCACGGCGGGAGCCACGACCAGGCCAGACTGCGTATTGACGCCGGAACAGGAAGAGGGCCCCTTCTACATCGACCTGGCGCAGGTTCGGCGCGACATCGTCGAGAACCGTCCGGGCGTGCCGCTCGCGCTGGCGCTGACCGTCGTCGACTCGAACACCTGCAAGCCGATCCGCGATGCCGCCGTCGACGTCTGGCACTGCGACGCGCTCGGCGTCTACTCGGGCGAGCCGTCGGAGGGAAGCGCGGGCAAGACCTTCCTGCGTGGAACCCAGCTGACCGACGGCAACGGCCTGGCGGAGTTCGCGACCATCTACCCGGGCCAGTACCCGGGGCGGACGACGCACATCCACGTCAAGGTCCACACCGGCGGCCGGCGGAGCGACGGCGCCTACTCCGGCGGTCACGTCTCACACACCGGCCAGCTGTTCACCTCCGACCGGCGCGACGCGGAGGTCTTCGCGCTCTTCCCCTACAACCGCAATAGGGTCGAGATCACCCCGCGCGACAGGGATGGCGTCTACCGCTATCAAGGCGGCTCGAGCTCGGTGCTCGCCCTCGCCCTCGCCCTCGCAGGCAACAGCCTCGCTCGGGACGGCCTTACGGGAAGAGTGACGCTGGGCGTGGATCCCGGCGCGACGCCCTCGCCTGCTTCATAAGACATCGAATCCGCGTGCCCATCTCGATTCTCCTTCGGTCGCAGGGGACGGTACATCTTTCTGCGAAATGGACGGGTACGTAGAAGCGAAATGGAAGGGTATCTCTCTGGGATGACCTACACGACCCGAGTCCTCGATCACGAGCTCGACGAACTCCTCGAATCCCTGCCTGCGCTTGCGATCGAGGGGCCGAAGGGGGTGGGCAAGACCGAGACGACCTCGCGGCGAGCCGCAACGATCCATCGGCTCGACGATCCGGCTCGACTCGGCGTCGCCGAAGCCGACCCGAGGCGCCTGCTCGGCGGGAGTACGCCGATCCTGATCGACGAGTGGCAGCGACTGCCGGAGGCCTGGGATCTGGTCCGACGCGCGGTCGACGAAGGCGCGGCGCCCGAAAGCTTCCTGCTCACGGGATCGGCGTCGCCCGATGACACCGGCCGCCATTCCGGCGCCGGAAGGATCCCGACGATCCGGATGCGACCGCTGGCCCTGAACGAGCGACTCGACGGCGACGCCTCCGTCAGCTTGAGGGAGCTGCTGCGGGGCGCCCGCCCAACCCTTGCCGGTGAGACCTCAATTGGCCTCGACGGCTACGTCGACGAGATCCTTGCGTCCGGCTTCCCGGGCCTGCGCGGCATTTCAGACCGCGCCCTCCGGCTGCAGCTCGACGGCTACATCGAGCGGATAGTCGATCGCGACTTTCCGGAGCTGGGCCACTCGGTGCGCAACCCCGCCGGCCTGCGGCGATGGATGGCGGCCTATGCGGCCGCCACCTCGACGGCAACCTCGTTCGAGAAGATCCGGGCGGCAGCCACCGGAGACGAGGGTGAGCAGCTCTCAAAGGACGCCGCCCGCCCCTACCGCGTCATCCTCGAGCGTCTCTGGCTGCTGGACCCGATCCCGGCCTGGCAACCGACCAGGCGTCATCTTTCCCGCCTCTCGGCTGCGTCGAAGCATCACCTGGCCGACCCGGCGCTCGCCGCCCGATTGTTGGGGGCGACGCGAAGTGCGCTGCTCGAGAACGACGAGCTGGGGCCCCCGGTTTCCCGGGACGGCACCCTCCTCGGCGCGCTCTTCGAGTCGCTCGTGACTCTCTGCGTACGGGTCTACGCACAGGGCGCCGAGGCGAAGGTCGGCCATCTCCGAACCTTCAGCGGTGACCGCGAGGTCGACCTGATCGTCGAGGCCCAGGACAACCGGGTCGTCGCGATCGAGGTGAAGCTGAAGCGAACGGTCACAGACGATGACGCCCGTAACCTGCACTGGCTCCAGTCGACGATAGGAGACGAACTGCTCGACGCGATCATCGTCACCACCGGCGAGAACGCCTACCGGCGCTCTGACGGGGTCGGGGTCGTACCGGCAGCGCTACTGGGTCCATGATTGAAGAGGAAGCCCCGCGACCGAAGGAGGATCGAGATGGGAAAGCTGATCGCGACAACGCAGGCCACCATCGACGGCGTCATAGACCCGGTCGGCGAGTGGGTGCAGGCGGACGGGGACCACGGCGACTACTCGTTCGAGCGTCAGGCGAGGTCCAGCGGGCTGGTGCTGGGCCGCAAGACCTACGAGGGGCTGGCGGGATATTGGCCGAGCCAGTCGGGCCAATGGGCGGACATGGTCAACTCGATGTCGAAGTACGTCGGGTCCAACACCCTGTCCGGCGATCTCGAGTGGAACGCGACCCTGTTCGAGGGGGACCTCGAGGACTCGATCCCGAAGCTGAAGGACGAGGTCGACGGTGACCTGTTCATGCACGGGAGCGGCGAGTTCGCGTACGCCCTCGCCGAGAAGGGCCTGATCGACGAGTACGAGGTCTACCTGAACCCGCTCGTCTGGGGCAAGGGAAACGTCCACGTGCTCGGTGACAGAGGCACCGTCCGGATGGAGCTCGACG
>DASSMU010000224.1:0-18260 GCA_035701465.1 Solirubrobacterales bacterium
ACTGGCAAGCGATCTCGGGTTGGTGGATGGGGCAAGTAGTGGGGCACCTCGCCCACCGACACCCCGAAAGTGGTCAAAGCGGCCGTGAGATTTCGGAGCCGGCCGCGGAGGCCTCGACGGAGGCGGACCCCAAGAAACCGACCTAACGGCCGCTTTCGAACAAAACCGGCCGTCCCTGGCACCCCCCCTGCAACGGAGAGCGGATGGAGGTGGACCCCATGGAACCGAAAGAAGAAGTGCAGGCGATTGACTTGTTGCGGAAGTGGGCGGCGCTGGCCGCCCAGGTCGCGGCGCTCGAGGCCGAGACGCGCGGCTTCCTGACGCTCCCCGAGCCGGGCGCGCCCACCGTGACCGTGAACCCTTCGCCCGCCAAGGTGCAGCGATGAAGACGCGCAAGGCCACGAAGGCGCAGCTCGTCGAGCTCCTCGAGGGGTGGGTGAAGGCCTTCGAGTACGCCCAGGAGGTCCTCGGCCAGGAGAAGGCGAAGCCCCACAACGGAGACCCCTACTATGCCTGGCGGCCCGAGGGGGGCGCCTGGTGCTCGCTCACGGGGTATCTGCAGTTGGACCAGCCGGGGAAGAGTCTCCTCGAGCGCACGAAGGCCGCGCTCGGCGCGCTGCTCGTCGCTCTGCTCGTCGCCTCGAGCGCGTGTGGTACCGTCGAGTCCGCCCCACTGAGCGCGAAAAACGACGCCGGCGGCAATAGTGCAGCCGGCGTTTCAGGGGGCACGACTGACGGCGCCGCCGGCGGCGCGGGGACAAACGACGCCGGCGGCGCCGGCGGGAACGCCGTCGCGAGCTCGGCGGGCAGCTGGGGCAGCTCGGGGAGCACCGGCGCGGGCGGCTCGATCGGCGGCAGCTCGGGAACGGGCGGCGCCGGCGGTGCGCCGCTCGGCGTGACCGATGTCCCAGCCTGCCCCTACGATTGGAGCGTGGTCCGGGGATGCCTCGATCCCGCAACCCACGGTGGCAAGATCGTCAACGGCTCGCCCTGCGACGTCTGCCACGATAGCAGCGGCGCTCTCCTGCGCTGCTCGACCGACCCGCGACCGGGGGCACGGATTTACTGCGTGTCCGACTGCTCGCAGTGCTTCTAGCTAGAAGTGGTCGCGGCCGCTGCGCGCGGCGCCCGTCGGTCCGTACGTGCCGAGGATGACCGGACCCGCGGCCTTCGGCGGCGCGGAGAGCGGCGGCACGACGACCGGCGACGGCGCCGGCGGCGTCGACGTCGTGAAGCTGTTCGCTTGCGCGGCCGCCGCGCGGTTGCGGAGCACGATCACCACCGCCGCCACCGCGGCGACTGCGAGCACTACCTTCGTCGTCGTCGACATCAAAACACCTTGTAGGCAATGAGGGCGGCCGCGGGCAGCAAGAACTGCCCGCCCTGACTGCGGAGCGCCTCGGAGAGGCCGAGCGGCTGCCCGTCGGACTTCGGAGTGTTCGCGAGCCGCACCGTCCGATAGGCGGCGTAGCCAGCACCCGCGAGCCCCACGAACAACAGCACCTTTTTCACGGTCATTTCGGCGGTCCCCCTGCCGCGGCGATCGCGGCGTTCGAAGCATCGATGAGCGCGGCCATGGTTGGATCCTCGGCCGGGTTGTCGGGCGGCGCGACGGTGCCGCGCTTCGAGTAGTAGACGCCGCCGTAAACGCCGTCGACGGTCGGCACGCCGAGCTCGACGTCGCCCGTCGCGGGCGTCGCCGGCGCCGGCGTCTTCTCTCGGAAGAGCCAGGCGATCGCGATCATGGCGCCGGCCCAAATCAGCTTGGCCTTGGTCGCGGTCATTCTAGGCTGCCCTCCTCGAGGACGGCGAGCGCGAGGCCCGCGGCCCAAAGGATGCGGCGGATCGGGATCGCGAGCTCGCGGCGGATGCGCCCGCGCGCGGCGGCCGTCGGAGCTGTTCGGAGGCGGCGCGCAGCTCCGATAGAATGGTCGCCCGCAACGTTGAGAGCGTTGCCGAGCTCGACCAAGAAGCGCGTTTCGACCTCGAGATCATCCACCACCGCCCCCCGTGGCGGCCTCGACGATCGCCGCGGCGTCGCCGGCGAGCTCACCCAACGGCCCTGGCACGGTCTGCGCCACCGCGGCCGCGGCCGCCAGGGCGGAGGACTTCACCGAACCGCGAGAAGCGGCGTAGGTCGCCGCGGCCGCTCCGATGGCGACTGGCACCGCCACCGCGGCCGCGCCGGGCAGCACAAGGCCGGCGAGCGCGGCCAGAGCGACGCCGGCGATGGAGACCCAGAGCTCCGACGTGCGGACGCCCGGCTTGCCGGCGTTCTTGGCGGCCGCCACTGCGGCCGCGTGCGCGGCGTCGTTGATGGCGACGATCGGCTTCGAGGTGTTCATGGGGCGCTTTTCCCTTCGAGCTTCGAGACTCGGTCCTCGAGCGCGCCGAGGCGCTCGCCGTGACTACGAAGGGAGCGGCCGACGCCGCGCAGACGCTCGACCAATGTCCCGGCGACGAAGACGACCAGGAGCACGCGATCGAGCGATATGTGGTCCGCCCAGCTCATCGGTCACACGGGGAAGAGCGCGTACCAGATAGCCAGGCGGGCGGTGAGGACGATCCCGGCACCGGTCGCGCCGGCGGTCACGTTCAGCACGAGGCCATTCGTGCTGATGTCGAGCGCCGGAGCTGGAGAAATCTGCGTGATGGCTCCGGCCCACGTCTCGGCGGCTTGGGTGAGCAACTGGGCTGAGCCCGCTTGCGACGCAGCGAAGTCGTTGTAGTTCAGGCTATTGGTTCCGATGCTGAGCGTCGGCGCTACTGAGCGAGTACCCCCTACCGTCTTGAGCTCCCAGACGGTCGCGATCGCTCGAACGCGCCCCGGAGTGGCGGGGATGATGGAATACGTTCCCGTCGTCGTGAGGTCGACAACTTGCGTGTATCCAACGCCGCAGATCGCGTTGCCGGCGCCAACGGTCGCGAGCTTTGCGAAGTCGGCCGCGGCAAGGCTCCCGGCGGCGAGCGCTGTTGCTGCGCTTATTCCAAGCGTGCGGTCCGCGGAGAGATCGCCTCCGCCCGTGAGCGGCGCCGTCGTCCCGACGGTGCGCGTGGTCGGAACCGCCGAGCTCGGCAATCCCGCCAGCTTCGTGAAGTCCGCCGCGCTCATCGAGCCCGCGGCAACACCGCTGGCCGCGCTGATCGCCAGCGTCCGATCGGCCGAGAGATCGCCTCCGCCAGTGAGCGGCGCCGTCGTACCTACCGTGCGCGTGGTCGGAACCGCCGAGCTCGGCAGGCCCGCGAGCTTCAGGAAGTCCGCCGCGCTCATCGAGCCCGCGTTGGCGGCGTCGGCGAGCGTCGCGCGGATGGCGGCGACGACGTCGGCGAACCCTTTGCGCCAGCCGTTGGCCATTAGTCGACGTACTCCGTGGTGAGGGCCGAGGTCGCCTCGAGGACCTCGGCGTCGGTGAACTTGTGCGCCCAGACGCCCTCAAAGACGATGTCCCCGTGCCAGCCGCGTACCCCGATCCCGGCGCTCGCGTTGTCGAGCCCGATTGAAAATCCCGAGCGCGAGTGGCTGTCGCCGGCGACGAGGTTGGTCGCGAGAGCGATCTTTACGCCGTTGATGAAGACTTCGATCGTGGTCCCATCGGTCCGCCAGACGACGACGAGCTCCTGCCCGCCGTAGTTCACCGCGGCCGCGGCCTTCGCGATCACGTTGTTGGTGCCGTTGCCGTTCCAGTAGACCCACTGCGCGGCGACTTCCGGCGGCTGCGCGTTCCAGAGCATGCAGTCGAAATAGAGGGCGTTCAGCCCGAACACGCCGACGGAGCCGCCGATCAGCGACGAAGGCTTGACGACCGCCACCAGGGTCCGCGCCGCAACGGGGGCCGCGACGGCGCCCGCGAACATGTCGACCGTCGTGCAGAGGGTCTGAGTCGTGAAGAAATCAGGGCCCGGCCCTGGCGTGAACCGCGCGAAGCGGTGGTTTTGAAACGTGCCGTCCTGCACGGCCGCCGGCGTGGTGAGGTTCGGATCGGCCGACGGGCCGAGGTTGAACACGTGGCCGACAACGCTGTCCGTCCAGGCCGTGCCGTCCGCGGCGAGATCGTTGCCGTGGAAAAGCGCCAGCGCGCCCGAAGGCAGCGTGTCGGGCACGATGGGCGTGCCCGTCAGAGCGGCCCGCAAGCGAATCTCCGCGCGCAGCGTGGAGCCGTCGCCGATGCTCGAGCCGTCGAAGCGGACGCCGAGCTTCGAGCCGGCGGCCACCGCGAAGAGCGCGGACGTCTCGAGCGTCGTGTCTGCGGTGGCGCCCACCGCTAAGTCGAGCGCGATCGCGGTGTCGGCGCCGTTCACCGTGACCACGAAGCGCGCGCCGGCGGTGACCAGCGTGGCGGCGTCGACGCGCACGACGAGCTCGAGAAACCCGAGCTCGTCCTCGGTCACCCACTCGCGGACCTGGTCGGCTCGCGCGAGATCGGCGATCGTCGTCGGCGAAAACCAAAACGACGTGGTCGCGGGCAGGTTGGCATCGATGGCCATGCCGTGCCCGTAGGACAGGAACAGATCGAACAGCGTCTTCGAGTCGTCGGGGATGGAGGCGTGGGTGTGGTCGCTCCTCGAGGCGGTGGTGGCGACGCCGGCGCTCGAGGTTGCGGCAACGGCCGGAGGCGCGCCGCCGAAGGTGGTTTCGACCGTGACGTCTGGCCCGGCCGGACTGCCGACCGTGATCGAGCCGTCCGGGGAAGTGACCGTTTTGACCGTTCCGCCGGCATCGTCGGGCGGCTCGCCGGTGGTGCGCGTGCCGCCGACGCCGGAGCGGAACCCGCCGACGAGACTCACGCGCGCCTCCAAAAGCGGATACCGTCGGCGTCCGGATCGATCCCCGGAACATCGGCGAGGACCATGCCGGCGTCCGTGCGTTTCTTGGCCACAGCGCCGGGATTGCGTTCGTGGTCTGGCCGATCGAACTGCTCGGCACCGCCGGTGAAGTCGGCGATCTGCCCGGATTGCACCGCCGCGGCGATCTGAGCATCGCCGTCGTAGGGGTCATTTGCCGTGGAGGCGTCGCGATCGCCTTGGTTCGGATTTCCGTCCGAGTCCTCGCTGTAGTGCGAGCTCGATTGGTCGAGGAGGATGTAAGTCCCGTAGAAACCTCGGTGGGTCGGCTCCACCGTCCGGGTGAGGTGGTCCGTGATCGTTCGCCCGAGGCGGTCGGCCTTGTTCTTGATGGCCCAGGCGACCGCGGCCTTGATGGTGTTGTTGGAGCGTCCCTCCTCGCTCGCGATCATGCGCGCGAGCGAATACGTCTCGACGTCGAGGCCAGCGGCGGCGGCGAGCTCCTCGGGCGCCCCGGGGACGACGCCGGTGGTCTTGTCGTAGGGGGCGTGCGTGAGCCGGTTGCCCTTGACGATCGCGTTGAGCGCGTCGTTCACGGCCTGGCTCGCCTCGCCGGCGAGGCCTGCGAGCTCGCTTTGGCGGGCGAGCCACCAGGCGCCGAGGCCGAGGGCCGCGCCGCCTGCCACCATGTAGGCCGTCCGCCGCTCCACGGGCTCACTTGATCACGGCGGCCGCCGTGAGCAGCCCCGGGTTGCACTGGGAGACGATCTCCCGCCACTCGTCCCACGGCAGGCGCTGCCCGTCGGGCTGATAGCGCGCCTGCAGCATCAGGAAGCCGTGCGCCGCGTTCGAGTTCGAGGTGACGGTGATGGTCCCTTCGATGGCGTCGCCGATCGAAACCGACTCGTACGAGAAGCCGCCGAGCTGCGAGTGCTCGGGGATGGCGATGGCCGTGCCCACGGTCGGATCGGGCAGGCTCGTCACCGGGATCGGCATGCCGCCGTTGATGGCGTCTTCGATCGCCTGCAGCAGCAGCGTCACGGTTTTGAGGGAGAGGAAGGTCGGCGAGCCGCCGGGCGCTGGCTGCCCGATCAGCGCCACCTTGGTCCGCACGCGCGAGTCAGGCGTGGGGACGCGGAAGCGCACCGTCTTCGTGCCGGTGGTGGTGCCGTTGAAGGTCACCAGCGTCACCGGCCGCGGGCGCCAGATCTGCCGGGGGCCGGCGTAGCTCGAGGGGCTACCTCGAGGCTCCCAGATCGGACCCTTGTCGGTTTCGGTCGCGTCTCTCATGCCGCCCCCGTCGAGAGCGCTCGAGCGAGCGGCTTGCGGAAGAAGTAGACGACGCCGGCGATGCCGGCGATCGCGAGCAACGGCCATGCGCTGAAGACGAAGTTTCGGGCGGCATCGCCGGCGCCCTTGCCCAGCGCGCCGGCGATCTTCGCAGCGGCGTCCGCGGCGGCGCTCACGACGTAGCCGGGCGTCTGAAGGATCGTGTCGAGCGTATCAGCCGCCTTCGCGAGCAGGGACGGATCGGGCAGCGTGTCCGCCGAGAGCGTAAGGTCGCGCCAGAGCTGCGCGAACGCCGGCCCCGCGTCGTTGTAGAGCGCGAGCTCGGCGTTCCCGGGGAACACCTGCGAGGGGTTCATGGCCCGTTCCGCCGCTTCGACCTTGGCGCGGACCTGGTCGATCCGCGTCCACCAGATCGACTTATTGGCCGAGTCGCCGGTCGCCTTGTACCAATTGGCGATGTAGCGAAGCGCCAGATCGAGGCGGTCGTGTAAGGTCTGCGCGTCCTCCCCATCGCCGTACGCGAGGAGAGACTCGGGCCCGAGCGCCAGGTCAGCCATCATCCCACCGCCGCCCCACCGACGGCGCCGGCGATGTTGTCGGCCGCGCCGCGCGAGACGCCGAGCTTGGTGAGCAGATCGGACACGCCGCCCTCGACCTGGTGGCGCGCGTACCACTTCGCGAACAAGAGGCCCGAGGCCACGCCGCCGGCGAACGCGACCACTATGACGAGGTTCCGGCTCACCGTTCACCCCGCGACGAAGTTGCCGCTCGCGTCCGTGTAAAAGCTGTTGTTCTCGACGGTGTAGTTCGTCGCGTCGAACCCGTTCGGGAGCGGGTGCGCGTAGTACGGCGTGTTGCCGCTCGAGCTGCTCGAGGAGCCCGACTTGGTCAGCCCGGCGATCGCCGAGCCGAGCTGCGAGAAGACGCCCTGGAGGACGCCGGCGCCGCCGCTGCCGAAGAGCGAGACGTTCGTCGTCGTCGGCTTGGGCGCGAGCGCCTTCGCGAGCACGAAGGCACCCACGGCAACGCCGCTCACGATCAGGACCGTTTTTGTCGTCGTGCTCATGTGATTTGCGTGACTGCGGTGGTTCCGAGCACCCGGTGCACGAGCGCCGGATCAGGGAAGCGGTTGGGGGAGGGCGCCGGCGGCGTCTCCGCGTTCTGGGCCATGACGGCGCGGAAGTAAGAGAGCCGCGATTTCGTCGGCTGCTTCGCCAGCCAGGCGGCCGCCGCCTTCGCTGCGGCGGAGTCGGGGAGCCTCGTGCGAATGGTGCCGTCGGAGACGCCCCCAGGGCCGTAGACCGTCGCGCCCTGGCCGGATCCGGTCATGGTGGTCCCGACGTTCACCGTCGCGGGGTTTGCGGGCGGCTGGCTCTGCTTCCACAGCCAATAGGCGAGGAGCGCGGCGCCGCCGAGCACGAGCGCGGTCCGCATCAGAACAGGCTCCCCACGGCGTGGTAAGCGCTCGAAAGCTTCCGCCCGACCGACTTCGCCGTATCGACCGGGTGAGTGATCACACCCTGCGCAACCGAGGTCACGCCGACGGGGAACACCGCCACCTTGAGCCAGGTCGGCGCCTTCTGAGCGGCCGAGCCGATCGACGCGACGGGCACGCCGGTCGTGCGCTGAATCGTCGCCTCGGCGCCCGCGACCGTCTGCTCCCAGAAGCCCGGAGCCGACGGAGGCGGCGTCGGCGCCGCCGGAGCGGTGGACTTGCTCCACCGCCAGACGGCGTAAACGCCGAGGGCCGCGGCCCCTATGATGAGCGCATCTTTCATCGGCTACTTTCCCGGGGCGCCCACGCGGACGCCCCGGCTCGAGGAGGAGGGCGAGCGGACTAGGGCTGCAGCGCCCAGGGCAGATAGGTCGCCTGGTCGGGCGTCGTGAAGTGCTTCGACAGCGGCACCCGCTGTTGCATGGACACGGCCGTTCCCGAGCCGTAGACGTACTGCACGAGCCCCGAGGCCCGCACGAGCGCCTCCCAGGCGTCGCGCTTCCCCTGCTGCCACCGGCGCGCGTACTGCGCGAGGATCTGGTGGGTACCCGAGAACGTCGGGCCGTTCAGGTAGTAGGTCTGATCCTGGTCGGCCGTCTGCAGGTCGGTGAGCCGGAGCTCGCGGCCGCCGAGGACGAACGGGAAGAACCGCATGTTCGCGAGGTCGATGCTCGCGTTCGTGGTGTCGCCCGCCGTCATCGTGTTCGGATACCCGGCGTAGTCGTTGAGGTTGAGACCACCCTCGACGACGCCGCCGCCCTGTTGCGGGCGATCGTTCGGCAGGAGCCCCACGAACTTGTTCACCCATGCGTCGATGTCCTGCAGCTCGCCCTGGCCGCGCCACTGGAACGACAGCTGCGTGATATCGACAGGGTCGAGGATGCCGTCTTGGTTGGCCTGGCCGGTCAGCTCGCCGAGGAAGGCGACGCCGCCCTTGTCCTCGACGCCGGTCATCGCGGTGTTGCGGCCGAAGCCCTCGATTCGCACGGAGGCGCCGGCGGCGGGGATCTGGTGAAGGATCCACTCCATCGGCGTGCCGAGCACGAGCTCCTGGCGGGGGTCGAGGTCGGCGGTCACGCGGCAGCTAAGGCCGCTGAATGAAGCGCCCGGCGAGATCTCCGCGACGGCTCCGCTCGCCGCGAAGTTGATTTTCAGCTGGCTCGGCTGGAAAAGGAGAGCGAGCTGAGACGTCGCCGAGATGAGGCGGCCGCGGCGGTCCGAGGCGGCCGGAATCCAGACGGTCAGCGAGAAGGCGTAGGCCGCAGGAGTGGCCGGGATGTCGCCGATCTGCCGCTGGCCGTACTTGAACCCGTTCGCCGTGAACTCGACGACGGGCAGGTTCTTGCCCTTGACGTAGTTCGTGGAGAGCACCGCGCCGAAGAAGCTTTGCGTCCAATCGATGGAGTCGATCAGCACGCTCGGCAGCACGTCACGCGGGATGGCCTGGCTGGTCTCTCCCGATTGCGTGAGGGTGCCCTTGATGGTCAAGAAGCAACCGGGCAGGTAGTTCGCGAGGGGGCCCGTCGGAGCCCGGTCAGGCACGTCCGTAAACAGGAACGTGATCGGACTCCCGAGCGTGACCGTCGGGTTTTCGCCGCTCGCGCTCTTGAGCGGCCAGCTATTGCCACCAGTGCCGGCTTCTTCCATGACTCTTTCTCCGCGTCTCGTCGTCGAGGGGGTTGAAGGGGTTCCGAGCGCCGGCTTACGAGCCGACGACCACCTTGCGGACCGCGGGGACGCGGAAGACGACGGCGATCACCGCCGCGGTGGTGATGAAGGAAATGGCGATGGCCTTGGCGTGCGACATGGAAGCTCCTGAACGGGTTGAGGTGCTCCCGGTCGCTTCGGCGGAGCGCGCGCAGCGCTCCGGTACACAAATGCAGCGACGCCGTTCTCCGACGGAGATCAGCGCCGGCGGCGTCGCGAACTGGTAGTCAGCTCAGAGCCCGATCACGCCCGTGCGGCACTCGAGCGGCGGCTTTCCCGACGACACGCAGGCTCCGAATGCCTTCGTCTTCATCTCCGTGTCCCGGTTCGAGTAGTGCCCGATCGTCACGCCGAGACCGACGATCAGCGCCACCAGCAACGAGCACACCCAAACCACCGCCTTTGAATCTGCGTCCATCACCCGCCCCCCTTCGTGAACCTGTACACCCTGCGATCCCACGGCTGCCCGCGACGGAGCAGCACGAAGTGCCCGCGCGCGTTCGGCGGCGCATCCATCCCCGGCAACCGCGGAATCACCTCGGCGGCGCCGCCGTCGAGATAGTTCCGCTCGCGCAGTTTCTCGAGACCGAGGCCTCCGAGTTTGAAGCAAAGGATCCCGTTAGACTGCTCGAAGGGTTCGATCGGCACGTCCTGCGGCGACTGCGCGCCCCAGATGTCGGCGATCTGCACGACGCGCCCCTTCGTGAAGTTGCGGGGCATGTAGACCACGCCCCTCCGCCATTGCCGGTTCTTGATGTACTTCTCTCGGCCCGCGACGAGCTCGTCATTCACCATGAGGGACGCGCGTCCCCGAGCGACGCGACGCCAGCAGAGCGCCGCCACTTCTTCGGGGTTCGCGTCGATCCCTTCCGACGGAACGCCTCGCAGAACGATCACCCTCGACCCGTTCGGATCCGGGGGATGCTCGTGGAGGTCGGCGACGTCGCGGCGCTCCTGCCCTTCGAAGCGCGGTCGAAGTTCTTTGTCGTCGACGACGAACACCATCCCCGGCGACATCCGCAGGTAGAGCCGCACGAGCTCCACCATCGCTGTCGTCTTCCCCGTGCCGGTGTCTCCGAGGATCCCCACCTTCGGACCCTCGCCGTAGGTCAGTGGACGGAGGACCTCGGCCGCGGCGAGCTCGCCGGCAGTGGTCGCCGGCGTCGCCGGTGCCGATAGAGCCGCTGCTTTCGCCTCCGGCGCGCGAGCTGCCATAGCTCCTCACACAGCCGGCAGCGGCCGGCCCTCGAGACGTAGGCGGCGAGCTCCTGCCGCCGGCAGTCGTACATCGAGCAGCGAACGTGCCCCTCGAGGAGCGGCTCGGCGGCCGCCCGCTTCATGGGGCCGTGGTCCTCCGGCCAGCTGCAGCGGGCGCAGCGGCCGTCCTCCGTAGTCGCTCGCCAGCCGCAACGCGGACAGCGGGTCAAAGCGCAGCACCACCCGAGCCCACGTCACGCCGCCCGAGCCTCGTCCGGCGTCTTCTCGTCGTCGGGGATCTCCGTCGACGTGGCCACCTGCACGGGGATGGCCATGGCCGGCAGAATGATCGCCATCGCCCAGGGCGGAAGCATCGTGTCCGCCGGAAACCAGATCTTGAGCTGCGCTACCCAGGCCTCCGCGGCCGCCCCGCGCACCGCTGCATCGGGCGGGATCGCCCCCGCTTTCCGCCCGGTGTAGCGGCGGATCAGGGCCCCTTGGAGCCCGAGCTGGATGTCGACGGCGAGCTGCGCGCCCTGCCGCAGAAACCCGTCGAGCACGTCGGGCCCGACGCCGGCGGGGGGCGCCTCAGGCCCCCCCGGCGACGCACCAGCTACATCGGGCCCGGCGCCTGCAGCTTCACCAGCTGCAGCGGCGGTATCCGCGAAATCCTGAGGATCTACGGGCGGAACCGGCGGCAGCGCAGCGGGTGAAGCTGGTGAAGCTGCTGCGGGTGCTGCGGATGTAGCGGGTGAAGCTGGCGGAGCTGCTGCGGGTGCAGCTGGTGCAGCGGGCGGGGCCGGATCCGGTGCAGCTGCAGCGACGTCCGGGAGGGCCGCCGCGGCCTCGTCGATCTCGTCGACGAAGTCGCGGCGGCCTTTGGCCACCGCTTCGGCGAGGTGCCGCCTCGCGAGCTCCGCGTCTTTCGTGCCGAGGTTGAGCTCTTCGCCCTCGAGCTTGCAGAGCCAGTTTCCGACGTAGCGGCCCGCCTTGTTCCGCTTCCGGTACATCTTCGGCATGCGGCGGGTCACGACCGCCCCCAGGCCTGCGAGATGATCGAAAGGATCTCGGCGCCGCCGGCCTGGCCGGCGTTCGTTTCAGCCGCGAGGCGGATGTTGTCCCCGTCGCCGGTCGGCGAGCCGAGCACCACCAAAACAACCAGCCCCGGCAATTCGGCTTCGACGGCCTCGATCACGCCAAGCGCCCGCGCGCGGAGCTCGTCGAAGCTCAGAGCCGCCATAGCCACTCCGAGACCAGCAGCGCGACGCCGGCGCCGACCACCAGGCCGAGCGCTGTCCGCCGCCAGCCGTGAAGCTTCCGGACGTTCGAGCGATGCACCTGCCGCCGGTGCTCCTCGCGGATCTGCCGCCGGAACCACGGCGGCAACTGGTGCCACTCGCGATAGACGCGGCCGCCGACCATCCACGGCCCGCCGCCCGATCGCCCCGGCCACGGCGCGGGTTTCATCGCCGCCCCCTCGCCGCCTGGCGCTCGCGCTTGCGCGCGTTGCGCATCAGGCGCCGGTCGTCCGCGGATCCGAACACCGCGAACCGCTCCGCCGTTCGAAAGGCGAGCTGCAGCCGCCACGCGACGTAGCGATTCCACCGGCCGGCGGCGACTAGCCGCGCGGCCTTCCGCTCGAGCGCCGCTAGGCGGCGCGGCTCTGCAGCCGCGAGATACGCGCGAGCTCCGAGCGGTCCTGCCGCTCGAGCGCCGCCGCTATCGCCTCGAGCACCGGAGCGGCCCCCGTCCCGAGCCGCTTCACGAGCGCTGCCGCCTCGCGATGCATCTCCGCCACCGTGCCCAGCCCGAGCCGGGTCCGTTCCGCCGCCCCCTCCACCCACACGCCTTCCCCTTCCGGCGCGGGCGACCGTCTCGGGGCCGAACGCTCCCCCCGTGCGTCCACACGGAGAGCGTCCGCCCCTGCCCGATGTCCGTCGCCTCTACCACCACACCCACCACCACCAGGACTCCCGTGGTTTCGACAGGGGCCCTGCACCGCTTTAGTTTCGAAGATGTACCGTTACCCGTCGAGGGGGACGATCTCCCAATGGGCGCTCGCTCCGTGGGTCTGGCGCGCATTCTGGGATGCGTCCGGCCCCCTCCCTGCCCTCTAAGCCCTCCGGCTGGGCCGCTCGGACGGGCCCGGCGCCCGGGGGCGGCGCGAGCCGCCCGGAGCTCGCCTGCGCCAACCATCGAGCGGCGAAGCCGCACCACACCCACGACGTGGGGAGGCGGTTCAAAGCCCTCGGTTTTCCACAGTTTCCACAGGACCAACGAACAGACATCCCCAATGGGGATTTTGGTGTGACGTTCCGTCTGGGGGGTGGGTGTGACACCCGGTTTCGGGCCTCCCGCAGGGTTGTCCACAGGGCGATCGCCGCCTCGCTTGCCGCTCGAGACCTGTCCGGGGGTTAGGTGTGACACCCTCCAACGCGCCGAGGCGCCGACGACGGGCGCAAAGGGCGCCGTCAGCGCCGCCGGCCTGCTCGCCGCTCGAGCTCGAGGCGCGCGAGGGCGCACCGGACGGCTATGAAGGCCCTCCCGAGGTGCTCCTCGGCCTCGAGGAGCAGTTTGCGGACGCGCCTCCGGCCAGGCTCCGGGGAGCGGGGTGCTTCGCGGGGCCGTGCGGGCCGGCTCATTCGGTCCGCTTCACGGTTCGAGCGGCCAGGGCCTGGCGTTCCTCGGTGTAGTAGATGCGCTGCTCGCGCGCTTTCTCCCGCTGGCGCGCCTTGATGGCCCGGTCGCGAGCTCGCCGGGCGTGGACGTCAATGAAGTGGTCGAGGTGCCCCTTGCGGTAGGCCGCGACGTCCTCGGCGTCGTGCTTGAACCGGATGTCGAGCCTCACCCGCTCGATGAAGGGCATCCCGATCTTCCGCACCGTGGGGTACGAGACGTAGGAACCCGCGCGCGGGCCCTTCTTGATCTGCCAGCGGGGGTTCCGGGGCGTCTGCCTGCGCGACAAAACGAGCTGTTCGGAGCGCCGCTCACTGTCGCGTGGGTTGCCGCCCTCGAGGAACCCGACCATGTGCAGCCGCTCGAACCGCCGCAGAATTTTGCGGCGGCCGCGCCAGTCGTTCCGCCACCTGCCGAGCCTCTTGTCCCAGTAGGTGCGGGTCTTCGTCGGATCGCCGAGGCCGGTCTCTATCGCTAGGACGGCGAGCGATCTGCCGAGCACGCTTCCGTCACGGCGGGGCAAGCCGACTCGACGATCGACGGAGTCCATCATGCGGCACTCGGCCGCCATCAGGAGCGCGTCCGCCTTTCGCACGCGCCGATCCGGCCACCGCTTTTTCACCTTGCCATAGAGCTCCGGGAAGCGTTCCGGGTGCGTCTCGAGGAGCTCGCAGGCCTTCACCAGGTCCGCGATGAGCTTTCGCTGATCCTGGCTCGCGGAGATCGTCGCAACGGAGCGCTCCACCGTCGGGAACTTCACGATGGAGCCGCTCACGTTTACTTCGCCCTCCGACGCGCGCGCCGGTCTCGGGCCACCGAGCAGGCCTGGTCTAGGGAGAAGCACCAGGTCTGCCAAGCGAGGAGCCGCCCGAGCTCGACCTCGCTATAGCCCTCGAGGTCGCGCGCGGTGACGGCGGAGATGTTGCCGGCCAGGTCGACGAGGAAGATCAATGTCCCCCTCCCTCTTCGACGCGCTCGAGGGCGTGACGTAGGACCCTGCGTTGGCTCTCCCGATTGAGGTTGGTGCAGACCTCGACGTCGACGGTCCCCTGCTTACCGTCGCCGATGATGAGGAACGCTCCACAACCGAGCTCGTCGAGCGAGCGTTTGAACCGCTCGATCAGCTCGAGCACCTCGGGGCGGGTCACCGTACGACCTCGACATCGGTGCGCGTCTCGAACCGAACAAGCTTCACCGTGAGCCCGGGCGGGAACGGCATTGCCCGCACCCGTTCTTTGAGCTGCTCGAGGCGGCGCTCGTCGCCAGCCGCGAAGGGGATCCATGTGTCGCCGACCTGGATCACGCCCTCGTCGCCGTCGTCCGGGTGAACAGCGACGAAGACCCAAACGCGCTCGATTCGGAAGCTCACGCTGCACCTCGAGCCGCCGGCGCCTTCGCTTTCCGCCTCGAGGCGACGATCGCCGCGGTGAATTGCTTGCCCGCGCGGTACGCCACCATGGGCGGCATCTCCGGATCGAGCTCCACCTCGAGGTCCTCGCGCTCGAACTGCCGCGACCGCACCGCCGCGATGAAGCACGTCACCACGTGGTACGGGTAGCCGTTCACCGAGACGCGCTCACCGCGCGCGATCTCCTCGGTGCATTTCACGCAGGTCATGCGCGCGGGACCGCCAACCCGAGCTCCGACGGAGCGACGTACTCGATTGGAATGCCCGACTGCTCGAGCACCACCCGCAACATCATGGCCGTGGGCGCCTGCCCGGTTTCCTTCACGCAGTGGTCGATGAGCAGCGCGACCAGCTTCTTAGCCGCGTCGTTGCGGGCGAGCCGCTCTCCGATGTCGCGAAGGTCCGCAATCAGCGCGATGTTGCGCGGCGGGAACGCGAAGCGCGGCCGCTCGCCCTGCCAGGCCTGCACGATCCGCCACGTGAGCTCGGCGCCGGCGTTGTAGTTGTCGCGGTCGCGGCTCACGGCGCACCTCGAGGCACGGGCTTGCCGTAGGCGTCGAAGAGCAGCGGCGGCGCCCGGTCGACCACGCACGCCGAGCAGAGGTCTGGCTCGATCCAGTGGCACGGGTCGCCGACGTCGACGACGGCGAGCTCCTGCTCGGTCATCTGCTCGATCTCGGCGAAGCGGCGCACCTTCCCCGCCGGCGACGTGAAACACGGCTCACTGTTCGTGCAGCCGCACGCCTTGCACGTCCACTTCATGGCAGCGACTCCCCAGCCGGCGGAATGATCCCCAGCTTGCGGTTGTGGGCGATCTCCTTCGCGTCGAGCGCGCATTCGATCCGCCGGTGTTCGACGTCGCTCCACATGCCGCCCCGATAGGAGCGCTTCGCCATGTAGATGCGGACCTTGTAGAGCAGCCGTCCGCGGGTCGCGGGAAACGGGTTCGGGTCCTCGACGCGCGCAAGAAAGCGCTTCGAGCTCGAACCGTGGTGCCGCGCCCACACCCAATCACCGACGGAATAGCTCGGCTCGAACTTCTTCGGGCAGACCTCGCCGAGCAGATCGAAGAGATTGCCCATGGGCGTGACCTGGGGCTTCACGCTTCACCTTGAAGAAACTTGTCGAGCACGCGCATCGCGTGGGCGAGCGCAATCCCGAAGCACGGCACCACGTGGTAGTGGTGACCGTTGACCATCACGCCCTGGTCGCGCGGTAGCCCCTTGTCGCAGCTCCCGCAGCGGACGTGCCCGGGCTTCAAACGCGGGCGAAGGTCAGGCCCGCGCGATCGTCTCTTCGTCGCCTTCGGCATCGTGGTCTCTCCGTGGAAACCCAGGAGAGCCGACGAGCCGAGCCCGGAGCAGATCGACGCAAGTGCGCGGATTAATGGCTCTTAATCCGTTTGTTGAAGGTTCGATTCCTTCCGCACCCACTGGCTTCCCCGGCGGCGCCGGCGAGGCTACGATCTGTTCCTGACCGGGTGTCTTCTCCACCTGGGCAGGTTGCGGGCCAGCGGGGAGTGATGAACCCGCTGGCCCAATTCTGTTTTCCCCGCGCGTGATGAGGGCGCGAGTCTTTCGAGGAGCGCGGCGGCTGCCCATCGCCAGGCGATGGGTGCGCTCGATCTGCTCCTGCAATCGTTTCGGCGCGGCGTGCGCGTATACCCTCGAGGGGATGGTCATGTCCGACCAGCCGCCGAGCTCGAGGAGCTCCGCCGTGAACCCATTGGCCGCCACGTACCAGGTGAAAAACGTGTGGCGCAGCCGGTGCGGCGTCACCCGGCGCATGCCGAGCTTGACCACCGAGAGGTACGTCAGCTGCGAAGCCGCGTGCCTCCAGCGCGCGACCAGCGGCGCGCCGGCGGGCAGCGCGCGCCAGTGCTCGAGGAGCTCGCGACAGAGCTCCGGCGCGGCGTGGAATCGCCGCGGCCCGCGCTTCGTCTTCGTCGAGCGGATGTTTACCCACCCGGCCTCGGGGTCGAGGTCCTCGCGAGTCATCCGCTCGACGTCGGAGTGGCGCTGGCCCGTCCACACCGCCACCACGAACCACACGCGCCGGTGCGGCGGGAGCGCGTCCCGAATCCGCTCGTACTCGCGGCCGTCCAGGTAGTCGGTCCTCGGCTGGTAGCGGAACGGGATTTCCGGCAACGCCGGTTCGCGGCCGGCGAGCTTGAGGGCCTGGGAGAGCGTGGAGGCGACCTTTCGGAGGGAGTTGCCGGAGATGGGGCGGACGGAGCCGTCGGCGCGGAGCCGGCGGCCGCGAGAGATGCGCTCGAGGGCGCCGGCGATGCGGTGAGCGGTGAGCCGCTCGAGACGCGTGCGGGGCCCGAGGTGCTCGAGGAGCAGCTCGGCGTGGGCCTCCTGCATCTCGAGGGTGCGAGGCGCACGAACGCCGGCGTCGACGCGCACCCGGGTGCGCTCGAGGAGCATCCGGAACGCGGCGCGCGTTGTTTTCGCGCGGGACCTAGGACGTGCCAAAATGCGCATGTCGTCCGGAGGTCCATCTCCGTGGACCGGATGACCGGGCCCTCCGTTGGGGGGCCCGATTCTTTTTGCCAAGCTGCTCAACACGAGCTTGGGGGATCACGGTCGGTGATCTCCTGAGCCGTGTCAAATGAGTAAGATCGCCCACCTGTGGATAACTCTTGGACGCGGTTGGGCGCGTCGCCGTGGCGTGCATCGATTCCCTTGGAGGGTTCGACACTTCCACGGCCGGCTTGAGTTAAACTAGGCCGTCATGCCGACGACGGTTCGCAACCTCACCGAGGCGGAGCAAACGACGTTGCGGCCCATCCTCGAGGAGCTGCACGCGCACGTGGAGAAGTGCGAGGCGTGCAAGTTCGCGATGGATCAGTCGCAGCGCTGCGACGAGGGGCGGAAGCTCTACGCGCGCTGGGAAGACTGGCTCGCGCAATGAGCTACGCCGAACGCACGCGGCGGCCGCCGCGCACGCCCACCGAGCGCGAGCTCAAGAAGATTCTGAAGGTCACCGGCGAGGCGAAGAGCGGCTTCCGGGATCACATGATCATTTCGCTGGCCCTCGGCTGCGGGCTGCGCGAGTCAGAGATCGTGGCGCTCGACGTCGGCGACGTCGCGACGGAAAAGGACATCCACAAGCCGAGGCGAATCGTGCAGCTGCGCGTGTTCAAGCGCGCCGGCAAGGGCGCCGGCGCAGAGCCAGATTTCCAGCGCGTCCACCTGCCCGATGCGACCTACTACAAGCTCACGAAGTACTTGAAGCAATTCGACGAGTCGGATCGGCGCGGTCCGCTTTTCTGGTCGAAGAAGGGCAACCGATTATCGACGCGCCGACTGCGGGCGATGTGGCGGAACTGGCAGATCGCCGCGGACTTCGATCAGCTCTACCCGTTCCACTCTCTCCGCCACGCCGCAATCACCAACGTGAAGCGCGCCACCGGAGACATCCGCATCGCCCAGCGCTTCGCCCGGCACGTCAACATCCAGACGACGATCATCTACGACCACCCGGGCGACGACGAGCTCTCCATCGCGACAAAGGACCTGCTCGCGTGATCCACCGTTGCGTAGCATGCCGTCGGTTGCTGTTCTTCTGGCGCGTCTGCCGGCGATGCCTCGAGCGCGCCTCGAGGGCCGACACGTGAGCCTCGCCCTGTGGGCCACGTTCAAGTGCGAAACGTGCGGCGAGCTGATCACCGAAGAGAGGATCACGCGCGGCACCCTCGAG
>DASSMU010000225.1:0-4418 GCA_035701465.1 Solirubrobacterales bacterium
CTACGAGGCGATCGTCAAGGGCGAGAACATCCCCGAGCCATCGATCCCAGAGTCCTTCAAAGTGCTGTTGAAGGAGATCCAGAGCCTCTCGCTCGACGCCAACGTGGTCTCCGAGGGCTCCGACGTCGAAATCTCCGACGAGGAGGACGACCTCTTGAAAGCGGCCGAGGAGCTGGGCATGGACCTGACTGGGGTCCGCGCCGACTCCTCCGGAGCGGCGGACGAGCAGGAGGAGCAGGTGGTCGCCGAGGGCGAGGCTGGAACCGATGGTGATGGTGCCGGGGAGACCGAGCAGGCCGAGCCGGCCGAGGTGGAGGACTGATGATCGACATCAACAATTTCGACGCGATCGAGATCGGGCTCGCGTCCTCGAAGAAGATCCGCTCCTGGAGTTGGGGCGAGGTCACGAAGCCCGAGACGATCAACTACCGCACGCTGAAGCCGGAGAAAGACGGCCTCTTCTGCGAGCGCATCTTCGGTCCGACCAAGGACTGGGAGTGCTACTGCGGCAAGTACAAGCGGGTCCGCTACAAGGGAATCGTCTGCGAGCGCTGCGGCGTCGAGGTGACCCGCTCCAAGGTACGCCGCGAGCGCATGGGCCACGTCGACCTGGCGGCGCCGGTCTCCCACATCTGGTTCTTCAAGGGCGTGCCGAGCCGGATCGGCTACCTGATCGACATGGCTCCCAAGGAGCTCGAGAAGGTCCTCTACTTCGCCGCGTCGATGATCACCTGGGTCGACGTTGAGGCCCGTGACAAGGATCTCGGCGAGCTCGAGAAGGAGGTCAAGAAGGTCACCGACTCCTACGAGGCCGAAAGGCAGAAACGGACCCAGGAGCTGAGCGAGTCGCTGGAGCGCCGGGTTGCCTACCTCGAAGACGGCACCCAGACCAAGTTCGATGACGACGACCACATCTGGGCCGACTCGCTGAAGCTGACCGCAGCACAGCTGCGCAAGCTGAAAGACGACGAGCGCTCGAAAATGATCAAAGAGCTGCGCAAGGCCTTTGAGGCCGAGATCTCCGACACCGAGGCCTACATCGACGAGGCGATCGAGCGGATGGCCGAAGTCTGGAAGATCTTCACCGAGATGAAGCCGAAGGACGTCGTCAACGACGAGACCGTCTTCCGCGAGCTCAAGGATCGCTTCGGCTCTCCCTTCGGCTGGGGTGAGTACTTCCGCGGCAGCATGGGCGCCGAGGCCGTGCGCGACCTGCTCGAACAGGTCGACCTCGAGGCCGACTGCGAGGAACTCGAGCAGATCATCAACAGCTCCAAAGGACAGAAACAGGCCCGCGCGGTGAAGCGGCTGAAGGTCGCCTCCGCCTTCCTCAACTCGGAGAACAAACCCGACTGGATGATCCTCGACTGCGTGCCGGTGATCCCGCCGGAGCTGCGCCCGATGGTCCAGCTCGACGGCGGCCGCTTCGCGACCTCGGACCTCAACGACCTCTACCGGCGCGTGATCAACCGCAACAACCGGCTCAAGCGCCTGCTCGACCTCGGCGCGCCCGAGATCATCGTCAACAACGAGAAGCGGATGCTGCAGGAGGCCGTCGACGCGCTCTTCGACAACGGTCGCCGCGGCCGCCCCGTCACTGGCCCGGGCAACCGGCCGCTGAAGTCGCTCTCCGACATGCTCAAGGGCAAGCAGGGCCGCTTCCGCCAGAACCTGCTCGGCAAGCGCGTCGACTACTCCGGCCGCTCGGTGATCGTCTCCGGCCCGAGCCTGCGGCTGCACCAGTGCGGCCTGCCCAAGCTGATGGCGCTGGAGCTCTTCAAGCCGTTCATCATGGCCCAGCTGGTCGAGCGCAAGGCGGTGCAGAACATCAAGGCCGCGAAGAAGATGGTCGAGTCGATGATCCCCGAGGTCTGGGACGTGCTCGAGGAAGTCATTCACGAGCATCCGGTGCTGCTCAACCGCGCGCCGACCCTGCACCGCCTCGGCATCCAGGCCTTCGAGCCGGTGCTGGTCGAGGGCAAGGCGATCCAGGTCCACCCGCTGGTCTGTCACGCCTTCAACGCCGACTTCGACGGCGACCAGATGGCCGTGCACGTGCCGCTCTCCGCCGAGGCCCAGGCCGAGGCGCGGATCCTGATGCTCTCGGCGAACAACATCCTCTCGCCGGCCCACGGCGCGCCGCTGGCGACGCCGACCCAGGACATGGTGCTGGGCATCTACTACCTCACCTACGGTCCGTCGGCTGAGGAGCTCGCGAAGATCGACGAGGGCCTCAAGGCGGGCAAGGGCGCCAAGCTGAACGGCTCGGCGCCGAAGGTGTTCCGCTCCGCCCAGGAGGCCGAGCTCGTCTACGAGAACGGCGGCTGCAAGCTGCACGACCAGGCGGAGTATCGCCGCGCCGGACATGAGCACTTCCTGACCACGGTTGGGCGGATCATCTTCAACGAAAAGATCGAGCGCGCCCTGGCCGAGGCGCTCGGCGACGACTTCGACCCCGAGCGGTTCGAGTTCGTCAACCACGCGTTGAAGAAGCGCGACGTCAACGAGATGGTCTCCGACCTGGTCGAGGCCTACGGCGCCCCGGCGGTGTCGCAGGTGCTCGACGCCTTCAAGGATCTCGGCTTCCACTACGCCAGCCAGGCCGGGATCACGGTCTCCAAGAACAACGTCGTCTCGCCGCCGGACAAGGAGAAGATCCTCGAGCGCTACGAGAAGCAGACGGCTGAGATCCAGGGCCAGTACGACGACGGCTACATCACCGCCGAGGAGCGCCACGAGGCGGTCACGTCGCACTGGAACAAAGCGACGGACGAGGTCGCGCAGGCGATGGAGGACAACCTCGACGAGTTGAACCCGATCTTCATGATGGCCAACTCGGGCGCCCGCGGCTCGTTCAAGCAGATCCGCCAGCTAGCCGGGATGCGCGGCCTGATGGCCAATCCGAAGGGTGAAATCATCGAGCGGCCGATCAAGGCCAACTTCATGGAGGGCCTCTCGGTCCTGGAGTACTTCATCTCCACCCACGGCGCCCGAAAGGGGCTCGCCGACACGGCGCTGCGCACGGCCGACTCGGGTTATCTGACCCGGCGCCTGGTCGACGTCGCCCAGGACGTGATTGTCCGCGAGGAGGACTGCAAGACCAAGGACCACATCGAGATGGCGATCCGCAAGGACGACAACTCGCTCAACGACAACCTGATCGGCCGCCTGGCGGCGAAGAAATTCGAAACCAAGCGCGGCCGCGAGCTGCTCAAGCGCAACCAGGAGATCACCCTGCCCGACGTCGAAGCGATCGCCGAGGCGTTCGAGGACGACGAGACCAAGGTCCCGGTCCGCTCGGCGCTCAAGTGCGACGCCGACTCAGGCGTATGCCGCGCCTGCTACGGCGTTTCTCCGGCAACCGGCTCGACCGTCGACATCGGCGACGCGGTGGGGATCATCGCCGCTCAGTCGATCGGCGAGCCGGGCACGCAGCTGACCATGCGCACCTTCCACACCGGCGGCGTCGCCGGCCAGGACATCACTCAGGGCCTGCCGCGCATCGTCGAGCTCTTCGAGGCTCGTAAACCGAAGGGCCTGGCGCAGATGGCCGAGGCGGCCGGCAAGGTCAGCGTCGAGGAAACTGACAAAGCGCTGAAAGTGATCGTCACCGAGTCGAGCGGCGAGGAGCACGCCTACAGCTTCCCGCCCCGGACCCGCCTGCACGTTGCCGACGGAGAGAAAGTGGAGGTCGGCCAGCAGCTCAACGAGGGCTCGCTCTACCCGGCCGACCTGCTGGCGATCCGCGGTCGCACCGACGTCGAGCTCTACCTGGTGGCCGAGGTGCAGAGGGTCTACCGCGCCCAGGGCGTCGACATCAACGACAAGCACATCGAGTTGATCGCCCGTCAGATGCTGAAGAAGGTGCGGATCGAATCGAAGGGCTCGACCAGCCTGCTGCCGGGCCAGCTCGAAGACCGCGGTGCGCTGAAGCGCCTCAACAAGAAGACGAAGGAAGAAGGCGGCACGCCGGCCAAGGCCGAGGAGGTCATCCTCGGAATCACCAAGGCCTCGCTTGCCACCGAGTCCTTCCTCTCTGCCGCCTCCTTCCAGGAGACGACCAAGGTGCTCACCGACGCCGCCCTCGAGGGCAAGCGGGACAAACTCGTCGGCCTCAAGGAGAACGTGATCATCGGCAAGCTGATCCCGGCCGCGACCGGCCTCAAGCACTACCGCACGCTCGCGGTGGAGCCGGCGGTCCCGATCGAACCGCCCAGCGAGGAAGGTCTGCTCGACGAGGAAGAGCTTGCCGCCGAGCTGGGGCTGGACGGCGACGAGACGCCGGTCGAGAGCTTTGGGCCTTCGTTTGCGGAGGAGCTCGAGGAGCTCGCGCAGGAGATCGAGCAGACCTCGGACGAGGGTTCGAAATAGCCCGCTAGATTGCGGGGATGAGCGAGAAGGTCTGCATCGTCGGGGCG
>DASSMU010000226.1:0-19738 GCA_035701465.1 Solirubrobacterales bacterium
CGCTGAGAGTCTCGGCGTCTGGCTCGCCGGAGTCCGGATCGCGGAGCTGACCTGGCGTGCGAACGGCTCCATCGGCTGCCAGTACACCGCCGAGGCGCTGGACCGCTGGCCTCGGAACAGCCCCGTCATCTCCTGCAGCCTCCCCCTCGGCACGGGGCGCCTCGAGGCCATGGCGTTCTGTCGGGGTCTGCTCCCCGAGGGACGTGCGCTGCAGGCGCTGGCCGATCGAGCCGGCCTGGCGACACACGACACCTTCGGGCTTCTCGAGCGCTACGGCAGAGACGTCGCCGGTGCCCTCGTGATCGGCAGGGACGACCCGGACGAGGGTCGCTTCGGGGTCGAGCCCTACACCTCCGAAACCCTGGAGGCGGCGCTCGACGATCTCGACGAACACCCTCTCGGCGCAGGCGATGACAGCGAGCTTTCGCTTGCCGGCCTTCAGGACAAGCTCCTGCTGGTCGACCTGGGCGACGGCAGGTGGGGGCGGCCGCTTCGCGGCAGGCCTTCAACCCACATACTCAAGGTCGACGACGCTCGCAGGCCGGGGTTGATCGACGCCGAGGTGGACTGCCTCGAGTTGGCCCGTGCCGTGGGGCTGACGAGCGTCGAGGCGCGGCGAGAGGCGTTCGGCGACACCCGATGTTTGATCGTCTCCCGCTTCGACCGGCGCGAAGAGGCCGGCGGAATACGGCGGATCCACCAGGAGGATCTGTGTCAGGCACTCGCAATCGACCCCGACGCCAACGACAGGCGCGCAAAGTACGAGTCGGCCGGAGGACCGACCTTCAAACAGGCCGCGGCGTTGCTCGACAGCTACGCGAAGGACCCGCTTGCAGAACTCGACCGCCTGGTGGCAATCTTGGTCTTCACGGTGTTGATCGGCAATGCCGACGCGCACGGCAAGAACCTTGCGCTCCTGCATCCAACCCCCGACGAGGTTCGGCTTGCCCCGCTCTATGACACCGTGCCGACGGCTCTGTGGCCAAAGCTTCGCACCGACGCGGCGATGTCGATCGGCGGCCAGGTCGCACTGGGCGACGTGACCCTGAAGGACATACGCCGGGAGGCCCTGCTTTGGCGGCATCCCGGTGATCGGGTGCAAGAGGTAGCCCAAGCCACGATCGACGCGGTTCTCGCCGCCATAGCGTCGAGCGCGACCATCGAGGATTCGCCGGTCGCGAAGTTCGTTCGAAAACGCGCCGGTAACTTGCGCGTTTAGCCTGGTTAGGGTCAGCTTCTGGCAACCCTACGCCTCGGGGCGACAGGGACATCGAGCATCCTCTCGACGGCGGGCTGTCGCCCTCCGCTTCGATCGACTCGATCAGCTTCGGCGTGAACTCCCACTTGAACGCACTGACGTCCCGCGAGGCGCTGAGGATCGCGATCAGGTCGATGTCCGAGCGACGGTCGTGGTGCGTCTCCTCCGGGTCGGCCTCGCCGCGGGCGCGGGAGCCGTAGAGCCAGACGGCGAGCAGATCGTCGCCGAGCTCCGAGCGCAGAAGGCCGACGAGGCGCCGAAGGACGCGCCGCTCGCGCTCAGAGAGTGCGGCCGCGGCGAGAGGATCGTTGAGCCGCGTGCCCATACCCGGAAGGATAGGAGTGTTCTCGGCGATTCCGACCTTGACGTGGCGCGGACGCACCGCCTCCTGCTCGCCCACGCCCGGGGCCCTACAAGTGTCGTCCAGATAGGCGTCGCGGCAAAGGCGCCGGTCTCAACTCAACCGAGCGGGTTCTCCCAGCTGACCTCGGTGAAGCGGGCAAAGTCGGTGTCGGTGGAGCAGACGGTCAGGCCGTGCTCGAGGGCCAGTGCCGCGAGTTGCGCGTCGGGAACCAGGTTGCCACGGGCATCGTGGCGCATCGCGAGCTCGCCAAACAGCTCCGCGTGCTTGGGGCCGGGTTGAGGAATCCAGGCCGCCGGCGCGGCGAGCCAGTCGGCGACCCGCGCCCAGGCGGTGGCCGCGTCGAGCGGCTCCGTGAAGGCGCGCGGATGGGTCGAGATCCGCAGGAACGCCGCGAGGCTCTGCCACGGCAGGCCGACCCGGCGCGAGCCGTTGAGCCGATCGGTCAGCCAGGCTGCGGCGGCCTCGTGCTGGACAGCGCGCTGATGGACGGCATAGAGGAGGAGGTTCGCGTCGACCAGCATCAGCGGGCCGTCGGCCCGTCAAGCGTCTCTATCGTCTCGCCGATATTGGAGAAGTCGACACTCTTGCCGAGATCGTGGACCACCTGGCGGAAGGCATGAGTCGAGCGCTGCGTGGTCAGGCCCGCGCGAACGAGATCGTTGACAGCCTCGCTGAGGCCCAGATCACGTTCGCGGCGCAGCTTATCGACCCCCGCGGCAACGTCGTCGGCAAGAGTGATAGTCGTACGCATGCTCCAAGGCTAGCATCTTGATGCAAAGATCGATGCATCGCGATACGAGCTACCGCCACCTCTCCACCCGGTTGTTGCCGCTGTCGACCACCCAGAAGTTAGCCGAGGGGTCGATCGCGATGCCGCTGGGCGATTTGAACTGGCCTTCGCTTGTGCCTTCGGAGCCGAATTTGGTCAGGTATTCGCCTTTGGCGTTGAACTTCTGCACGCGGTTGTTGTTCTCGCTTACCCAGAGGTTGCCCGAGGAGTCGATCGCGATGCCGGTCGGGGTTTTGAGCTGGCCGTTTTCGCTGCCGGCTATCCCGAATTTCGTCAGGTATTCGCCTTTGGAGTTGAACTCCTCGATGCGGTTGTTGTTGGTGTCGACGACCCAGAGGTTGCCCGAGGAGTCGATCGCGATGCCGCTGGGCGATTTGAACTGGCCGTTGCCGGTGCCGCTGGTGCCGAATTTGGTCAGGTATTCGCCTTTGGAGTTGAACTCCTGCACGCGGTTGTGGCCCATGTCGACCACCCAGATGTTGCCGGCGCCATCTATCGCGATGCCCTTGGGGAACGAGAGCTGGCCGTCACCTGAGCCGAGCGAGCCGAATTTGGTCAGGTATTCGCCTTTGGAGTTGAACTTTTGAACTCGGTTGTTGCCCAGCTCAACCACCCAGAGGTTGCCGGTGGAGTCGATCGCGATCCCCATCGGAAGACCGAGCTGGCCGTTGCCCGAGCCGCCGCTGCCGAATTTGGTCAGGTATTCGCCTTTGGCGTTGAACTCCTCGACGCGATTGTTTTCGGTATCGGATACCCAGAGGTTGCCCGAGGCGTCGTTCGCGATTCCGTTGGGGCCTTTGAACTGGCCGTTGCCGGTGCCGCTGGTGCCGAAGGCGGATGAGAAGGTCGGGGGAGCTTCAACCCACTTCTCCACCCGGTTGTTACCGCTGTCGACGACCCAGAGGCTGCCGGAGGGGTCGATCGCGATGCCGCCGCCGGGTAGTTTGAACTGGCCTTCGCCGCTGCCACTGGCGCCGAATTTAGTCAGGTATTCGCCTTTGGCGCTGAACTCCTGCGCCCTGCCGTTGTTGGTGTCGAGGACCCAGATCTGGCCGGCGGAGTCGATCGCGATGCCGCTGGGGTTTTTGAGCTGGCCGTTTTCGCTGCCCGTCGAGCCGAATTTGGTCAGGTATTCGCCTTTGGAGTTGAACTCCTGCACGCGGTTGTGGCCACCGTCGGCCACCCAGAAGTTGCCCGAGGCGTCGATCGCGATGCCTTTCGGGAAGGAGAGCTGACCGTCGCCGGAGCCCGCCGAGCCGAATTTGGCCAGGTATTCGCCTTTGGAGTTGAACTCCTCGATGCGGTTGTTGCCCATGTCGGCCACCCAGAGGTTGCCCGAGGCGTCGATCGCGATGCCCATCGGCAAGCCGAGCTGGCCGTTGCCCGAGCCGCCGCTGCCGAATTTGGTCAGGTATTCGCCTTTGGAGTTGAACTCCTCGATGCGGTTGTTTTCGGTATCGGCTACCCAGAGGTTGCCGGAGGCGTCGATAGCGATGCCATTGGGGTTTTTGAACTGGCCGTTGCCGGTGCCGCTGGTGCCGAATTTGGTCAGGTATTCGCCTTTGGAGTTGAGCTCCTGCACACGGTTGTTTTTGGTGTCGACGACCCAGAGGTTGCCCGAGGCGTCGATCGCGATCCCGTTGGGGCCTTTGAACTGGCCGTTGCCGGTGCCTTCGGAGCCGAAGGCGGAGGAGAAGATGGGGGCGACGACGGCAGGCGTCGCGAACGTCCGATCCTGCCCAAAGGTGGTTCCGCCCGCCCCCGATGCGACCACGCGGAAGTGGTAGGTGGTGGTCTGTTCGAGACCGGTGAGGAGCTGGTTGACCCCCACGTCTGAGGTCCCCGATCCGGCTTCTTTGCCGCTGACGGGCACTTTCGCGCCGTAGGCGGTCGTCGTGCCGTATTCGAACCAGTATTCTGCGGCCGACCCCTCAGGGTTGACGGTGCCGTTGAGGGTCGCACCGGTCGCCTTGACGTTAGTCGCCGCTTTGGTGGTCACCGCTGGGGGCAGCAACATCCTCTCCGCCAGTATCTCGAAGGTCCAGGTGTACCCGCCGATCGCGGTGCAGCCGGGCGCCCAGCAAGAGACCCCGTAGAGTTCCGATTCGCTTTCGGCCGCTTCCGGCAGCGACGCCAAGCCGCTGGAGAGCCAAGTCGAGCCGTTCCAGATTTCCGCCACGGCATTGGCTTCTTCGCCGGACCAGAAGTTCTTTTCGGTGCCGACGCCCACACAGTAATTTGCGTTGACACACGAGATTCTGTGCAGCGGGTGTTCAGGCGTTTCGAGCAGCCATTCGCTGCCGTTCCAGCGCTCTGCCAAGCCACGTTCAAGGCCTTTAAAGGGTTCTTCTTCTTCCAATTTTTCCGCATCGAAGGTGTGGCCAACCGCCAGGCAGCTGTCCGCTGAGGCGCAGGAGACGCTTTCGAGGAGGTTTTCGACTTCCGGCAAGTTAGACAAGGCTTGGATCGACCATTCGCTGCCGTTCCAATGCTCGATCAAGGATTTTTCTACGGTTTTCCCCCCGCTTTCGATCCAGTAGCCGCCGACCGCCGTGCACGCCGAGGAGGAGGTGCAAGAGACGTCTTCGAGGCTGCTCCGGGTGGTGCCGGCTGGCTCGGGCGCTGCGACGATCGACCATTTGCTGCCGTTCCAGGTCTCGGCGAAGGCCCGGCTCAGGTGAGGGAACGGAACCGGGAACTTGGCGCCGACCGCCATGCAGAAGGTCGACGAAGCGCAGGACACGCCGAACAATTTCCCGTTAGAGCCTTCTTCCCCGCTCGGGTTGGGGACGGACTGGATCGACCATTCGCTGCCGTTCCAGCGCTCCGCGAGAGGCATCGCCCCTTCTGTCCCTTCTTCATACTTTTCGCCCACCGCCGTGCAGGCGTTGGGCGAGCTGCAGGAGACGTCCTTGAGTTCGCTGAAGTAGCCGAATTCCGCTGCGTGCGGGGCCGGCACCGAGAGCGTCGACCATTCGCTGCCGTTCCAGCGCGCCGCGAACGGATTATTTACTCCTTTTTCGAACCCTCCCCCTATTTCTTCGAGCCCGATGAACCTGTGGCCAACGGCGATGCAAGAGGTGGCGGATGCGCAGGAGACGCCGGCCAACCTGCTGGGCGAGGTCGACGGCACGGACTGCGTCGACCACTTCGAGGGCCTGAAGTGACGATCGGCGCCATAGGTGGTCCCTTCGGAGTTGGAGGCGACGAGGCGGTAGTGATAGGTGGCCCCGGCGGTCAGGCCCGTCAGTTCCCGCGAGACTTCGACCGGTTTGCTGCCGACGCCGGCGCCGGCGTCGGGAACCGGCACGCTGGAGCCGTAGGACGTGGATGTCCCGTATTCGAAGTGGTAGGTCGTTTCTTTGCCGTTGGGATTGACGGCCCCGTTCAGCGTCGCCGCGCTGTCGGTCACGGCCGAGGCGTCATAGGTGCCGACGACGGGCGGCGCCGGCAGCGAGCCTCCCGGAGTGCCCCAGCCGGTGGGCCCGTCGTAGCCGACCTTTGCCGTGCAGAGGTACTGGGGGGAGCACTGGCCGTTGGACCCTTCGCTCACGTCGAACAGCTTGCCTTCGGGGCCCGCTTCCCAGAAGAGCCGCGCTCCCTTTTCGCGTTCGGCGACGCTTGAGCGCGCCTCCACGCCGGCGAGGATCGGCGCCGAGGCGCTGGTGCCGCCGACCAGCAGCCAGCCTTCGTACCCGTAGGTGTCATACACCGAGACCGGCGTATCCGGATCCGCCACGGCAGAGACGTCGCTGTCGGTGCGTCGCGAGCAGCCCGTGTCGGTCTGCCATTCGGGCTTTTTCTCATAAGCGCTGCAACCGCTGCCGGCTCCTTCCCAGGCGCTCTCGTGCCAGCCCCGTTTGCTTTTGTCTTTGAAGAGGCTGGTGCCGCCCACAGAGATGACCTTGGGGGAGGTGCTCGGATATGAGGCGCCGTAACCTGAGTCTCCGGAGGAGAAGAGCATCGGGATCCCAGGGTGTGCGTAGTAAAGGGAATCTTCTTCGGTCTCTTCGGCGGCCTCCGGCCCTCCCCAGCTGTTGCTGATCGCCGTAGCGCCCAGCGCCGCGGCCTTGTTCTCGGCCGCACCGAGGTTGTTCGAGAAGTTGTCGCTCGCCTCGACCAGGAGGATCTTGCATTCCGGGCAGATCGCGGAGGCCATGTCGAGGTCGAGCGCGATCTCGAGCCCCCATCCTTCGTTCCCTGCCGGGTAGTTTTTTTCTTCGCCGTTCTGGTTGACCTTCCTGAAGCAGCCGTTTGCGGTGGTGCAGGCCGAAAGCCCATAGTGGGAGCGGTAGGTCGCCAAGTCGGACTCGGCTTTGGGATTGTCGAAGGCGTCGACTATGGCGATCGTGGCGCCTTTGCCGCCTGCTTCGGAGAGCTTGTAAGCGGAGCGCAGGTCGGCGGGGGAGAACCCCCCGCCTTCTCCGCTTCCTTCGAGGTTGGGTGTGACCTGAGCCCCCTTTGCCGGCCCCAGCGCCCTGCGGCTCCGGGCTATCGCTTTCTTGGCGCCGGACGGCACCGCGACCGCCTGGCAGCTCGGGTGCTTGGCTGTCGGCGGGGGGCAGATGAAGTAGGGGTGTTCACCGGAGGGGTGAGCGGAAAAGCGTTCGATCCCCTCAGAGGTGAGCCGGGGGGCCTTTGCCTGGTTGGGGTGACCGCCCGTCGCGCCCGCCGCGGAGGCGCTCGCGCACCCCGCCAAACAGAGACCCAGAGCCGCAACTAGCGCGAGAAAGATCGACCTTGCTCCTACCGTGTGTCCCGAACGGCCCCTGCCTGCTGACATCGCCCTCTCCCCTCGTGGCGGCGGCTCCCGACCGTCGCGCTTGACCGGGCGATCCTCTCAACGGCAGATGCAGTTGTCTGTTGTCAATTTGGCAAGTCGGAAGGGCTTTTCCTTGCGAAATCGATGCTCTCGAGGGCCAGGGCAAGCTCCAGCTCGGCACCGCGAGCCCCGAGCGAGGCGCCGACGCGCTCCTCGATCACCTGAAGGCGATTCTTGATCGTCTGCCGGCTCAGACCTATCGCGGCGGCCGCCGAAGACACATTCCGCCCCGCGGCGAAATACGCCCGCAGGGTCCTCCGCAGCGCCTCGCCCCCGTCGCGCTCTGCCTCCAGCGGCGCCAGGTAGAGTTCGCGAAGCGCCGCCTGCAACAGCTCGTCCTGCAGGGCCGAGGCGAGCAGGGCGACACCGGCGTAGCGGACCACCCTCTCGCCGCTTCGAAGCGCCACCGTGAGCGCCGCGCGGGCCTGGCGGTGGCTCTGCCGCCAGCCCCCTATCCCCTCCCCCGGCTCGCCGATCGCGAGGGTCAGTCCTTCGGGCAACTCGCGGGAGGCCAGGGTCTCTGCCTGTGCTGCCTCGATCCGGCTCCTGGCGCCCAGCCAGGCCCAGATCACGCCTTCGGGGCGGCGCACGCTAAGCGCGCGGGCGTCGAGGGAGCGGGCGAGGGAGACGATCGCCTCGCTCGCCCCCGGGCCGGAGGCGAGCAGGGCGAGGTGGTGGGCCTCGAGGTCATAGCCCAGCTCAGCGGTGTCGAGCGGCTCGCCGGCGAGCAGGCGCTCCACCCGCTCGGCCCTGCGGTCGGCGGGACTCATCCGGTAGCGCCCGAGCTCCTCGGCGTAGGCTTCGGAGACGGTGGCGAGCAGACGCTCGACGACCGCCGCCTGGGAGCGCAAAAGGCGCTTCAGCTCGGCGGGGTCTAAGGACTCGCTGCGTTCTGCCTCCTGCACCATGAAGTCCTCGAGCAGGGTGTGGCCGGCGAAGTAGCGGCGCAAGACGGTGTCGAGGCTGACCCCGAAGCGGGCGGCGAGGCGGGCCTGGGCGAGCAGCGCCTCGGGGACGGGTGCGGGATCCTGATCGCCGCGCTCGATCCCCTCGATCCCATACTCCAGGCCGGCACTGACCGCGGCACGAAGGCCCTCCGCGTACTCGGCGCCGCCGCGGGGAGGGGGCTCTGAGAGCGCCTGCGCGCGGGCGAGGATCGCCTGCTCGATCTCGCCGCGGCGATCGCGCAGCGCCGCGGCGATCGCCGTGCCCTCGCGCTCGCGGCTGGCCCGTTGCATCGCCCTAGCGGCCCCGCACCTTGCAGGTGCGGTTGAGGGTCGCCGAGATCGCCTTGGCGCCGGTGAAGGAGAGCTTCACCCGGGCGAGGGGGAAGGGGGCGCGGGAGAAGCCTGTCGGGGCGGGACAGGCGGCCCGCAGGTAGGCGCCGGCACCGACGTCGAAGGATATTCCGGTGACGTAGCCCCATTTGCTGCCGAAGTCCGGCAACGAGGTGCGAAGCGTCGTGCCGTAGGTTCCCCCACGGGCTTTGCCGATCGCAAACGGGATGGTGTAGGAGGTCGGGAGGGGGTCGGTGCCGTAGACGTGGGCGAGGATCGCCGGGTGGTTCTTGTAGGTGCCGTTGAAGGCCAAGACCCTGCCCTGGGAGGGGAAGGGGGACTGCTCGGGCAAGAGCACCTTGGCCGAGAAGCGCCCTTCGCCGACGAGCGAACGGCGGCAGGCGGCGAGCGCGGCGGCGTCGGTCGAGGGCTGGATCGCCGCCATCGCGCAGCGCGGCAGAGCGCCGGGGTCGAGCTGGCCGTGGCGGTTGATCTCGACCGCGATCCGGCGCAGCTGCGGAGGGGTCGAGCCGTCGCTGGTGGCGATCCCGGCGCCGAGTGAGAAGCGCACCGGTGAGAGCCGGGTGCGTGGCAAGCGGTGGGGGGCGAGCTCGGCGCGAAAGTGCACGCGCACGCGGCCGCGCTGCAGGACCTCCGAGGCGCCGGCGGTCTCCGACCCTCCGGAGGCATCCGCGGGGGCGCTTTCGAGCTGGCTCGCCTGGCTCGCCCCCGTGCCGCCCCCCGCCGGCGGCGAGGGTTCGGGGCCCGAGAGGAGGTAGGGGGAGTAGCTGAAGACGTTGGCGGGCGAGCTGTTGCCGTCGGTGAGGTAGAGGCGGCCGGGGACGGAGCTGGTGGCAGGGGCGACGGCGATGCCCGAGGGTCCGCCGTAGACCGGGGAGCCGGGCAGCTTGCCGAAGTAGGCGCCTGTGGCGTCGAACTCATAGACCGCGGCCTGGGGATGTTCGTAGCCGGGCTGGAGGTCATCGACTACGAGCAGGTGGTCGTTGGTCGGGTCGATCGCCAAGGCGGCGTCGGTGAGCGAGACGAAGCGGCCCCGCGGGGTGGCGGCGCCGGTGATCGTCGCGACCGGCGTGGTCAGGCTCGTTTTCGGTTCAAAGACCTGCACCGTCTCGGTGGCGGCGTCGGCGACATAGATCCGCGAGCCGTCGGCTGAGACGGCGAGGCCGTAGGCGTCGCTCAGATGGCCTGTGCCGATCACGGCCAGCGGCGCTTCCCCCGGTTCCACTCCCGCCGCGTACTTCGCGACGTGGGTGCGGTCGTCGACGTAGAGGTCTCCGGCGCCGTCGAGCGCGATCCCGGTCGCCTCATTCGTGTCGATCCTCGCGCCGTTCGGGCGCAGCCGCAGCGCCGCCTGGTGCCATTCGTTGGCATAGAGCGCACCGGCGGGGCTGGCGGCGAGCCCGCAGTCGGCGTCATAGGTGTTGATCGCGGGGTTGGTGCCGGCGCCGGGGAGGAAGATCGAGTCGGCGAGGAGGTATTCGCCGCTGCCGCCGCCGGGTTCGACGGGCAGGGAGAAGGCGTCGATCGCGCGCCCGTAGTAGTTGGAGACGTAGAGGCGGCCGGAGGAGACGGCGAGCCCGCAGGGCCCCGAGAGCCTGCTTTCGACCAGGGCTTCTTTGCTGAGCGCGTTCGTGCTCAGCAGGGTGCGACCCGCCAGCGCCGGTGAGGGCGCCAGGCTCGCCAGCGCCGCAGCCGCCAGCGCGCAGGTCAGCGCCAGCGAGCGCAGGCTCCTCGCTCTGCCCCCTCTCATCCCCTTACCCACACTTCACCCCCAATCTGGGATGCGAAAGCACTCCGCGGTCGTTGTGGGCGATGAAGCGAGAGCTGGCGAACTGAGGGTGGGCGCAGAGACCGCGGGCGGCGGCGACCTGCAGCAGGCCGCGCTTGCCGCCGGGCATGCTCAGCTCAAACCTCGTTACCGGCGCGTCGGGGATCGTCGCGAAGGAGCCGCGGATGCCGCCGTGGGAGGAGTCGATCCTGCCGTCGAGGTCGACCTCGACCCCGTCCCCGCGCAGGGCGAAGAGGAGGTCGGGCAGGTTGCCATCGGAGGAGCGCAGATAGACAGGGCCTTCCAGCGGCTTCGCCAGCAGCGGCGTTACCGCGCGCACCTGGCCATAGATCGAGCCCAGCGGGCAGTTGTCGGCGGCGAAGCGGACCCGGGTGCAGACGCTGCGGATATGGCCCTGGTCGAGGAAGAGCGAGGGCGGCAGGGTGACCTGGGCGGAGCCGATGTTGGCATCGCCCGCCCGCGGGCGGACCACGACCCGAAAGGAGGGGTGGCCGCCGTGGCGGGTCTTGCCGCCCAGCGAGATCGAAAGGCGGGGGCGGAACCCGAGCGCGCCGCAGTTGAAGGCCTGGTAGCGAGCCGTCGCGGTGGCGAGCGGGTCGTCTGTGGGGTCGCCGAAGCGCTGCCCGGCGCCGTTTAGGGCCGAGGAGATCGCGAAGGGCTCGCAGCTGGTCGGGTTGAGGGTGAAGCGCGGGCGGTCGATGTAGATGCGGACGTCGCGCAGGTGGATCGGGATGCCCTCGATGATGTGGGGGATCGGGTCGGTGCCGGTGGCGTCGATCGTGGCCTGTGCGGTGGTGGGGTCGATGCGGATCGCCGAGCGCACGATCACCACCCCGAGGTCGAAGGGGCCGACCAGGGCGGAGTCGATCGCGACCACCGAGAGCTGGGAGCCGCGGTAGGGCCCGGCGAGGTAGAGGTTGCCGGGGGCATAGGTGGGCACGGTGCCGACGCCGTAGCCGGCCGTGGTGTGGCCGATCAGGCTCGCCGCCGGGCAGGAGGGATCCTCGCGCTCCTGGGTGCCGCTGCGCCCCCCCGCCGCCGCGATCGCCGCCTCGGGGCAGAAGGGGACCTCGGCGATCCTGCCCAAAAGGCCCGGTGGGAAGGCGGCCGAGTAGGAGGTGATCTCCTGCTCTTCGTCGGTGCGGGTCAGGTGCAGGTAGAAGGGAGAGTAGGCGCCGGCCTGGGAGTTGACGCTGCCCCCCGTGGCCTTCGGCGCGAAGGGGACAGCGCCCTGGGGACAGGGGCCTCCCCCCACCCCGGCGCTGATCTGGGAGGGCAGGGAGAAGGATTTGACCAGCGAGGCGTCGCGCCAGGGGGTGAGCTGGGCGGAGCCCGGCAGGGTGCCGCAGGCCGCTGGGGTCGCCAGCGGGCTGCGCTGGCCTTCGCGGAAGTGGACCAGCAGGCTCGAGTAGGGGAGCTGGGGCAGGCGGTCAAAGGTGGCGGTGAGGCTGCCGTCGGCCGGGTCGGCGTCCAGGCGCCCGGCCACCTTGACGAGGACGCCTCGCTCGCTTGACTTGGCGACCAGGTAGATCGCGATCAGCGAGCCGAAGGAATTGTCGTGGGGGGCGGCGAGGAAGATCGAGCCTTCGATCTCACCGGCGACGATCGGGCTCTTGACGGCGAAGTCGCCGATCTTTGAGGGGTTGGGGCAGCCCGCGCCGGGGGGGCTGGAGGCCGTCTCTGCTTCGTACTGGGCGGTGGTGCAGACGCCGAGGCCAGCACCGACCGAGGGGTTGATGCTCACCCCCTGGGGCAGGGAGACAAGCGCCTTTCGCACCGGGCTGGGGGCGCTGAGGCGTGGTTCGAGCACGCCGGCGGTATCGGTGGCGATTTCAAAGGCATAGCCCGAGGGCGAGGAGGCGCGCGGGTCCGATAGCTGACCGCGGGGATGGGGTTCGAAGCGAAGCGCAGAGCAGCCTTTCAGGGCGGGGGCCGAGTCGGTGCCGGTTGCCTGCTGCCCCTGCCAGGAAACGGCGCGGGCCGTGAAGGCAAGCGGGCCTTCGCAGGAGGTGGGCAAGGTGAGGTAGGCGAGCGGTGAGCCTTCGATCCCCGGCGGGCATTTGGCCCAGCCGAAGCCCGGTTCGGTCTCGTTTAGGCAGTTGCCGCGCTGGGGGTTGTGAAGAAGGGCGGCGGGGGTGCCCCAGAGCCTCGCTTCCAAGCCCTCGACGCTGAGCAGCTGGGAGACGTTTCGGGCCTTCAGGGTGATCCCGTATTCGCCTTCGGATTGGCGGATCGCGGGGACGAAGATGACCGGAGCGCCGTAGGGGTTGGCGCCTAGCTCGGCGGGAGCGCCGGGGGGCGGGGCGAGGTTGAAGAGGCCGAAGGTCCTTGTTTCCCCGCCGGCGAAGGAGGAGCGCAGGGTTAGGGTGCCGACCTGGCTGCGATCGGGGCAGCTCTCGCCCGAGCGGCTCTCTTCCCAGGGGGATTGGCGCGGGGTCTCGAAGGCTGCCAGGGTGCACCGGGGCACGGCGGTGGGGTTTTCGAACAGTCCGGGAGGCAGTTCCAGCGAGAGGTCGCGCAGATCCCCCGCCCCTTCGTCGAAGTCGGCGCTGATCGCAAGCGCCACCGGATGGCTGCCCGCTTCGGTGTCGGGCACCCCGCCTTCGCCGCTTACCGCGGCGCCGAAGGAGGAGATGGCGAAGGCTTGGGCGGGGGCGGGGGGAAGCAATAAAATGCAGGCGATGGCCACGACAGCGCTAAGCGGTCGCGGTGACGAACTGACGAAGGCACGGACTTTGCGGCTGAAAGCGGACCGGGACGTGCCGATGAGTGAGCGGCTGGCCCGCGTCCACGCGCTCTGCAAGCAACTGAGCGCGATCAAGGGTGCGGCCGCAGCACGTTGAGCAAGTTCGACCCGAGAGCGCGCGACTGAGACCCCCCTCATCCTCGCCCCCATGACATGCAGCCGGTCTCTCCGTGGTTGCATCTAGAGTTACGCCACGCGTGCAGACAAACGTCTACATCGATGCCTTCAACCTCTACTACGGCGCCTGTCGTGCATCGGGACGACGCTGGCTCAACGTATCCGCCCTTGCGGCGCGGCTGCTTCCCGACGATGAGATCCTGGCCATCGGCTACTTCACGGCGAATATTAAGAGGGACGACAGCGATCCCGGCGCGCAGGATCGCCAGCGTCTTTACCACCGGGCGCTCAAGACGATTCAAAACCTCGAGATCTTCCTGGGCCGCTACATCCCGAAGGAGGTGCGAGGTGAGCTGGTCGACCCGGCGCCAGGTGAGTCGCGGAGGCGGGTCGTCAAAACGTTCGAGGAGAAGGGCACCGACGTCAACCTCGCAACTCGCCTCCTGGTCGACGGCTTCAACGGACGCTACGAATCGGCCGTCGTCATCTCCAACGACGGCGACTTGAAGATGCCAATCCAGATCGTTCGCAAGGAGCTGGGCCTGCCGGTCACGGTGGTGAATCCTGTGCTGCGCCGTCATCGCAGCGCGGCTCTCTCTCCGGATCCGCTGCCGTCCAATGCGCGCTTCATCCGCCTTTCTGCCCGCGATGTCGAGGAATGTCAATTCCCTCGACAGATGACCTCGCCGAAGGGCGCCAAGCTGGTCAAGCCACCGGGGTGGTGAACTTGGAGTCGTAGAACAGATGCCTATAATCTCCAGGTAACTCCCTTGTCGTTTCGTCGACAGGGCGCGAGGCCGCCGAACGGCGGCCTCGGCATTTACAGGCTTCGGTCCGCTGCGCCGGCTTTGGGCCCTCTGCCTCTGGGCTGTCATCGGGTCTCTCCCCGGGGGCCATGCGTCTTGACGCGCCTGCGGTGGCGATGGTGTTTGCGACGGCGCCCGCCTTCGCGCACGATCTGCGCCGGTGGGTTGCCGGCGGTAGGCGTGAGCGTGCCCGGCGTCGGGTCCTCGGGCGGGGAGGGCAAGGGCTGGCAGGCGTCGGCGACGCAGGGGATCGGCTGGCTCGCTTCGGGGAACCCTCCCCCCGCGCGGGCGTCGTAGAGGTCGGCGGAGCCGGGGTCGGAGCCGAGCAGCGATTCCTCTGTGAGGAAGAAGGCGTCGGTGCCGTCTTCTGAGGCATCGACGAAGCTCCCGCCTTCGCCGCGCCCGCCGGAGATCAACGCCACGCAGCCGGGTGAGCGGGTGCAGCTGCCCTCACCCTGCGCCTCCCACTCATAGACGTCCACTCGCGAGTCGGTGTCCTGGGAGACGAGCTTGTCGGCAGTGTCGAAGAAGACCCGCTGCCCGTCGGCGGAGAGGGCTCTGGGCTTATAGGCGAGTGTCGTGCCGTTTGCCTGGGCGCCGGGGATAGAGGCCGAGCCGGCGGGGCGTTCGCCGCTGGGGTTGCAGGAGGCGCAGGCAAGGCGCGGGGCGCCGCCGCCGGGCGGCGGGCCCCAGAGGTATAGCTCGGTGTCGGGGGCTTCGGTTTTGGCGTCGAGGTTGTCAAAGGGCGGGATCTGGGCTTTGGAGAGGAAGGCGAGGTGAGCGCCGTCGGCGCTCACCCGCGCGGTGGCGGTGGCGGGCGGGCGATCGCCTGCGGTGGCGACGCTTGCCCCGGCGACGATCGTCGCGGTCGTCCCTTCGTGCCAGCGCTTCAGCCCTGTTGTGTCCTGGTAGTAGACGTCGGCTCCGGAAGGGGAGACGGCGAGCACGCCGATGACCGAGGTGGCGATCGCTTTCGCCGCGCCGGCTTCGGCTTCGTAGCGGTAGAGCGCTCCGCCGGCGGTGTAGTAGGCGAGGGCGCCGTCGGCGGAGGCGGCCGCAAAGGCGGCGCCGGTCCCCGTGGTTTCGGGCAGCGTCTTGGTCACCCCACCTTCGCGCAGCTTCAGCGGCCCGTCTTCGCCTTCGGTGAGGTAGACGCGGGAGCCGTCGGCTGAGATCGCCCCGATCGGGGCGGCGAGGGCCGCACCGGGGGTGGCGCTGATGGCTTCCAGCGCCCCCCCGCTCCACTGATGCAGGCCAGCGTTCGTGGCGAAGACGATGTGATGGAGGTCGGGGCTGGCGCCTTCGAAGTGAAGGCCGGCCGCTTTCGGCAGCTGGGTGAAGGCTCCACCTTCGAAGAGCGAGTAGCCGGGCGGGCTCACTCCGTTCAGCATCAGCGCCCGCGAGAGGTCGGTGGCGAAGACCCGGAAGGGGGCGCCGTCTGGTTCGTCGCCGTAGGCGCCGGATTGAAGCGGGGCCGAGACGTTCTCGGTGCTCCAACCAGAGCCGCTTCGGATCGAGAGGTACTGGCTGACCGGCGGAGCGCCCGCCGCTTCGCCGAAGGCGGTGGCCGAGCCGTAGGTGAGCGCCCCGCCCGCTGCGGCGGCCTGGAAGTCACCACCGCCAAAGAGGGTGCCCGGCGCCCCGATCGCACCGCCTGCCTTGTCGACCGGCGAGACCATCTCCCAGCCGCGTCCGTCCAGGGGTTCGGAGGCGTTGGTCGGCGCCTCGGTGGCGAAGAGGTGGACGGGGCCGATCGCCGTCCCCGCCGCGCTGCTCGCCACCGCCCGGTAGCGGTAGGCGGTCAGGGGACTGAGCGCGGAGAGGTGCTGGGAGACCGCGACCGCTTCGCTTCCAGAGCCCGCCGAGGCCGCCCCTGAGACGGGCGCCAGGGCGGCGCCCCCGAAGCCGTCACCTTTCGGGTTTGCTTTCAGGTTGGCTTCATAGGCGGCTTCGCTCAGGTACTCGAAGCGGTATGTGGTGCTCTGGCCTTCGGGGTCGACCTTGGCCCGCAGGGTGGCCGAGGTGGCGGTGACGGAGGTCACCCAGGCGCTTGGGATGCTCGGTTGCGCCGCCTGTGCGGGGGGGGCCGTGGCGGCGAGGAGCGCCAGGGCGAGGGCGAGCGGGGCTCCGCTCAACGCCTGCCTCATCCGCCTACCCCTTGAGCTTGACCGCGTGGGCCCCGATCCCGGTCCCGCTCACCCGCGCCGCCAGCTTGCCTTTGCCTTTGAGGAGCTGCAGTGCTTTGGCGCTGAGCTTGACCTTCAAGGTGGTCGCCGCACCCGGGGCGAGGGCGAAGGAGGCCGAGCCGATCGCCTTGCTCTTGCCTGCGAGCTTGGCGGTCAGCTTCAGGGTGCCCCGGCAGGAGGCGGGGCCCGAGCAGCGGATCCCGACCAGGGCCTTCCCTGCCTTGACCTTGGCTTTGGCGGAGACCACGGCGGTGCCGGTGGGGGTGGGCGGCGGTGGCGGCGAGGAGGTCGCGACGAAGGTCGCGGTGACGCTGCGCGCTTCGTTCATCGTCACTTTGCAGACGCCGGTGCCGAGGCAGGCACCCGAGAAGCCGGCGAAGGCCGAGCCCTGAGCGGGGGTCGGGGTCAGGGTCAGTTTGGTCGCGGCGTCAAGTTCGGCGGCGCAGGAGGAGGTGCAGTTGATCCCCACCGCTTTGCTTTTCACCGCGCCCTGGCCCGGGCCCGGCATCGCGATCGTCAGGGTGCGGTTGCCGACCGCGGTGAAGATCGCCTTCACCGTCTTGGATGATTTGACCGTGGTTTCGCAGGGGCCGGCGTTGGCGCAGCCCCCTCCCACCCAGTGGTCGAAGACCGATCCATCGGCCGGGGTGGCGGTGAGCAGGACCCTGGTTTCCTGCACCACTTCTGCCGAGCAGGCTTCCGGGCAGGCGATTTTGCCCGGGTCGCCCGCGATCGCGCCTTTGCCGGTGCCGGCGGCTTCGACCGTGAGGGTGTAGATCGAGGCGCCGGGGGCGAGGGCGAAGGTGGCGGTGACTTCTTTGGCGGCCGACATCGTGACGATGCATTCGTTGGTTTTGCTGACCGATTCGCAACCCGTCCAGCTCGCTTTGAGGATGTTGACGCCGGGGGTGCCTTTGAGGGTGACTAGGGTGCCTTCGGTTACGTTGGCCTGACATGTTTCCCCGCAGCTGATCGCGGCGGGGGTGCTGGTCACGCTCGAGAAGGGGCCGCCGGGACCCGCCTTGGTCACCGCCAATGGGAACTGGATCAACTCGAAGCTGGCGGTGACTTCCCTGGCCGTGCCCATCGTGACGAGGCATTTGTTTGCGCCGTTTACGGAATCGCAGCCCGACCACTGTGCTTGGTGGGTGTGGGGGCCGGGAGTGGCGGTCAGGGTCACGGTGGCGCCGAGGTCGAAGCCGGCGGAGCAGGTGGACCCGCAGACGACCCTCGCCGGGGAGCTGGTCACTTCGGAGATCGAGGCGCCGTTGCCGGCCTTGTTGACGGTGAGCTGGCGCTGGACCAGGCTGAAGCTGGCGGTGACTTCCTTGGCGGCGCTCATCGTCACGATGCAGCGGTCTTCGGCGTCGACGGAGCCACAGCCGCTCCATTTGGCCGCCTGGGCGTTGGGGCCGGGGGCGCCGGTCAGGGTGACCGTGGTGCCGTGGTCGTAGGTGGTTGTGCAGGTGAAGCCGCAGTTGATCCCCGCCGGGGAGCTGGTCACGGTGCCGGTGGCGCTGCCTTCCTTTTTGACTTTCAGCTGGCGCTGCAGGAGGTCGAAGGTGGCGGTGACTTTGTGGGCGGAGCTCATCGTCACCAGGCACTTGTTTTCGCCGTTGACGGAGTCACAACCCGCCCAGGTGGCCGGGGCGGTGTTTTGGCCCGGGGTGGCGGTCAGGGTGACGACGGTTGCGTCGGCGAAGGAGGCCTGGCATTCGGGGCCGCATTCGATCCCCGCCGGGGAGCTGGTCAGGGTGCCGGTTCCTGTGCCCTGCTTTTCGACGGTCAGGGTCTGGGCGGCCTGGGCGGCGGCCGGTGCGGCGAGGGTCAGGGCGCTCGCGGCGAGGGCGAGCCAGAGCAGAGTGCGGCGTCTCATCAGTGCTTCCTCCGGTCGTGCTTGGCGTGTCGTTGGCTGCCGCAGCCCTTGATCGCCAGCAGCGGTCGGGAGTCCGATACGGCCGCGTTCTGGGCAACGAAGTGGGCGAGGGCGCGGCGGGGTTTTTCGCAGAGCTCTTCGGAGTTTTCGAGCAAGCCCTTCTTGCCTCCCAGAAGCTGCAGGGAGATCTTCGATACCGGGGCGTCGGGGATCAGTTCGAAGGTGTTGCGCAGGCCGCCGGTCTTTCCCTTGTCGACCTTGCCGTGGGCGAAGACGTGGATCTGGCCACCCAAGTCGACGGCGACGTCGGGGAGCAGGTGGCCGAAGCCGGCCATCAGATAGATCGGGCCTTCAAGCGGTGCTTCCAGCAGCGGGGTCTCGACGTGTGCGGAGCCGAGCACCGAGGAGGGCGGGCAGCTTTTGGCCGCGTACTGCACCCGGGTGCAGGGCGAGCCGATGTGGGCGTTGGCGATGAACTCGGCGTGGGGCAAGGTGACCTGGGCCGCGGCCATGTTGGCCGAGCCCGGCGGCATGCTCAGCACCGCTTTCAGGGCGGGGAAGCCGCCGCGGCCGGTTTTGCCCCGCAGGGAGAGCTGAAGCTTCGGTTTGAAGGGCAGGGTGTTGCAGCCTCCGACCTGGAAGCGCTGACTGAGAGTGGCGGACTGGCCCGGCAGGGTGGCCGCTGCCCCGACGATCGCCAGCGGGTTGCAGTTGGTCGGGTTGAGGGTGAAGTTGGGCCTGTCCAGTTTCAGGGCGATGCTGCGGATGTCGAGCGGGATGCCGTCGATGATGTGGGGCAATGGGTCGGAGACGGCGTGGATGCGGGCGGTTTCGGGATCGACGTTTAGGGCTGTGCGGACGACCACTGCGCCGAGGTCGAAGGGGCCTGCGACCGCGGGGGTGATCACCACGAGGCTGAGCGGGGCGGACTTGTAGGGGCCGGCTAGGTAGGCGTGGCCGGTGGCGTAGTAGGGGGTCGGGCCTGCTCCTGCTCCTACTGTGGCCGTGCCCACCTCTGAGGCGGCCGGGCAGGAGGGGCTTTGTTCCTCTGTGCGGCCCTTGTTCGGCGCTTCGCGGCTGATCGCCTGGGCGATCTGGGCCTCCGGGCAGTAGGGGACGCCGATCAGGCGGCCGGTCAGGCCGGGGGGCATCGTGGCGTCGATGCCGATCAGCTGCTGGGAGCCGTCTGGCCTTGCGAGCTTGAGGACGAAGGGCGAGTAGGCGCCTGCCTGGGGGGTGATCGTCCCCGCCGAGAAGGAGGGGGCGTTGGGGGCGCCGGCTTCATTGCTCGGGCAGGTGCCGCTCCCCCCTGCCGGGACCGAGGTGTTGAAGGTGTCGGAGGGGTGGGCGTCTTCGCCTTCGGGGGCGCTCCAGGGGGTGAGGGTCGAGGTGGTGGTGTAGGTACCGCAGGCCAGGGGGGTCTTGAGAGCGGCTCTGGCGCCGCCGAAGATGTGAAGTCTCACGTCTTCGATCGGCAGCTGGGGGTTTTCGAGGAAGGTCGTCTTCAGCTGTCCGGTGTTGGGATCGGGTTCCACCTTGCCGCCGAGCTTGGCGACGATCCCCGTGGCTGGGTCTTCCAGGGCCAAATAGATCGCCAGCAGCGAGCCGAAGGGGTTCTCGAAGGGCTTGGCGACGTAGACGGCGCCATTGACCGGGTGATCCAATAGCGGCGAGGAGGCTTCGACC
>DASSMU010000227.1:0-9247 GCA_035701465.1 Solirubrobacterales bacterium
TGTAGACCTCGATCGCCTCGCGGATCATCGATAGGGCCTCTTCGCGAGTCTCGCCCTGGCTCGTGCAGCCGGGAAGGGCGGGAACGTGCTGTTGCCGGTGCCGGGAGAAATGAAACCGAGACGTCGAGTTTCGGGCACTTCTGCGCCGAAGTTCCCAAATCGCTGCATATCGGCGCACATCCATGCGTATTCGTGGGGGATGTGCCCAGTTTCGCCATTATGAAAGCCCTGCAAATAGGCCTTATTCAGCCCAGAAGCTCGCGGATGACCTGCCTATTGCCATGCAGAAGGTCGTGGGTTCGAATCCCATCAGCCGCTTCGCTTCAAAACCCCTGCACGCCCTGTCGGCCCCGGCGGGGGATCAGAAATCAACTGGAACCATCCTCCTCTTGGTCTCTTCGCCGGTTGGGGGGTGGCTCCGACATGACCACGGATCAAGCTGATCGAGTATGCCGAAACCGACACGGTGGGCACATCGGGCCGCCCAAAGAACGATAAAAATTTCTTGACTTTGTTCCCCCCAAAGGCCATACTGGCTAGCATGGCCTGTCGCGCGGGAGGCTTAGCTAGTCCACACGGGAACGCCGGTTTCTTATGAAGCGCCGCCGGCGAGCCTTTCCTGCGCTGATCGGGCTCCTCGCCGCACTTGCCGCGTTGATGGCGATGGCCTTCGTCGGCGTCAGTTCGGCGACGGCGGAAAGCACCGCACTGTGCAAAGCGGATGAATCACCCTGCGCAGAAGCGAACATCATCACGCATGTGCACGAAACCTCGGTGGGCAAGGCGACCCTGTTAGCCAGCCCCAAAATCGAATGCAACGTCTTATTCTTAGGCGAAGTAGTGGGAGAAGGCGAAGTAGGCCAGGCGGAAATCGAAGGCAACTTCACCTACACAAACTGCGGCTCTGGCTGCAGCGTCACTGAACAAAGCGCCTCCTCCGTCATCGAAGTCGAAAAGACAGGGCACGAAACGGCCAACGTGGTTGGCGAAGGCGAATTCCACGTCAACTGCATCGGCATCAACTGCTACTACAACGGCGAAGGGCTCGTCGCCACCGCCAAGGGCCCCTTATTATCGACCCAGGCGAACGGGGAAATCTCGCTTCAGGAACAGGCGGTCCATAAAGTGAAAGGCACCTTCTGCCCCGGCACGGCCAAATTAGACATCACGACTACGCCGTTATCAGCAACGCATACGTCGTCCGCCCATGAATTCATCAGCAGCCCGGAAGGCAGCGGTTTCATAGGTAAAGGGGGAGCCCAGACGCTCACGCTCGGCGGCCACACGGTCACCTGTAAATCGGCGACCATAACGGGCCACACGACGACGAAACTGCTCTTCATGGAAGTTGAAAACCAGACGTGTGAAGCATTTTCTAAATCGGCCACCGTTGCCGGCGCCGCATACGCCCTTACCGCCAACGGCTTGGGCGGCATCGCCGCGGAAGGCAAAATGACGGTCACGGTCAAACCGACTGCTGAATCCGAATGCGTCTACACGCTGCCAGAAACCCCAGAAGCCGTAAGCAGCGTCAGCTATTCGAACATAAAAGCCGGCATCGTGGTCACCTCGGCGCTAAAAGGGCTCGCCTACGAACTCAAAGAGACCGGTACTAGCGTGTGCGGCACGAATGGCGAAAAATCCACCAAAGGCGAATACAAAGGTGAAGTTACGACGGAATCCTATGAATTGGTGCGATGCGTCTTCTGGGGCCTCGGCGGCTTCTATTACTTCTCAGGATGCGGATTCGACGGAGGCGGACTCTGGGAATTAGTCTCAGGATATTCGTCGCTGAAATGGTCCTAAACATCTAGCGCGCTGCTCTTCGAGGGCCGTTCGGCTGCGGGAGCAGTGCCGTGTCCCGCTGCCGATCGAGTGTTGGGAGGCGGCGCACAAGGGCGGGCGACAATTGGGTCGCCCGCCGTCGGAGGAGGGCCGGTCCCGCCTCGGCTCTACCAGCCGACGCGTGATACGGAGTCTGGACTTTGAGACGTCCGCCACGGAGAAGTGCTGGAAGAGCGAGGCGAAGGAGGAAGGCGATGAGCGGCGAGACGCTGATTCCGAGGTCGACCATCTGTTGGCGGCCGTGTCGAGGCCCGACGAGGTGGGCGGAGTGCTGACCGACGGGCTGGGCGAAATAAATCAAGCAAGCGTTTGCTCGAGCTTCACCTCGCACATGTCCACCGACGCTCTGGTGCCCGGCGTCTTCGAGGGATCCATTGCGCTGAACACCTGAGCTCCCGCCTCCATGTCCTCCGCGCTCTCGAAGTACTGAAGGACCACTGCCGTTCCCTGCGAGTCATCGAACAAGATCTTGAGGCCCTTGGCAGGCACGCCGGGGGGTGGCCCGTCGGACTCCTCGATGCGGGCAAGAAGCTCCTGCATCCGCTGGGCAGAAACGTCGGTGAACCTGACGGCGCGTACATACATGACGGCATCCACCTCGATTTGTCCTGGGACATCGACCATAGTCGGTTCCCCACCCGCGGGCAAATACGTGAGCAGGCGCCGCTCTTCGGCGAGGAGGCCGAGGACTACCATCGAGCGCATGGCGATCCAACGGATGGAACACGTCGGCATCGTGGTTGACGACCTCGCGGCGGCTGTCGAGTTCTTCGTCGAGCTCGGGCTCGAGCCGGGGGGCAAGGGCCAGGTCGAGGGGCGCTGGGTGGACCGCATCGTGGCGCTCGACGAGGTCAGGGCGGAGCTTGCGATGCTGCGGACCCCGGACGACCAGGTAGAAATCGAGCTGGTGAAGTTCCACTCGCCGCCGACCCCGGACGGCGATTCGCAGGCGCCGGCGAACGCGCCGGGCCTCCGCCATCTCGCCTTCCTCGTCGAGGACATCGACACCATGGTTGCCGGCCTGCGAGCCCGCGGCACCGAGCTCGTCGGCGAGCTGGTGCGCTACGAGAACAGCTACCGGCTCTGCTACGTCCGCGGCCCGGAGGGGATCATCGTCGAGCTGGCCGAGAAGATCGGCTGACGGGTCCGGTCCGCCGCGATGGCGGATAGGGACTTCGCGCTGTGGGCGACGCCGGCGGCATCTTTGGCCGGAGGCTCGAGGTCGCTTCAGCATGACCTGATTTGTCACAGGTATTTGTCAGTGTTAGGCTCGCGTTGCTCGGCGAGGTGGGTGGATTGCCGAACGGTTTATACCAGGGGAGCCCATTAAGTCCGGTCAGTGCACCGGCCCGAACGCCGAACGGCCGAGCTCCTGCAAGAGCCAAGGCGGCCCCGGCAACCAGCCGTAGAGGCAAGCGCCGAGCAGGCGCCATTGCTCGGAGCCTGCTCGGTGTTCATTCCAGTGGAGATCGGCGACGATTCGACCGCAGGGCCCTCGCTGACCTCCTGGGTGCGGGTTCGCATGGACCTCCCGCGGCCTCCCGCTCGTAGTAGAGGATGTGGTCTCTGCCAGATTCGGACAAAGCCGGCGTGGCGAAGGCGAGCGAGCGTGCCCTGGTAAGGAGGACGAGCGCCTCGGGCCGCGAGCGAGATCGTCGACGCCCTGGCGGCGCTCTCAGCCGAGCGCCACGCGGTCGTCGCCCTTCGCTACCTGCTCGATTACACCCTCGGCGACATCTCCCGGATGCTCGATCTGCCACGCGGGACGATCAACTCGCGCCTGCGCCGGGCGCTCGACCGGCTCTCCGAGCTGCTCGGAGAGGAGGGAGCGTGGTGAACGAGGATCGCCTGCGCGAGGCGCTCAGGGAGGCGCCGGTCTCTGGGCCCATCTGCCCAGACATCGCCCACTTGGGCAACAAGCCTGTTTCGGTCGGGGCTCCGCGGATACAAGGGGGGCTGGCCGGCGAGTTGCCCGGCAGCGAAACGACCCGGCGCGGGGGCGTTGAACGTAACTGCATTGGATTGAGCCGCCCCCGCGCCGGTCCAGATTCCCAACCCGGTTTTACGCCGGCAGGGGTTGCAACGACACAAGCCTAGCCGAGAATCCCTGCTCGCGCCAGCTTTCCATGGGTCCAACCACGTCGTCTTCGCGCTCATTCCGCAAGATAGAAAACATCGCGTAGGGCCCCGCAGGAATAGAAAACAAACCCCCCGAGTCCTTGCAACACGACGCAAGGAAGGGGATCTTTACCGCACGCGGCGGGTAGAAGCGTCGCGTCAACGACGACGGCAGGTGCGACTAATTGGATTGAGCCGCAACCGCCTCGCCAGATTGTCAACAATAACAACAGGAGGTGCTCTAGAAATGAGCTACCGACGCAGCATCAAGATGCTCGGCCTCGCCGTAGTTGCGGCTATCGCCGCAATGGCGTTCGCCGGAGCTGGTTCGGCCTCGGCTAACGCCACGCTGTGCAAAGTAAACGCAAATCCATGCACGTCGACATGGCCCACTAGCGCAACGGAACACACCACAATTGTGGCGAAATCACCGGAAGCCGTTCTTTCTGGCGGTCTCAGTGAGAAATGCGCATCGGAAACGGTGATCTTAGTTGACGGTAGTGACGCAACTGCAGTCTTAGGGGAAGTCACGAAACTGGCCTGGACCGGCTGCACCGGAGCCTGCAAAGAAGCGAAAACGTTGAAATTGCCGGCAGGGCACGGAACCCTCACACCGACCGGGAGTGGCAACGGGACACTGTTACTTGGCGAAACGGAAGTGGAACTGGTTAATTGCTTTGGGGTCAACTGTATAGCCAAAGCAAAAAGTCCCACGCTTACGTTCAATGGTGGTGCGATCGGCACTGCCAACGCTACGGCCGACAACGTTCCAGTCACCCTCTCCGGCAACGTCCTGTGTGGCACCACGGGAACCTGGAACGCTGGTGGAGCACACGGCGGCAAAGCATATGTCGTTACAAGCGTTAACGGCGTAACGTCGGGAACCGGCATCTTCGCCGAGGCGTCCTGAGGACATTCACCTAACCGATATTGATGCACAAGTCGGCTAGGAATCTCGACAAGATGGGAGCCGCCCAGGTGGCGGCTCCCATCCGTTCTCCGCATGCACCTTGGAGAGTCCGTACCCCGGAAGTACTTCTAGGGGCAAGCCGTAGCGCACGCTCGAAGAATGTGGGTTTCGTCATGCAAACGAGAGGGTAGAATTTTGGGAATTGCTTTAGAATTTATTAGAAACGATGAAGTACCTTAATATTCAAAGAGCTTTTGATGAACCACTACCCATTGAGCTTGTATGCGGGAAGGGGAGCTACCAATGAGATGTCACGGGAAGGCATCGTCCGCGCTGTCGACCTATCGCTACGGTGTCTGCAGGATCCGCTTCAGTTTGGCTGGCTTCTGCGTCCTCGCGACCTTTCTATGGGTCAGTGTCTCTGCAGCCTCGGCCGACCCTTGCCCCAATAGCGCCTTCCGCACCGGCGCATCGGCCAATCTTCCTGACTGCCGTGCGTACGAGCAGGTCTCTCCAGCCGACAAGAACGGGACCGACATCGTCAACATCGGCGGCAACGAGGCGGCGCCTACAGGTGATCGCATCGCCTATGCGAGCGTGAATGCCTTTGGAGATGCCAAGGGCTCCGGCGTGGTGAGCCACCTGCGAGCGATCCGCGACAGCGACGGATGGTCGGCGCGGACAATCTCGCCGCCGCTGCCCGCCGGCTCCATATTCACCAATTCGGGCGCCTTTTTGTCGAGTCAGCTGAGTGCGGTGTCCGAGGACCTGTCCAGCGCGGTCTGGCAGACCCCACCCGATCCCCCGACTCTTCCCGGCACGCAAGAAGGTGCCTCGAACTTCTACCGCGAGCTCGAGATGCCCGATGGCTCCTACGAGTTGATGAATCCTCCGTTTCCGGACGTGGGCGGCTCGTCCGTGCTCGTTGAAGTCACGGGTATCTCGGCAGATTTGAGTCATGTCCTTCTCCAAGCTTTCGGTAGTGAGCCCCTCACCCCGGATACTCCTCCGCTGGAACCGGGTCAGTTCGAGTCATATGACTGGAGCGCAGGGCAACTGCATCTGGTCGGCATTCTGCCCGATGAAACGGTTGCGCCGGACGGTGCCGAGACGGCCAGGGTGGGCGCGATGTCCTCGGACGGCTCGCGGATCTTCTTCACGAGTGGTGGTTTGGAAAGGACACTCTACGTCCGCCTCAACGACGCCAGCACGACCCTGATCGCGAACCTGGGAACCAACGGCGTGTTCGAAGGCGCGACGCCTGACGGCTCATACGCCTTCTATCGGGACAATTCGGGGGAGCTGTTCGCATTCAATGTTGATTCGGAACAGGCCACGGCCATCGACCATATCGGCACCGGCCCCGGGGCCGGTGTGGTGGGCTTCGGCGACGATGGCGGCTATGTCTACTTCGGCACGGAGACTGGGGATCTCGACGTACTGCATGGTGGCACGGTGACCCTTATCGCTTCGAACATCGAGTCCGCAAACCTGGGACAGAACGCTGGAACGTCTAACGTCAGTCCCAATGGTCGCTATCTGGTGTTCACTACCGGCCGGCAGCTGACTGCATACGACAATACCGGCCACCAGGAGATCTATCGCTACGACGCACAGGCCGCTTCTCTCGACTGCGTTTCCTGCGATCCAAATGGGGCGCCCGCTACCGGCGATGCCCAGCTGCATTCCTTTGTGGAAACTTTCTCGACTTTGTTGCCGAGCGCTGTGATCTACCGGATTAGGAATGTCGTAGATAGCGGCCGCGTCTTCTTTGAGAGCCCTGATGCATTGGTCCCAGCCGATACCAACGGCGCCGGCGGCTGCCCGATTGAGACCTCGGGGTTCTCGGCGGCTACCCGTACTTGCCAGGACGTCTACGAGTGGGAGGGAGGTCAGCCACGGCTTATCTCCAGCGGGCAGGCGGACACCCCCTCCAGCTTCAATGACGCCAGCCCTAGCGGCAATGACGTCTTCTTTGGCACAAGGCAGCAGCTCGTCCGTGCGGATACGGACAACAACATCGACCTCTACGATGCGCGGGTCGGCGGCGGCTTCGTGGAATCGCCACCGCCGTCTCCTCCCTGCAGCGGAGAGGGGTGCAAATCATCACCTTCGTCGACCCCGCCTGAGGTTACGCTAGGCAGCGCCGCTTTCGCCGGCCCGGGCAATTCGCCTCACAAGCGCGGCCACCACAAACGCCGGCGTCATGGACGCCACAAGCGCAATCACCACCGAGCAAACTCCGATCGTGGAGGTCGCAAGTGAGCACGCTCCAGAGAACCGGTCGCGCCGTCCTCGCCTCGACCCTTGTCGCCGTGGCTCTTCTCGTCCTAGGGGCACTGGCCGCCGCACCGGCGCTCGGTGCCTTCGGGATTGCGAGCTTCGACGGAGAAGTCACCGATCAGAACGGCGATCCTTACACCCAGGCCGGCGGCCATCCCTTCGCGGCGACCACGACGATCGCGCTCAACCAAACCGTCGACGGCCAGGGCAACCCAACCGCCGATGGATCGGTCAAGAACGTCGTCGTCGGCCTGCCCGCCGGTTTCGTCGGCGACCCCACCGCAACGCCGACTCTATGCAGTGAGGACCAGCTCGAGGTGGGCGGAGTCTTTGGCGAATCTGCGCGCTGCCCGGCAAGCTCGCAGGTCGGGACGACGATCGTTGACTTTCAGGGCATCGGCTCCCGGGAGGTGCCCGTTTACAACATGATTCCTCCTGCCGGCCTGCCGGGGCAATTCGGCTTCAAGGCGGCAAGCGCGATCGTCCACCTCGATCCCACCGTCCGCACTGGCGGTGACTACGGACTTACGGTGCACGTCGACGACATCTCGCAGGCGCTCCCGATACTCGGAACTTCGCTCACCGTTTGGGGGGTTCCCGCCGACCCGGCGCACGACGGGGAACGGGGCTCATGCCTCGGCTTCTTCGGGCCGACCGGAGAACAGTGCCCGACCGATGCGCCGCGCAAGCCTTTCATCACCAATCCCACCGCCTGCACGCCCGCGGGGGTCGGGCTGGAGACGACCCTGCATATCGAGTCCTGGCAGGGCGCCACCGACGACTCGAGCTTCTTCAGTCATCTGCCGCCCGGTCCACCGACTCCCGGCCCGCAACAGGGCCCGACCGGCTGCGACCTGCTGCCCTTCGAACCTTCCATCTCGGTCCAGCCGACAAGCCATAGCGCCGACTCTCCGACCGGTCTGCATGTCGACCTGAGGCTCCCACAGAACGACAACCCCGACGGTCTAGCTGAGGCCCACTTGAAGAAGACAGTCGTCCAGCTGCCGGAGGGCATGGCTGTAAACCCCGCCGCCGCGGACGGCCTCGCCGCTTGCAGACCCGCCCAGATCGACCTTTCCGGGCCGGAGGCGGCCGCATGCCCGGACGCTTCCAAGCTCGGCACGGTCGAGGTCGATACGCCGCTGCTCGACCACCCACTCAACGGGGCTGTCTACCTTGCCGCCCAAAACGACAACCCCTTCAATTCGCTGCTCGCCATCTACGTCACCGTTGACGATCCCCAGACCGGGATCGTCGTCAAGCTGGCAGGAAAGGTCGAACCCGATCCCCAGACCGGTCGGCTCCGAACGGTCTTCGACAACAACCCCCAGCTGCCGTTCTCCGATTTCAAGCTCGACTTCTTCGGAGGTTCGCGAGCGGCGCTGATCACCCCGCCCTCGTGCGGCATGTATACGTCGACTGCCGACCTGGTCCCCTGGTCGACTGCCGACCCCAACGACCCGACTCCGACGGAGATCCAGGAGTCGACCAGCAGCTTCGACGTCACCTCCGGCCCCGACGGCGGCCCCTGCCCGACGGGTGATTTCAAGCCGAGCTTCGACGCCGGCACCGTGACGCCCCTGGCCGCCGACTTCAGCCCGCTGGTGGCCACGGCGAGCCGCCCGGATGGCTCCCAGCTGATGCGGGGGATGAACCTAGACCTGCCACCGGGACTGACCGGCAAGCTCGCCGGCATCGCAATCTGCCCCAACAGCGCCCTCGCTGCCGCTGCCGCCAACAGCGGGACCGCTGAGCTCACCTCTCCCAGTTGCTCCGCTGCTTCAAGGCTCGGCAGCGTGACCGCTGGCGCGGGAGCAGGCTCCACCCCCTTCCATGTCCCGGGCAATGCCTATCTCGCCGGCCCCTACAAGGGCGCTCCGCTCTCGATCGCGGTGATCACCCCGGCGGTCGCGGGCCCCTTCGACCTCGGCACCGTGGTGGTCAGAGCGGCGGCACGGATCGACCCGACAACCGCTCAGATCCACGTCCAGAGCGATCAGCTTCCCGTCATCCTGCGGGGCATCCCGCTGAATCTGCGCTCGATCACGGTCAAAGCCGACCGGCCCGATTTCACTCTCAACCCCACCAGCT
>DASSMU010000228.1:0-22601 GCA_035701465.1 Solirubrobacterales bacterium
CGGCCGCCAACAACGTCGTCCTGCGCGAGGACGAGGCCGGCGCCGTGCTGCTGCTCAACCCCGACACCGAGGTCTACGCGGGGACGCTGGACGCGGCGCTGGCGCGGCTGCGCGCCGACGAGCGGATCGGGATGGTCGGGGTGAAGCTGGTGACCGAGAGCGGCGAGCTCGACCACGCCTGCAAGCGCTCCTTCCCGACCCCGCTCAGCGCCCTCGCCCACTTCACTGGGATCGGCCGCTCCGACAGCGCCTCCGGCACCCTCAGCCAGTACCGGGCGACCCACCTCGGTGATGACGAGCCCGGCGAGGTCGACGCTGTCAACGGCGCCTTCATGCTCTGCCGCGCCGAGGCCGTGCGCGAGGTCGGCCTGCTCGACGAGGGCTACTGGCTCTACATGGAGGACCTCGACTGGTGCCGGCGCTTCTGGCAGGCGGGCTGGAGCGTCTTCTACGAGCCAGCCGGGGTGGCGCTCCATGTCAAGGGCGGCTCCAGCGGCAAGCGTCGTGCCGCCAAACAGGAGATCGCCTTCCACCGCGGCATGGGGCGTTTCTACCGTCGCTTCGACGCCGCCGAGCACAACCCGCTCGTCAACGCCGCGGTCTACGCTGGGATCTGGGCAAAGCTCGCGGTCAGTCTCGGGATCACCGCGAGCCAGCGGTTGCGGGCCTAGGCGATCTCGGCGGCGTCCCTTGGCCGGGAGCCGGCGCTGCGGTGGGACTCGATTCGGGCCGCCTGCAGGCCCTCGGGACCGCCGGCCCGCCGGCGCTCCCAGAGCCCCTGGGGGTAGCCGATCATCTTGGCGACGTCGCCGACGACGACGATCGCCGGGACCAGCGCGTAGGCGCGGGCCGCACCCGCGGGCCCGGGCAGGGGCCTCTCCTCATGCACCCGAATGAAGAATTTGCGCATGTGCATGCCGGCGCCGAGGAGCAGCAGGGCCCGGGCGAGCCGGGAACGGCGTGAGCGGACGGCAAGCGCCAGGCCTGACGCATAGGCCGCGTAACGGATCGCGTGCCGCCGCGGGAAGAGGTGGCCGTGCCCGTCGCCCCGGGCGTAGTGGCGGTACTGGCCGAAGAACTCCCTCAGCCCCGGGCGGGGATACCAGGCGACGATCGCGTCGGGGGCGAAGACGAACCGGGCCCCCATCTCACGCAGGCGGAAGTCGAAGACGAGGTCCTCGCCGGCCCGCAGCCAGCTGGGATAGCCGCCGACCTTCTCCCACCAGGACTTGCGGAACGCAACCGAGCGGCTCGACGGGGGGAAGCCGTCGGCGGGGAGATCGCGCCGCCTCGGCGTGATCACGGTGGCGAGGATCCGCTCGAACGCGTTGCGCCCGGCCGGGCGGTAGAAGCCAGAGCTGACCGCGAGCTCTGGGTCTTCCTCAAGCGGCGCGACCAGGCGCTCCAGCCACTCCGGGTCGAGGATCGTGCCGGCGTCGGTCACCGCGATCGCCGGGCCGGCGGCCGCCTCGATCGCGGCGTTGCGCCCCTCGGGGACGTTGGCCCCCTGCTCGACGATCAGGCGAATGCAGGGGTCATGCGCGGCCCGCTGCTCGATCTGCTCGATCGTGCCGTCGGTCGACCCAGCGTCGCAGAGGACGATCTCCTCGGGCGGACGGGTCTGGGCGAAGATGCTGTCCAGCCAGGCGGCGACCGAGTCGGCCTCGTTGAAGAGGGTCGCGCAGAGGCTGACCCTCGTGGGCGATGCCGCGCGGGTGCCCTCGGACTCGTTCTTCTCCGCCACACATCCCTTATATCGTGCATCGCCGATGCCGAACGGGAATGAAAGCCCAGGGCGCCTGCTTCGCGCCAGGGCGCCGTTGCGGGTCAGCTTCGCGGGCGGCGGCACCGACGTCCCGCCCTACCCGGCCGAGCAGGGCGGCCTGGTGCTCAGCGCGACGATCAACCGCTACGCGTACGGGACGCTGCGGCCGCGCGAGGACCGCCAGATCGGCATCCAGTCGCTGGACCTCGACGCGGTTGCCTCGATCGCCCTCGAAGACGTGCAGCCGAACGGCGACAAGCTCGACCTGATCAGGGCGGCTGTACACAAGCTCGCCTCGGACTCCTCCCACGGCTTCGACCTCTTCCTGCACAGCGCCGCGCCGCCGGGCTCCGGCCTAGGTGCCTCCTCGGCGGTGGTCGTGACCCTGGTCGGGCTCCTCTCGACCCACATGAAGATGCCCCTGACCGACTACGAGAAGGCCCGGCTCGCCTACACGGTCGAGCGCGAGGACCTCGGTCTCAAGGGGGGAACCCAGGACCAGTACGCGGCAGTCTTCGGCGGCTTCAACTTCATGGAGTTCCGCGAGGACGACGTGATCGTCAACCCGCTCCGCATCGCCCCCGACACGATCCACGAGCTGGAGTACAACCTGCTGCTCTGCTTCACCGGCGGCACCCGCGTCTCCGATCACATCATCGACGACCAGACCAGCAGGTACCGGTCGCAGGAGTCCTCGACGCTCGACGGGCTGCAGATGCAGAAGGAACTGGCGGTGGAGATGAAGAACGCGTTGCTGCAGGGCAACCTCACCGAGTTCGGCGCCCTCCTCGACCGGGCCTGGACGTTCAAGAAGAAGATGTCGCCGAAGATCACCAACGACCACATCGACGAGCTCTACGACGAGGCGATGCGGCAGGGCGCCCTGGGCGGCAAGGTGACCGGCGCCGGGGGCGGCGGTTACATGCTCCTCTACTGCCACTACGACACCAAGCACAAGGTCCACGCGGCGCTGAGCGCGCTCGGCGCTGAGGCGATCGACTTCCAGTTCGACCACGCCGGCCTGACCACCTGGTCCTACCAGGGCGACTGAGATGAGCGAGGGATCCGCCGAGAGCCTGGTGCGGCTGCGACTCTCCGAGGGGGTCGCCTTGGCCGAATCGATGCTCGAAGGCGCGTGCGCCGCCGAGATCGCCGCGGTCGCGGAGGCGGCGACGGAGGCCTTCCGCAACGGCAGAAAGCTCCTCCTCTTCGGCAACGGCGGCAGCGCCGCCGAGGCGGTCCACGTCGCCGCCGAGTTCGTCGGCCGCTACCTGATCGACCGCCACCCGCTGCCCGCGATCGCGCTCGCCGAGAACCTCTCCTCGCTGACCGCGATCGGCAACGACTACGGCTACGACGAGGTCTTCTCGCGCCAGCTGCGAGCCCTGGGGGTCGCCGGCGACGTGGCGATCGGGATGACCACCAGCGGCCGCTCGCCCAACGTGGTCAAGGGACTGCAGGCTGCCCGCGAGCTGGGCCTGACCGCGGTCGGCATGACCGGCGCGGAGCCGGGCCCGGTCGGCGAGGCATCCGACCTCTGCATCCGCATCCCCAGCACCGACACGCCGCGGGTCCAGGAGGGCCACCTGCTCGCCTCCCACATCGTCTGCGAGTGGGTGGAGGCGAGGCTGGCAGAGGAGACCCGGCCCGCTTGAGCCCGGCGAGACTGGCGCCCGGCCGCACCGTCTTCCTCGACCGGGACGGGACGATCAACGAGTCTCCGCCGGAGGGTGAGTACCTGACCTCGGCGGACGACGTCCGCCTGATCCCCGGCGCGGGGGAGGCGATCCGGATCCTCAACGAGCATCCCGCCAAGGTCGTCGTCGTCACCAACCAGCGCGGCATCGCCCTGGGCAAGATGACCGAGGCCGACCTGGGCGCCGTCAACGAACGGCTCGAGTCCGAGTTGGCGCACTCCGGGGCGCGCCTGGACGGCATCTTCCACTGCCCCCATCACACCGGGACATGCGAGTGCCGCAAGCCCGGCACCGGCATGTTCGAGCGGGCCGCCCGCGAGATCGAGGGCGTCGCGATCGAGGGGGGAGCGATGATCGGCGACTCGGCGATCGACATCGAGGCCGGCCTACGGCTGGGCCTGACCACGGTGCGTCTAGGCGCGTCCGGTACGGGCGATCCGGTGCCTGACCACGAGGCCCCGACCCTGCTCGAGGCCGTTCGCTGGCTGACCGCGCAGTAGGGCTTCAAGCACCGCGCTGCCGATCGGTCAGCACTTCGATTCCCGTGGAAGCTCGGGCGGCCTTCGCCAGGCGCCTGTCCAACGTCAAGAGCGGCATCCGCAGGGTCTCGGCAAGGGCGACGTAGAGGCCGTCGTAGATGCTGAGGTTGTGACGCAACTCCCACGCCCGGTTGAGCAGGTCGGTGTGGGCGATGCGGCGCAGCGGCAGCCCGACCAGCTTGCCCAACGCAGCCGAGGCGCGGTCGTCCCCCAGCTTCCGCGCCGCGACCCGGCGGCGCAGCGCATGCCCGACCTCGGCGTCGATCAGGTGCGGAGCCCAGAGAGACCGGCCGGCACCGGCGGCCGAGAGCTGTTCCTCGGCCCACTCGGCGTACTCGCCGCGGATCAGGGCGGTGACGATGACCGAGGCATCCACGACCGTCATCGGATCACTCTCCTCGCATCTGGCGCAGGTCCGAGACGATTTCCTCGGCGGTGATGCCCGACTCCCCGCGCGCTCGAGCATCGGCGAAGACCTCTTCGATCGTCGCCTGCCTGGCCAGCTCTTCGAGGTCGCGCTTGATGTAGTCGGAGAGGGAGATGCCCTCCGACGCGGCACGGATCTTGAGCGTCCTGTGGACGTCGTCGGGAACATTGCGGATCTGGATCATCTTCGACATGTGGATCACATTAGGCCATGTGACGGACATGTCTACGGCGGTGGCTTGGCTCATGCGAGAACCGTTGCAGGCCCCGACGCACGCATGTCGCGCGAAATGTGCCGCCTCAGTGCCGATTGCGTCGCCGGGGACGCGATCTCAGAACGGCAGGGTCTCGGAAACTTCGGCGAGGGTCGGGGCACCGCGGTCTCGCTCGGAGACCAGGGGGTCGCTGAGGGGCCACTCGATGCCAACCTCGGGGTCATCCCAGGCTATGCCCGACTCGGTGGCCGGGTCGTAGGTGCTGGAGCAGAGGTAGGTGACGTCGGCTGTCTCGCTGAGCACGGCGAAGCCGTGGGCGAGGCCGATCGGGACGAAGAACTGGCGGTGGTCCTTGTCGTCGAGGACGTGGCCTTCCCAATGGCCGTACGTGGGGGAGTCGCGGCGCAGGTCGACGACCACGTCGAAGATCTCGCCGCGGGCGCAGCGGACGAGCTTGGCTTGGCCGGGCTCGGTCTGGAAGTGCAGGCCGCGCAGGGTGCCCTTGGCGGAGCGGGAGTGGTTGTGCTGGACGAACTCGGCTTCAACCCCATGCTCGGCCCAGAGGTCGCGACGGTAGGTCTCGATGAAGAAGCCGCGCTCGTCGCTGTGGACAACGGGCTCGAGCAGGACCGCCCCGTCGAGCCTGGTCGGCAGCTGCCTCAGCATCAGCCGAGCGCCCGGCCGTACTGCCGTTCGTAGTACTCGCGATACTCGCCGGAGCGGATCGGGCCCCACCACTCCTCGTTCTCGCGGTACCACTGCACGGTCCGCTCGAGGCCCTCGGCAAAACGCACTTGCGCCTCCCAGCCGAGCTGCTCGCGGATCTTGTCGCTGCCCAGCGAGTAGCGACGGTCGTGGCCGGGACGATCGGCGACGTACTCGATCAACGACTCCTCGGCGCCGGTCAGCTCGATCACCCGCTTGACGACATCGATGTTCTCGCACTCGTCGGGGCCGCCGACGTTGTAGGCCTCGCCGGGGCGGCCCTTCTCCAGCACGGTGTGGATGCCGCGGCAGAAGTCCTCGACGTAGAGCCAGTTGCGCACCTGGCGACCGTCGCCGTAGACCGGCAGCGAGTCGCCGTGGAGCGCGTTCAGCACCATCAGCGGGATCAGCTTCTCCGGGTACTGGCGCGGGCCGTAGTTGTTGGAGCCGCGGCAGATCACCGCCTCGGTCCCGTAGGTGTGGAAGTGAGCGGAGACGAGCAGGTCGCCGGCGGCCTTGGTCGCCGAGTAGGGCGAGGAGGGATCCAGCGGCGAGTCCTCGGTGAAGGAGCCCGACTCGATCGAGCCGTAGACCTCGTCGGTGGAGACCTGCAGGTAACGACCGACCCCGAGCTCGCGGGCAGCGTCGAGCAGGGTCCCGGTGCCGATCACGTGGGTGCGGGCAAAGGCATCCTGATCGTCGATAGAGCGGTCGACATGCGACTCGGCGGCGAAGTTGACGACGGCGTCGCAGCCCTCCATCGCCTCGCGCACGACCGCCGGGTCCTCGATCGCCCCGACCACCAACTCGGTCCCCTCAGGCAGGTTCTCGCGCCGGCCCGCGTAGGTGAGCTTGTCGAGCACCCGCACCTCGTGCTCCTCGCCGACGAGGCGCACGTAGGTCGAACCGATGAACCCGGCGGCGCCGGTGACGAGGAGCTTCACGCGGCGGAAGGGTATCGGTCGAGGAAGGATTGGCGCTCGACTGACCGGAATGGCCTAGCCCCTCAAACGACAAGACCCGCCGGAGCGGGTCGAGTCTGGCGAAGCGGGGAGCCACCCCGCAGATGATTGACACCCGTGGACTACGTTACCACGGCCCACCCAGACTCGAACCCGCTCCGGCGACCTATCTGCGGAGGGCGCCGGACTCGAACCGGATCCGAGGCTAGTCGGACATGATGAGTGTCAATCATCTGAAGACACCCGTCTCCTTCGCCCTCCTGCCGGCGACGCTACCAGTGAAAATCGAGGGGTTGGTGAATTGACACAGTTTTGTTTCACTTCTGTATGTGAGATGAGTCGAATGCCTCTTTGAAGCCCTACGCGGCTGCCTCCCGCTCGGCAGAGCGCTGCGAAAGGTAGGCAGAGAGGCCGTCGCGCCAGGCGGGCAGTTCGATCGCGTGCTCGCGTTGGCTGGTCAGGGCGGAGTAGGGCGGGCGGGGGGCGGGGCGTCCGAGCATCTCGGTCGTCCCTGAGAGCACCCTGCACTCGAGCTCGGCCTGCTCGAAGATCTCGCGGGCGAAGTCGTACCAGGAGCAGGCGCCGGCGGCGGCCATATGGTGGATGCCGAACTCGATCCCCTCGATCAGGCGGACGATGCCGTAGGCGAGATGCCAGGTGTAGGTGGGCGAACCGACCTGGTCGCGGACGACCAGCACCTCACCGTGGTCGGCGCCGAGCCGCAGCATCGTCTCGACGAAGTTGGAGCCGCCGATCCCGAAGAGCCAGGAGGAGCGGACGACGAAGTGGCGCTTGTTGGCCGCCGCCGTAGCCTCCTCGCCAGCCAGCTTGGTGCGGCCGTAGGCGGAGAGCGGTGCCGGCTGGTCGGTCTCCACGTAGGGCGCGCCCTTGGCGCCGTCGAAGACGTAGTCGCTGGAGACGTAGACGGCGGCGGCGCCGACCTCGGCGGCTGCCGCTGCCACGTTCCCGGCCCCCTTGCCGTTGACGGCCATCGCCGCCTCCTCCGCCTCCTCCGCGCCGTCGACGTCGGTCCAGGCAGCGCAGTTGATCGCCACGTCGGGCCGCTCCAGTTCGAACTTAGCCGAAACCGCGCCCTGGTCGGCGACGTCGAGCTCGGTGTGGCCGAAGCCGACCACGTCATGGCCGGCGTTGCCGGCGGCCAGGACGACGTCGCGGCCAAGCATCCCCCCCGCCCCTGTCACCAGCACCTTCATCGACGCGCAGCCATCAGACGATCTTGATCTCGGACTTGTCGCCGACCAGCATCTGCAGCGTCTTGGGCATGCCCTCGCTGCGGGTCAGCTTGACTTCGCGGCCGAGCAGGCTCGCCTCCATGCGGGCGCCGAGGTCTTCGACCACTGAGCCGGTGAGGACGATCGAGTGCTCGATTTCGGAGCGGCAGATACGCACGTCCTCGCCGATCGAGGTGTAGGGGCCGACGTAGGCGTCCTCGATGCGCGCGCCGGCGCCGATCACCGCGGGCCCGCGCACGACCGAGCCCTTCAGCACGGCGCCCTTCTCGACCACCACCCGGCCCTCGACCCGCGAGGCCTCGTCGACCTCGCCCTCGACCCGCGTCTCGATCTCCTCCAGGACGAGCCTGTTGGCCTCGAGCATGTCGGCGAGCTGGCCGGTGTCCTTCCACCAGCCGCTGACCACCTCCGAGCGCACGGTGCGACCCTCGTCGATCAGGCCCTGGATCGCCTCGGTGATCTCCAGCTCGCCGCGCCAGGAGGGCTCCAGCGCCCGGGCGGCGTCGAAGATCGCCGGCGCGAAGAGGTAGACGCCGACCAGGGCGAGGTTGGACGGCGGGTCCTTCGGCTTCTCGACCAGGCGCACGATCCTCTCCCCGTCCAGCTCGGCCACCCCATATGACTGGGGGTCGTCGACCGGCGTGAGCAGGATCAGCGCGTCGGGCTCCTCGGCCCTGAAGGTGGCGACGAGGCCGCGCAGGCCGTCGGCGAGCAGGTTGTCTCCCAGGTACATGACGAAAGGCGAGCCGCCGATGTACTCCTCCGCGGTCAGCACCGCGTGGGCGAGGCCGGCGGGGCGATCCTGGACGATGTAGGTGACCTCGGCGCCGAAGGCGGAGCCGTCGCCGACCGCCTCGCGGATCTCGTCGCCGGTCTCCGGGGCGATGACGATCCCGATCTCGGTGACGCCCGCGTCGACCAGCGCCTCGATCCCGTAGAAGAGCACGGGCTTGTTGGCGACGGGCACCAGCTGCTTCGCCGAGGTGTGGGTGATCGGTCGCAGCCGCGTCCCGGCCCCGCCGGAGAGGATCAGGCCTTTGAGGTCTTGCACCGGTGCGAAGGCTATCGTCGCCGGTCCGGCAGGCCCCGTTCCCCACCGACATTGCAACCGACGATCTACATCCCGAACCTGAACGGCGCCGCCCGCCTGGCCCGCCTGCTCGACTCGCTGGAGCGCCAGACGGCCGCGGCCTCGGTGGTGGTGGTCGACAACGGCTCCGGCGACGACTCCGTCGCGATGGTGCGGGAGCGCTTCTCCGCGACCCAGGTGATCGCGCTGGAGCGAAATCGCGGCTTCGGGGTCGCGCTGAACCTGGCGATCGCCGAGCGCCCCGGCGACCCGATCCTGCTGGTCAACAACGACGTCCAGTGCGACCCTGCATTCGTCGCCGAGATGCTGGCGGCGCAGCGCCCAGGCGTCGAGATGGTCGCTGGAGTCCTCACTCAGAACGACGCGCCGGGCCTGATCGACTCGGCCGGCGTGGTGGCTGCGCGCGACACCCTGATGGCCTTCGACTACCTGCATGGCGAACCGGTATCGGCCGCCGCCGAGGCGTCGCCCCCGCTCGCGCCGACCGGCGGCGCCGCCCTCTACAGCCTGGCGGCATTCGAGGAGGTCGGTGGCTTCGACGAGCGGATCTTCGCCTACTACGAGGACCTCGACCTGGGCCTGCGGCTGCGGGTCGCGGGGGCCGGCTGCGCGCTTGCCTCGCGAGCGACCGCCCGCCACCTCTACTCGGCGACCCTCCGGGGCAGAATCGGCGACAAGTACGCGCTCACCGGCTGGAGCCGCGGCTACATGCTGCGCCGCTACGGCGTCATGACCGAGCCGCGCAACGCCGCGCGCGCGCTGCTGGGAGAGTTGGCGATCTGCGCGGGACAGGTGGTCCTCGACCGGACCGCAAAGGGGGCCAGGGGCAGGGTGCGGGGCTGGCGCGACGGCGCCGGGCTCGAGCGCCGGCCCCTCCCCGATCTGACGATGACCGAGTTGCCACTCTTGCCATCGCTCGCCCGCCGGCTGCGGCGGCATGCTGGGGGTTGAGACGCCCGCAGGGCATCTGAGGGGGTCCGGTACCTTCTGCAGCCGTGGAGGCCGACGCCAGGCGGATTCGCCCGCAGCCCATGCTCGCCCAAATCGAACTGCGCTCTCGAACGATCGGCCTGATCCTGCTGGGCCTTGCGATGGCCGCGGGAGCGGTGCTGCTGACCTGGCTCCTCCACAACGCCCCCTACGTGATGGACGAGTGGGACCTGATGCTGCGGGCGCAGGGAGGCTCGGCGACCCAAATCTTCCAACCGTGGAACGGGCATCTGCTCGCCGTCGGCCTGCTGCTCGCTCACATCTCGATCCTTCTCGTCGGCTCCAGCTACTCGCTGCTGGCAGCGCTCGACATCGGCGGGGTGCTGGCGTGCTCGGCCCTCGTATACGTGTTCGCCCGCCGAAGGATCGGGCCGATCCTGGCTCTTGCGCCGGCAATGGTGCCGTTGTTCTTCAGCGGCACCTCCGCCTTTTACGGGACCGGAATCCAGTTCACGCCGCTGATGGGCATCAACGGCATCTACTCGCTCGACTTCGGCCTGGCGGCCCTGATCCTCCTGGAGGAACAGCAGCGTCGTGCGGACATCGCCGCCTGCGCAATGCTCGCCCTGTCCCTCGCCTCCTTCTCCTACGGGCTCGCCTTCGCCGTCGGGACCGGGGTGGCGGTCGCGCTCACAGCCCAGCGCTGGAGCCGCGCCTATGTCGTCGCCGTCCCGCTCGGGCTCTACGGCCTCTGGCGAATCTGGGCCAGCGGCCACGGCGGAGCCGATCCCGGCTCGATCACCCCCGAACACATCCTCCTCCTGCCTCTCTATCTCTCCGACTCCCTCTCGGCGGTCAGCGCCGGATTCTTCGGGCTCTCCCAGGTCGTGGGACGCGGCCCCACGATTCAGATCGCGAGCCAAAGTCAGGCCTTCTCCGCGCTCAGCTTTCCGCTCTTCCTGGTCGTCGTCGAGGTCACGGCGATCCTCTGCGTTGCCAGAGCGCTTGGCAGGCGCGGCCTGACGAGGGCGTCTCTGTGGCCGTCGCTGGCGACTCTCCTCGCGATGTGGTCGTCCCAGGCCCTGGTGATGGACCCCATCGCGCGCATGCCAGGGGACCCGCGGTACCTGTTCGCCGGGGCGGTCATGGTCGCCGTCGTCGCCTCGGAGCTTGCACGCGGGGTGAAGTTCACGCGGTTCGCCATAGGGCTGATCCTCGCCATCGCCGCCCTGGGCGCGGTCGCCAACCTTCCCCGCTTCAGGGAAGGGAAGGCCGCGAACGATCAAGTCCTGGGAGTCTCCCAGGCCGCCGGTGCGATGATCGAGCTTGCCGGCGACAACGCCGACCCCAGCTTCGTTCCCGCCGCGAACCTGCCAGAGGTGTCGGGGACGATGTGGATCGGCGCCGGCGAATTCCAGAAGTTCGCACGCCAGGTCGGGCCGCTCGCCTCGATGCCGATCGCGACCCTTCAGGCCGAAGGCGACGAATTGCGCACGGCGGCGGACCGCGTCCTCGTGGGGGTCCTCGACCTCCGGCTCACACCGGCTGCGCGGCCCGGCAGGGGTCCCTGTGTGCGCGTTCGCCCCGGAGGCCAGGGAGAACTTTCACCGGGAACCTTCATCTTGCGATCTCCGCGATCGACCCCAGTCTGGCTTGGCCGTTTCGGCGACGCCCCGGCAGCATCGATCGGGGAGGTGCCAGCCAACGGCTACAGCCGCTTGACCATCCCCTCCGACCGCCTCGCCGGCGTTCCCTGGCTCCTCGGCAACAAGGGCTCTGCCGCGCTGGCCGTCTGCCGGCCTTGAGTCAGGTCCGGCCAGAGGCGAAGCCGCGAACCGCGGAGATCACCCTGGCGACGTCTTCGCCGGCCATTTCAGGCCAGAGGGGCAGGCGAACCAGGCGCGCGCTCACGTCATCGGTCACAGCGAGGCTGCCGGCAGCCCTGCCGAAGCGCCGGCCCGCCGGAGAGCTGTGTAGCGGCACGTAATGGAACACGGCCCCGATGCCTCGGTCACCGAGGTAGCGGATCAACCCATCGCGCTCCTGCTCGCTGCGCATCAGCAGGTAGTACATGTGGGCGTTGTGCACGCATGGCTCCGGCACCACCGGCCGCCGAAGCAGGCCCTCGGCCTCGAGCTGCCCGAAGCCCTCGTGGTACTGGTCCCAGATCTCCAGCCTTCGAGCGGTGAGCCGATCGGCGGCCTCAAACTGCGCGTAGAGGAAGGCGGCTGCGATCTCGCTCATGGCGTAAGACGAACCGGCGTCCATCCAGGTGTACTTGTCGGTCTGCCCCCGGAAGAAGCGGCTCCGATCGGTGCCCTTCTCCCGGATGATCTCGGCCCGCTCCATCAACGACGGATCGTTGACAATCAGCGCGCCCCCCTCACCGCAGGTGACGTTCTTCGTCTCGTGGAAGCTGAGCGCACCGAGTTGCCCGAGCGTCCCAAGCGGCTTCTCGCCGACCGACGAGAGCAGGCCCTGGGCCGCGTCCTCGATCACCGTCAGGTCGTGCGCCGCCGCATACTCGCCAATCTCGTCCATCTCACACCCCACGCCCGCGTAGTGGACCGGGACTATCGCCTTCGTCCGCTCCGACATAGCGCCATCGAAGGCTGTGACGTCGATGTTGAGGGCGCTTTCCGAGACGTCGACGAAGACCGGGGTCGCGCCCTTGACCACGAAGGCGTTTGCGGTCGAGACGAAGGTGTAGGACGGCATGATCACCTCGTCGCCGGGGCCTATCTCTGCAAGCATCGCGGCCATCTCCAGAGCCGCGGTGCACGAGTGAACCAGCAGCGACGGTGAACCTAGCCGGCTCGACATCCACTCCCCGCACTTGGTCGTAAACGGGCCGTCCGCGGCCAGGTGGCCGCCTTTTATCGCGATGTCGATGTTCCCGTGCTCAGAGCCGGCTCTTGCCGCTCTGTTGAACGGGATCCGCGCCGTCGGATCGCCCGCGACGGCCGGGCCATCCGTCGAGCTCGATCCCCTCATCCCCATCGGTGGTACCACGCCTCGGTCTTCACCACACGAAAGCCACACGACTCATACAGCCTCAGCGCCGGGACGTTGCGGGCCTGAGTGACGACTCGAACGGTGTCGTTTGGCGACACACCGATCGCCTCTGCCACGAGCGCGCGGCCGATGCCGTCCCCGCGCGACGCCTCCTCCACCGCGATCAGGTCGATCTCCAGGGGGTCGGTTTTGACGAGTATGTAACCCGCCGGGCCGCCATCGCGTTCCGCGAGGAAAACACGGAAGGGATCCTCCGCCAGCCCCCTGCGCACCCACGCCGCGTACAGCTCCGCGGCCCGTGGCGAGGAAAAGTGCGGGTCGAAGAAGAAGCGGGTGTCGGTGTGGGCCTGGCGCGCCAAGCTCGCCAATGCTGCCTCGTCGCGCGCCTCGGCCGGCCTGATCTCCATGCCATCGACCGGCCGGCTCTCGGCGGCCAAGGGACCGCCGGGTCGCTCCAGGGTTACGCGCGTGTCGACCGGTGTGAACCCGACGCCCTCGGCCGCAGCCGCGGTTTCGGCGTCGTCGGCGCCGGCCAGCAGGTACGCGCAGGCAATCCCATGCCCTTCGCACCACCGCTCGACCTGCTCGGCGGTCGCGACATCGACCCGTTCGGGAACGACCCGTGCGATCGGGAAGCCCCAGAACTCGCTGTCCCAGTCCAGGATGCGGCAGATCCCGTCGTGACCGTCGAGGCCCTCGGCCGCCGCGGCCCGGCCGCCGTTCCCCCCAACCTCGGCTCGAACCAGATAGCTGGGCCGGGACATCACGCGGACGTGCATCCGCGCCAGGTACTCCCCGATCACGCCGATCGCGAAAAGCTGCGCCCCGGAGAAGATCGAGATGATCGAGGCAAGGAAGGGAAAGCCCGGGACGCCGTTGCCCTCAGTGAAAAAACGCACCAGCACATACGCCAGCACGGCAACCCCGAACAAGATCACGAAAAAGCCGAGAGAGGTTGCGATTCGCAGCGGCCGGGTGCTGAATGCGGTGATCATGGTCAGCGCGTGGCGGATCAGCTTTACGAGTGAGTAGTTCGACTCTCCATGCTGTCTCGGGTCGTGCCTCACCGGCACCGACCGGAACCGTTCGGTCTGCCAGGTCAAAAGGCCGTCTATCGATACGTCGGGGCCGGTATAGGAGACGAAGCCGTCTCGGAGGCTTGTCCGGAAGACCCGGAAGGAGCTCACCATTGGAGCGGTCTCTCCGCCAAGCACTTTGAGCGCCCGCACGACGGCCCGGGTGGCGAGACGACGACCGAGCCCCTGCTGCTTCGCGATCGGCTCTCCGTAGACCACGTCGCAACCGGGTCCGAGCGAATCCAGGAGCTTGGGAATCTCCTCGGGCGGGTTCTGCAGATCGTCGTCGATCGTCAAGACGAGGTCGCAGCGAGCCGCCCTGATCCCGGCGAGCAGGGCGTTGTGCTGGCCGTAATTCCTCGACAGGTCGACGCCGCGCACATCGCCGGCCGACTCCGCAAGCTCCACGATGCGCTCCCAGCTCGAATCGCTGCTGCCGTCGTTGACGAGGATGAACTCATGCCCTCCCGCGCACCCTCCGAGGACCTCGCGGCTGCGGCGAACCACCTCGGCAACGGTCCCGGCGCCGTTGAAGACAGGTATGACCACCGACACCGAAGGATGCTGTGGCGCTGCCGATCCGGTCATGCCATCTTTCCCCACCGAGCCGGTCAGTATAGGGTCGGGCTCCGAGCCTCTACCGGCCGAAGCCGGGCACGAGGCGAACCAGCGAGCGGATACTGTGGATCATCTCCCGCTCCGGCTTGATCAGCCGCAGGGACGGCATCTCGAGTGCCCTGGCGGCACGGCGAACCATGAAGGTGGAGCTCGCCGAGTAGGCGATCAGCGAGGTCACGCCGGCACCCATGATTCCCATCGTCGGCAGCAGGACCGCCAGGCCGGCCGCCGTCACCGCCAGGGCGACCCCCTCGCCGATGCTCGACTCGAGCGGCCTGCCCGCCGCCTGCAGCACGGCCTCGAGCACCCGGTTGAGGCCGAAGACGATCCCCGCAAGCAGAAGGACGCGCCCGACGCCGGCGGCGCCGACGAAGTCCTCGCCGAAGAGGAACCGGATCAGGACCGGCTCGGCGATGAAGATCGGCACCGAGACGAGCGTCGCGCAGAACAGCGTCGCGCTGACGATCAGCCGCGCGATCCGCCGACGCTCGTCAGCCGAGTCCAGGCGCGCGATCAGGGACAGGGCGACGACGCCGAAGGAGAACCCGATCAAGGTCGTCAGCGAGGTCAGCGTCACCGCCACCACGTAGAGGCCAAGGGTGGCGGCGCCGAAGAAAGCCGAGATCACGAGTTGGTCGGCACGCTCGTTGAGCGCCCACATGCTCTGACTGAGCTGGCTCTTGAAGCCGAACCCGAGCAGGTCGCTGATGACTTTGCGGCTGGGGACGATGCCGCCTCCCGCCGAGCGGAGGACGAGAACAAGCGCCACTGATGCCGTGAGCACATAGGCGGCCAGGTAGGCGCATGCTGCGGAGGCAACGGTCATCTTGCCGGTCACGGCAAGCGCGGCGATGCCCGACACCGTCACGCCGATCAACAGGAGCCGCAGGCTCTGGTACCAGAGGAACCTCTGGGCTCCGTTGAGGATCGAGAGCATCGAGACGACAAGGAGGCAGAGGGGGACGAAGGCGAGCAGGTACAGCTGCCCGGTGTGGACCACCCCAGAGTCGTGCCCACCGAGGACCAGGGGAAGGATCAGCCAGCCGAACGCCATCAGCAGCACCGAGTCGACGGCGACGATCGCCAGCGTGCTGCCGACGACCCCGCCGAGGTGCTTGGCCTGAGATGCGTGGTAGGTGGCCGACTGCGAGATCCCAAGGCTGCCGATCGTCGTGATCAGCATCGGCCAGAGGATCACGGCGGCAAGCTCCCCGCGGTCGGAGGGACCGAGGATGCGGGCGAGCATGACCCCGATCACCGCCTGCAGCAGCTGGATCGCCCCGGTCGCGGCGAAGCTGCCGACCATCGGACCGGCGGCGCCCGAGGCAAGCTCGGCATCGGGAATTTCGGTGGCCTCCAGATCGTCGGCCAGCAGGGTCGCCGCAAACGGCTGAGGTTTCTCGTCAGCGGGTGGCTTCACGGCCGTGGGAACGATAGTTCCGTCGTGCGGGGGTCAACTCGGCAACCGCAGATCGGCGAAGACCGGCCCGCCATAGAATGCTCGATCGATCGACGGCGCCTCCACAACCCACTCTCAGTTGCGGGACTTCGGACGCGTGCTCCGCGATGTGCGGGGGCAACGCAGTCGCGCAAGCCTCGTCCTCCGCTGGCTCGGATCGCGCGCCGGCTCGCCCGGCGGGTGGCTGCAGGGGACTTTCGGCGGCCGAATTCGGATTCCGTTCCGTTCGTTCGAAGCCGACTTCGAGTTGTCACAGGGAGAGATCGCTCCCTATGCCCAGATGGTCCGAGACCGTGCCGAGGGGGTGATCCCGATCGGCCCACAGGTGCGCGAATGGACTGTCGTGGACTGCGGGGCCAATGTGGGGCTCTTCTCTCTCTTCCTGAAGGATGCGGCCCGCGTCGTTGCGGTCGAGCCCAATCCTGCCGTGAACCGCCGGCTGAAAAACAACCTGGAGTCCAACGGAATCGCCGCCACGGTATTCGAGGCAGCGATTTCCGAGCGCGATGGCACGGTCAAGATGGATTTCGGTAGCGGGCCCAGTGTTCTCGCCGGCATCGGCGACAGCGGCGCCGATGTGCGATCGATCAGCCTCGACAGCCTTCTCTCCCAAGCCGAAATCGACAGCGTCGACCTGCTCAAGCTCGACCTCGAGGGTCACGAGATCGACGCGCTCAGCGGTGGAGCCGACGCTCTGAGCAAAGGCCGCATCAAGAGGATCGTCGCCGAGTTCAACGACGCCGAGGCGCTGGCCGCACTGGATGAGCACCTTGCGGCGTTTGGCCTCCACAGGGTGAGCACGGGGCGCATCAACGCTAGATTCGAGCTCTAGCGTTCCCCAGGCTCGTTGCGGCGTCCTGAAGGTCTCTGCCCGCCAGCTCCAAGAAGACCGCTGACAGCTCGTCGAGAAGGCGGGGGAGGTCGTAACGGCTGAGTGCCAGCTCGCGGCCCTTTGCGCCGATCTCGGCACGGAGGTGGGGATCTTCGACCAGAGCCTGGAGCCTGTCTCGCCACTGGTCGGGATCGGTGGCGAAGAAACCCTCCCTGCCGTCCGTGATCACCTTGGCGTTGTGCCCGACCGGGGACAGCACCATCGGCAGCCCTGCGGCCATGTACTCCTTGATCTTGAAGGGCTCCTTGGTGCGGTGAAGCTCGGTGTCGGCGAGCGGCATGATCCCGATGTCGAACGCGGCGATCCAGGAATGCTCGTCGCCGGGATCCCACGCCTGCCAGTCGAGATACGGGTCGAGCGCCCCGAGTTGCGGCCGCCGCAGGCCGCCGATCACCAGCACCCGGGCGCCCGTCGCCTCGCAGACTTCCCGCAGCGGCTCCGCTATCGGCGCCAGGTGCAGGTCGGGATAGATCCCGGCGTAGCCGATCGCGACCGTGTGCTCGTTGTCGTGCCGCTTGACCGGGTAGGCATCGACGTCGACCGCGTATTCGATCCGCGTCACCTTCGCCCCGGCGCGTTCGGCGAACTCGGCGACTACGTCGTTGCCCGTTATGACGGTCGCCGCCAGCCGGCAGCGGAGCTCCGACCAGCGCGGCCGCGCTTCGAGCCAGATCCCGTCGTCGAGGTGGTAGGCGATCGGCAGGCCGGTGACCTTGCCGGCGATCCACTCGGTCACGGGGGGCGAGAGCCAGCGGAACATCGAGCGCTGCACGAAGATGACGTCGTAGCGGCGCGCCCTGAGGATCTGGAAGAGCCGGCGCGGCAGCACGATCAGGTACCAGTAGATCGCCGCCCGGAGCTGCCAGCCTTTCGTCTTGCGCCGGTAGAAGAACTCGTACAGCTTCGGACTCGAGGGCTGGAAGACGGTACCGACGACGCCGCGGTCGGCGGAACGGGCGGCGGGCAGCGCGCAGAAGGTGCCGCTGGCGCGATCGTCGACCGGGTGCATGGGGAAGAACGCGACTTTCACGGGCTTCATGCCCTCCTCACCGCGCACCGCTGTCGTCCGCTCGGTCATCTTCTACGGAATCAGCAGCAGATCGGTTTGGGTGACGCCCTGGTACTCGTCGGCAAGCCGCGCTATGTCGGCGACCGGACGAGGCGCTTCCGGAGGATCTTTGCCCAGGTCGAGAAGCTTGCCGTAAGTGAACGAGATCGTGTTGACCAACTCCTCCAACCCGCCCGACCGCCGCAGGCCGTAAGGCCAGAACTCGATCACGAGCGGAACCCGCTTCGCTATGAGGGTCTTGGCGCCGGCGACGATCTGTCCCTCGTGGCCCTGGGCGTCGATCCAGAGCAAGCCGACCGAATCGAGATCCACCTCCCCGCTCTCCACGAATGAATCCAGAGTTGCGGTGGGGACTTCGACCGTATTCCAACCCTCCTCGCCCAGGGCACCACCGTCCGTTCCCGGTACCCGGACCCGGCCGTCGCTCGGGTTCTTGGGGGCGATCTCAAACACCACCTCCCCTGCCCGATCGGAGAGCGCGACCTCGAAGATCGTCGACCGCTCCTCGAGGCCGTTGTAGGCGAGATTCAAACCGAGGAGCTCACGATTGCGGGGCAGAGGCTCGAAGCAGACCGCGCGCTCGAAGCCGAACGTGCCGAGGGCGGCAACGCTGGTCGTGCCGACGTTGGCTCCGACGTCGATCAGCGTCTTTCCCACCGGGCTGGCCACGCCTGCTGCCTGAAGCGCGCCGAGGACACGTTCAAGCGTTCGATGGTCGCTGTCGATCCCCATGAACAGCGTCATCCCGGCACCGTGGTCATCGGTGTTCATGACGTAGCGCAGACCGTGGGACTCGACCACGATCGCGGGCGTGAATCGCGCGGCCAGGCGGTAGAAAAGCTCCCGCACGAACGCTCTCCGCTTGTCCGGGTGGCGAAGGGCGGCAAGCGCTCTCGAAAGCGCCCGCCCCAGCCGGGCGGGAAGAGTGCTGCTATAGGGCTCCATCGCCTAGGCGCTTGCCCCGGTCAACTCCGCGCCAGGCACTCGGGCGGGCTCGGTGACGGCGTCCCCGGAGCCGGCCGGACCGGACCGGCTCTTCAGGTACAGGGTCAGAAGCAGCCACCAGACCAGGGCGAGGATCTGCGTTTCCAGCGCCGGATAGATCGCGTTGTAGAGGGAAAGGCCAAGGCCCGCTGCCGCAACGCTCGCCGCCCACGGGTTCGGGGGTCGCAGGGTCGCCAGGCCAAAGGCGATCGCCGCCCAGATCAGGAAGGCGCCGACCAGGATCGTGCCGATGACGCCGGTCTCGACCAGGAGCTTCAGGTAGTAGCTCTCGACCGTGATGTGAGGCCCGGCGTCGTCGACGAGTTGCTGAGCGTTGCCGGTGGAGGCTGCGCCGCGGCCGATCGTCTTCTGCACGATGCTCGCGTCGCGATATACGCGCAGGCCCGCCTCGAAGGATTCGGTGCGCAACTTGTTGCCGGGGTCGGTGGTCGGGTTGAAGCCGGAGGTGACGCGCCCGCCCGCGGCGCCGGGAGCGACTCCGCCGATCGCACCCGCTGCGATCGCGATCGCAGCGGCCGGCACGACCAGCACCGCGAAGCCGAGCCGCCGCCCCCGCATGGCGAAGAGGAATAGTGCGATCGCGCCGATCGTCGCGATCACCACCCCGGAGCGGCTGAAGGTCAGCACCTCGCCGCTGAGGATCGCCGCGAGCAGCGCCGTCCCACCGAGCCGCGCACCCCAGCTGCGCAACGTCGCGAACTCGCCCATCGCCAGGACGGCGGTCGTACCGAGGAAGGCGGAGGTGTGGAGGTAGCTGCCGGTGATCCCCGCGTAGCGGTTGGCGGCGAAGCCGTCGACCTGGGCACTGGCGGCCTGGATGAAGCCTTCGACCCCCGCCGCCTGGACCAGCACCGTGACCGCGACCACGGAGCCCATCGCGATCAGCAGCCGGGTCAGTCGTTTCGTGTCGCCGGGCTCGAGCAGCGGCCAGACCGCCAGCGCGAGGGTCGGGTAGACGAGGTACTGCGCGACGCCGATCCCGTAGAGCTTCAGGCTGACCACCCTGGCGAGGAAGCTGAGGGCGACGGCCGCGGCGATCAGCGCCCAGCCGATCAGCAGAGCACGCGGGAAGTCGTCCAGGCGGGGCCGCAGCTGCACCAGGACGCCGATCGCCAGCGCCGCGACCAAGACGGGCACCAGGGCATTGACAGCGAGCCCGGAGCTGCTCAGCGAGACGTCTTCGGCGAGCTCGAGCAGACCGCCGCGCAGTGGCGCCAGGACGATGGCGAGAACGACCAGGCCTCGCAATCCACCACGTCCGCCGCGAACCGCGACGGCGAGCGCAGCCAGGAAGACGAGTATTGCGACCAACATGCGGACCTGCCTTTCGTGCGGGTCGGAGCTCCTGCGACGACGTTTCGAGCCGGTTGCTGTCCGGGCCGGGGACAGCCCGCGAAGGCGGGGATCATACCCATGCCACTCCACGCAATCGCGGCGCTCAGAGCATTCGCGGCCCGATGCCGGGCACCTCTCTAGTATGCGCTCGCGTGTCGGCGCAGAAGCCCTCCCGCCCGCAGGCGCCGTACAGGATCAAGGCCGCCGTGGCGCGCTTCGGACCCGTCTACCGGTGGGCGCGACGGCTACGTGCGGTAGGGCGCTATGCGGCGCGGCGGCCCCACGACCCGGACTTCGCGGCGTTCGGCCAGCTCGGCGGCGACGGTCTCTTCCTCGACGTGGGAGCGAGCATCGGCCAGTCGGCGCTTTCCTTTCGCATCTTCAACCGCAACTCCCCGATCTTCTCGCTGGAGCCGCTTCCCTCCCACCGCAACGACCTCAGGTTCGTCCGCCTGGTGGCGAGGAGGCACAGGTTCCTGATCGCCGGGGCAGCCGAGGAGTCCCGCCGGGCGACCCTCTACGTGCCGACCCTCGGCTCCTACGAGTTGCCGGCCGAGTCCTCGCTGAACCGCAATGACGCAGCCGCCGTCCTCGAGCGCCTCGAGGACGAGGGCGCGAACCCCTCACACCTCCGGCTGAAGGAAATCGAGATCGACCTCCGCCGCCTCGACGAGCTCGGCCTCGACCCGGCCTTCGTCAAGATCGACGTGGAGGGCGCCGAGCTCGGCGTCCTCGAGGGCCTGCGCGAGACGATCGAGCGCTGTCACCCGGCCCTGATGATCGAGCGCTCCGAGCGAATCGGCCAGGTGGTCGAGCTGCTAGGCGCCCGCGGCTACGAGGCGTTCGTCTACGACCAAGCGACCGAGAGCTTTCGGCCGTACGGAGACCAGCAGGCGGTCAACGTCTTCTTCCTGTCCGCCCCCTGACGATCCGCGCGTTCACCTAACCGCCCCGCGAGGTCCGTAAAACGGAGTCGTCACACACTTCTTGCATCCTGCGCGCATTTGGCGCGGAATCGACAGGTAGCGTCGCCCCCATGGCCGGATGGCGCGAGGGTGAACCAATCATCGATCGCATAGTTGGCGAGTCCATCAATCCGGATGGAAAGCCGGTGGTGCTTCTCGGGCGTGTTTGGCAGGCCAAGGTACTGCGGCATCATCCCGAGATGGAGGGCCACGCGGACATTGTGCTGCGCGCCGTGGTGGCACCAGACCACACCGAAACAGATCCCGCCTATGAGAATCGCCGACGCTACTATCTGCGGGAGGAAGGTCCGAGCCGTTGGCTCATGGTGGTCGTCAGCTACGAACAAGAGCCGGCCCGGATCATCTCCGCATTTGGGAACCGGAAGGGTCCGCGTTCATGGAGCAGATGAAGATCAAAATCGGCCCTCTTCTCTTCGACCACGTCGACTACGACGCCGAGCACGACATCCTCTATCTGCATGTGGGAGAGCCGCAACCAGGCGAGGGCGAAGAGACGCCCGAGGGCCATGTCGTCCGCTATGCGCCCGACTCGGACCGGATCGTCGGCCTGACGATGCTCGGCCCGCGGCGACTCCTCGCGCACGACAACCGGATAGTCGTCTCGATTCCCGAGGAGATCGAGACGACTGCCGACGAGTTGGCACCGGCCCTCTCCGCGGCCTGAGGCCCGAGCCGATACCTGCAAGGATTCGGCGCCGATGAGCGGCGAGACACCGAAGCGCGCGCTGGTGACCGGGCTGACCGGGCAGGACGGCTCCTACCTGGCGGAGTTGCTGCTGGACAAGGGCTACGAGGTGCACGGCATCATCCGCCGCTCCTCGAGCTTCAACACGGGGCGGATCGAGCACCTCTACAAAGACCCCCACGAACCCGGCACGCACCTCTTCTCCCATTACGGGGACCTCACCGACCCGGTCGCCCTGACCCGGCTGATCTACGAGCTGCAGCCGCACGAGATCTACAACCTCGGCGCCCAGAGCCACGTCCGGGTCTCCTTCGACATCCCCGAGTACACCTTCGACGTGACCGGAGGCGGCACGCTGCGGCTGCTCGACGCGGTCCGCGAGTCGGAGGTGAAGACGCGCTTCTACCAGGCCTCCTCCTCGGAGATCTTCGGCTCGACTCCGCCGCCGCAGAACGAGGCGACGCCGTTTCACCCGCGCAGCCCCTACGCGGTCGCCAAGCTCGCCGCCTACTGGACCACGGTCAACTACCGCGAGGCCTACGGGATGTTCGCCGTCAACGGCATCCTCTTCAACCACGAGTCGCCGCGGCGCGGCGAGACGTTCGTAACGCGGAAGATCACCCGCGCCGTCGCCCGGATCAAGGCCGGCATCCAGGAGCGGCTCTACCTGGGCAACCTCGAGAGCACGCGGGACTGGGGGTACGCGCCGGAGTACGTCGAGGGCATGTGGCGCATGCTCCAGGTGTCGGAGCCCGAGGACTTCGTGCTGGCGACCGGGGTCGGGGCAACGGTCGAGCAGTTCGCCGAGGCGGCGTTTCGCGTCGTCGGGCTCGACCACCGGGACTACGTCGAGGTCGACCCGTCCTACTACCGCCCCGC
>DASSMU010000229.1:0-5952 GCA_035701465.1 Solirubrobacterales bacterium
CTGAGGTCGAGGTCATCGCCATTGTCCTTCCGCAGCTCGCCCTCTTTCCCACGTTTTGCCATTGCGACGAAGACGGCTTGACTGATGATCTTCCGGGTCAGAAGCGCGGCGGCGTTCCGGTTCTGGCGACTGAGACAATCATTCAACTCATCCACCAAGTCTCGCAGTTCACCGGAGAGATCGGGAACTACGACCCGGCTGTTTGCTCCTTTGAGCGGCCTGTAGAGTGGCAGGGGCTGCCGAGGTAGTCGCTTGGGTGGCTTGTAGCTCGCGACATTGGCTTCCGCAGCAACAGCCTCCAACTCATATCCCAGCCCTTCCATTGGGTCCGTGATCGCATCAACGCTCGCTCCCTCTATATCGAGGTCGAAGACGACTTTTGGCACCGCTGCTCGCAGGAATCCGGGAATCGCGTGGCCGTTGTGGAGGGTTTCGATCACGTAGTCGCGGATCGACTTCATGCCTGCCGGAACGGTAGGCGCATCAATCACGCCGTACTCGTAGAACAGGTCGACGACCTGCTGGTCGCTGTAGTAGAGGTCAAGAAGGACGGCGAACTCGGTGTAGAGCCGCCGCCAAAGCCGTTCCGCCTCATCTCCCGTGGCTGACACCCGCCAAGGCTAAAAGAAAAATCCGTCCGGCAAGGCTGATAATCTTTGCCTTTGAAGGTACAGATTATGGCTATCAATTCGATGTCTCCCCTCTTGACCAGGAATGAGATCGCTGAGATCAGCGGCGTGTCGATCAATGCCGTGAACAAGGCGCTTGAGCAGCGGGTAGCAAAAGCGCAGCGGCAAAGGGGGCGGACGTTGCTCGCGGCTGACGAGGCAGCGGCATTGGCGCTGCTCTCAGAACTGCCGATCAGCCTCTCGATCAAGCTCAAGCGCGAGGTCCGGAACTGGATCGTCAAGCGAAATCCCGCCAAGGCGGAGGAATTTGAGCTTTCCCGCGCCCTTCGGATCGCAATGACCGAGAACGCCGCCGATGTCGCTAGACGCGCTTTCGATTACGTGCGACTGCGCGAGAAATACGTCGAGGTCGATCCGGCCAAGATGGGCGGGGCTCCGGTTATTCGAGGAACGCGCGTCCCGGTGCGAACTCTGGCTCAGCTTGTCGAGGGCGGTGAGAGTCGCAGGGCTTTGAGAGAGGACTACCCGCACATCCCAGAGGAGGCGTACGAGGTTGCCGCGCAGTGGGCAAGGGGCAACCCCCAGCGGGGGCGTCCGGTCAGGAAGTCTGCCGGCCGCACTGCGGCGTGAAGCTCTGGATCGACGAGTGCCTGTCGCCCACTCTCGTTGAGCGAGCCAATCGTCGCGGCTACTGGGCGACCTGCAACCGCGATCGGAGTCTGCTCGGCGTCCCCGACCGGGCGCTCCACAAGACCGTCATCGATGAAGAAGCCGTCTTCGTTACGAACGACGAGGCCGACTTCGTCGCGCTCTACCGCCAGGTCGATCTGCACACCGGACTGCTGATCCTGCCGCAGGCAGAAGGGCGTGAGGCGCTGTGGCCTCTGCTCGATGCCGCGCTGGACTACATCGAGCGGCGGGCGAAAACCGAAGATGAGAAGCCCGCCGAATGGATGCTCAACAAGCGCGTCGAGGTCAATCTGGATAGCTCGATCAGACACGTCGATCTACCCGAAGCCGAATAGCGGCGGACACGATCCGGACACATCAACCGGACCACCTGCGATCACAGTTGATCATCGCCCTTACCTCCGAACAAGCTGATTTGCTGGGAATCCGTGCCCTCGGATGATCCCGCGTGTCCTCCCGTGCCATGCTCGGAGAGCATGAAGGAGATCCTGGGGAAATTGATGGGCCTGTGACGAAGCCGGGCTCGGCGGTGCTGCTCAACAGCCGATTCAGCTAATACGTTTCGCCAATGGGAGAGCCTTTCATTCGTCCGCTTAAGGCGACGCTCGTCTGCTTGTCGAGCTTCAAGGTCGCCCACTGGAACACTATGCCGTCATGCTCCAACTGCGGATCGAAGGAAACTGGCAGACCATTCGCTTGGTTGACAACGCTCATGGGGAACACGATTTGCACCGATACACTGGATCGGAGAAGCAGCCCGCAGAGCGGTTTGCGGAGGGCGCGGTTAATGAGGTCGCGCCGATGGCTATCCGCTATCTAATCGATCATTGGGAAGCAATCGCGGAAGCATGGAAGAGCTAGAGCGCAGCAAGTTCACCGCAGCCGGCGAGATCGCCAACGAGCGGCTGATCGAAGCCGCAACTGACCCTGATCGCTATCCGGAGGGAACTGCCTTCATCGCAGCCGATCAAAAGGGACTCGGGGCGATCCTCGCTGAGGCAGTAGCGGAGCATCGGCCGCTCGCGATCGTCTATCCCGACGGTCGTGAGATAGTTGCCGCGCCGCGAGGCGGCGCCCTGGCTTTCTTCGAGCATCTTCTGACACGGCGACGCGAGCCGCGAGGCGAACGGCCATCCGTGCCCTTGCCGGCGGACTACCAGGTCGAGATCAGGGAGCTCGCAGTCGGCTGACGCCAGCCTGTCGGGCTTCACGTACCGTCCGCACACCGAGGGCTATCGCCTCGTCTTCAGTCAGCGCGTTGCGCTCTTGCATGGTTCGAAGCGTCGCTCGCCCGAGTGTCGATAGCACCACGGATTCGAGCAGCTCGCGGTCGGTTAGTCCCGGCCGCCGCTGGCGCAGCCGTTCGAGGAGCGCCGTTTCGACCTCGACATTTGTTGTCTGCGCCATCTCCAGATCGTAGTCGGCGCGGACACGATCCGGACACATCGGCCGGACCAAGGCGATCATTCCCGGCCGTTGCTTCCTCCCCGAACAAACTCCTTTGCAGGGACTCCGTGTCCCCGACGACCTCGCGTGCCCTCCCGTGCCATGCTCGGAAACTCATGAAGGAGATACTTGGGAATTGGGGGTTGTAGGGCCAGCGGCATGCCGACCTAACCGGGACGAGGAGCGGGCCACGCCCCCACAGCCTCCATCATCGCCCGCGCAACGTACCGCCTCTGACCTCGCGCGCCTGAGTCGGTCTCGGTCAGCACCCCCTGCTCCTCCATCCGCCTGAGCAAGCGCAGCGCGGTGGGGCGGCTCACGTCCAAGCGGTCCTCGATCGATCTGGTCGTGAGCACCGGGTTCTCGCAGATCAGGTCGACCAGTGTGAGGGCGTTCGGAGTTCCCATCGTCGCCGCCTCCTGGAGGTAGCTCTCGCGGAGGGCGACGATTCGCTGGGCTCGCTGGACCGCGTCGTCAGCCTGGGTCTCTACGGCGGTCAGAAACAGGTCGATCCAGGGGGTCGGGTCGCCCGATTCGCGGATCGCCTGGAGGGCGTCGTAGTAGTCCTGGCGCTGGCGCTCGAGATAAGCGCTCAGGTAGAGAAGTGGCACAGTGAGCCTGCCGCGGGCGATGAGGAAGAAGACGAGCAGCAGCCGTCCGAGGCGCCCGTTGCCGTCGAGGAAGGGGTGGATCGTCTCGAACTGGGAGTGGAGGAGCGCGTTCTGCACCAGCAGCGGCAACTCGGGCTGCTCGTGCGCGAAGCGCTCCCAGTCGGCGAGGAGGGCAGACAGCTCCGCTGGCGGCGGGGGCACGAACTGGGCGGTCTCGATCGTCGAGCCAGGCGCCCCGATCCAGTTTTGACTCGTGCGTAGCTCGCCGGGGGCGAGCTCGCGGCCGCGGACGCCGGCCATCAGTCGGCGGTGCATCTCGCACAGCAAACGGGTGCTGAGCGGCAACTCGTCGAGGCGCTCGAGCCCCCACCGCATCGCAGCAACGTAGTTGACGACCTCCTCGACATCCGCGTTCGGGGCCTCGCCGGCGGCATCGGCCTCGAAGACCTCGACCATACTGGCTTGCGTCCCCTCGATCCGCGTCGAGGAGAGCGCCTCGCGCAGCAGGTAGGGCCGGATGAGGAGGTCGGGGTTCGGGAGGAGACGACCGACGCCGGCGAGCCGGCCCAGCGCCCCCTCGGCCTCGCCGAGTAGGCGTACCGTCGAAGCGGGCAGGTCCAGTGCCCGCGGTATCGTCGCTGGGAAGTAGGCGACGTAGCCGTGACGCCCCGACGTGAGGCGCGCCTCGCCGAACGAGGTCGGTGCGTGTGTTTCGAGCTCCACGGGGCTCACCATACTCGACTCTAACGTCTAGTGCTACAAACGTTAGAGAGAAGGTATGACCCTAACGCGGTCTTCAGAGTCAGCCGGAGAGCAGGTTGCCGAGCACCGTGTCCACGCCCTCTTCCAGCTCCCTGGCTACTGCAATGGGTGGTAAGAAGGAGAGCATGGAATCCAAAGCAATCGACCCGGGCGAATTCCGTGAGGCGCAGCACAAGCACTGGGACTCCGCCGCGGTGGGATGGATGGACTGGAGCGCGTTCAATGACCGCGCGGACGCGCGCATCAGCGAGCGGCTGGTGGAGCTTGCCGGCGTGCGGTCGGGAAGCCGGGTCCTGGACGTCGCCGCCGGCTATGGCGAGCCGGCCCTCACCGCCGCGCGTAGGGCCGGCCCGACGGGCAGCGTTGTGGCCACGGACATCTCCGCCGAGATGCTTGCGTTCGGGCGTGAACGCGCGACGGAGGCCGGCTTGGGCAACGTCGAGTTCATCGAGTCGGATGCCTCCAGCCTCGATTTTCCGCCCGCTAGCTTCGACGCCGCCGTCTCGCGCTGGGGAATCATCTTCGAGCCTGACGCCGAGGCCGCCGCGGGGCGCATTCGGGGCTTTCTCAAGCCAGGCGCGCGGATGGCGATCGCCTCGTGGGGCGAGCCCAACCAGGTCCCCTTCCTCTCGATTCCGATGAGGACAACGATGGAGCGGCTGGACGTACCGCCGCCCCCGCCCGGAACACCCGGGCCCCTCTCCCGGCCCACCCCTGCAGCCATCGGCGCGCTGCTCGAAGGTGGTGGGTTCTCGAAGGTCGCCGTGGAGCAGAATGAGGTCACCTTCGAGTTCGACTCCCCGGAGCACTTCACCGCCTACGTCAGGGCGATCTCCGCTCCGATCCGGGCGATGATCGAGCAGCACGCGGGCGACGCTCAGGAGGAGGCCTGGGACGCCATCACCCAGGCCGCGGCGGATCTGGGAGGCGGCTCCGGGCCGCTGAGCCTCTCGAACATGGTTCTGCTCGCCTCGGCGAGTGCCTAGGCCCTAGGCGCTCGCCCCGATCAGCGAGTCGAGCGACTCGGGCGGCCCGAGTGCATGGCCCTGGGCCTCGTCGATGCCGAGGTCCTCGAGAAGCTCAAGCGCGGAGAGGGTCTCGACGCCCTGGGCGATCACGCGCTGGCCGGCGCGATGGGCCTTGAGTACCGCGCCGCTCACCTCGCGGCGCTTACCCCGGTCAGCGGCCAGGCCGTCGATGAACGGCGAGCCGAGCTTCACGTAGCCGATGGGCAGACGGCGGAGCAGAAACGAGTCCGGGCCACCCTCCACGAACCCGTCGAGGGCGATCTGACAGCCGAGCACCGTTGCGGCGTTGACGAATGCGCCGGCGGCATCGAGCCCTTCCGTCATCTGACTCTCACTCAGCTCGAGGACGATGTCGGCGGGATCCGCGCCGCTCTCCTCGAGGCGGTCGCGGATCAGGGCGATCATCGCCGAATCCGTGGACCTCACGCTGAGGTTGAGGTCCACCGGCGTACCCGTCGCCGCGACCTCGATTGCCCGGGCGACCACCCAGCGATCGATCTCCCTGATCGATCCGAACTCCTCCGCGGCCATGACGAACTCGCCGGCGGGGATCAGCCGGCGGCGGTCCACCATCCGGAGAAAGAGCTCGTGGCGCATCGTCGCGCCGGTGGCGACGTCGACGATGCGCTGGCCGTGCAGGACGAAGAGGTCCCTCTCCAAGGCCTCCTCGATCCTGCGCGACCAATCCAGCGGGCGCAGCAACCCCCCTGGCTCGGATTCCTCTCCAGAGGTCATGACCCGCTCAAGGATTCCCCCACGGTGGGGTGCCGCGCAACGTGACGAAGT
>DASSMU010000230.1:0-4923 GCA_035701465.1 Solirubrobacterales bacterium
AGGGCAACGTCAAGGTCGGCGACGAGGTCTACGAGGCGGGCACGGTCGTGCTGGCGACGGGATCGGCGGCGCTGCCGATCCCCGGGGTCGAGTTCGGCGAGCGCGTGGTCGACACCTGGGGCGCCTGGTCGCTGCCGGCGCAGCCGAAGAAGATCGCGGTCGCCGGCGCCGGCGCGTCGGGGTGTGAGATCGCCTCCGCCTACGGGCGCTTCGGCACCGAGGTGATCCTGATCGAGATGCTGGACCAGATCCTCCCCGCCGAGGACAAGGACATGGCCCGCGTGGTCGAGCGGGCCTTCAAGAAGCAGAACATCGAGATCTCCACCGGCACCCCGGTCGCCGAAGTCGAGGCCGGCGAGAGCTCGGTCAAGCTCAGCTACGGCGACAACAGGGCCGAGGTCGACTACCTCTGCATCGCCGGCGGCCGCTCCCCCGACGTCGAGAGGCTCGGCTTCGCCGAGGCAGGTGTCGAGCTGGCCGAGAACGGCAAGGTCAAGGTCGACGAGTACGGGCGCACCTCGAACCCGAAGATCTACGCGATCGGCGACATCGTCAACGCCAAGGCGCTCGCCCACAAGGCCTCCGAGGAGGGCATCGTCGCGGTCGAGCACGCAGCCGGGATTCCGACCCACCCGGTCGACCAGAACCTCGTCGCCGGGGCCACCTTCTGCCACCCGCAGGTGGCCAGCGCCGGCCTCACCGAGGCGGCGGCGAAGGAGGCCGGCCACGACGTCAAGGTTGGCAAGCAGAAGCTGGGCGGCGTCGGCGGCGCCACCGTCTACGACGACAAAGACGGCCTGGTCAAGCTCGTCGTCGACGCCAAGTACGGGGAGATCCTCGGCGCCCACATCGTCGGCAACCGCGCCTGCGACATGATCGCCGAGCTGGTCGCGGCGATGGCGCTGGAGGGCGGCTACCAGGAGCTGGCCCGGATCGTCCACCCCCACCCGACGATCTCCGAGGCGATCCCGGAAGCGGCGCGGGCGGTCGAGCGCTGGGCCATTCACGGTTGAGCGCCCCCGGAGCGACGGGCCGTCAGCCCTGTCCCAGCAACACGACGGTCTCGATGCCCAGGCCGGTCGCTGTCCCGAGCACGTCGGGGTCCGCGGTGGCGATCCGGTCTCCTGCCTGGGCCGAGGCGATCAGAATCACATCGGCGAGGGAGAGTGGACTGCGCGAGCGGTGGTAGTGCTCGACGCGCAGTTCGGCGGCGCGGCGGGCGAGGTGCTCGTCGAGGTGAACGATCGAGAGGGACCCCGCGAACAGGGGATCGAGGATTTCGCTGACTTTCTGGATCGGATAGCCGTGCTGGCGGCCGACGACATCGAAGACCTCGATCAGATTCGCCGTCGCAATAGCCGTCTTGCCTTCGCGCAAGATCGCCACGACCTTCTCCTTGGCCGGACCACCGATGACGTAGGCGATGAGAGCGTAGGCGTCGAGGAGCGTCACCGGAATTCCCGGCGTTCGCGCCTTTCCATGGCGATGCGGTCGTCTTCCCTGGCGATGCGCCTCAACTCCGCCAAGTCGATGTGACCCAACTCGTGGGCCAGCGCTCCAGCCGCTGCCTCGATCGGATCGTCGGGTGCGGGCTTGAAGACGATCTCGTCGCCTCGGTCCTCGAGTGTCACCGTCGTCGTTCCCCAGCGCTTGCGAATCGGTGCCGGAATCGAGACTTGGCCACCCTTGCTGATTTTCATGAATTTCTTCATGTCCATGAACAGTATCATGAGATACGAAGCTCCTTGCTTTGCTCACACCTACATAAGGTCTGCCCATGGCCGATCTCTCCCCCCCGGCGACCTTCTACTTCGACCTCGGCTCGCCCTACGCGTACCTGACCGCGGAGCGGATCAGCGGGCTGTTCAGCGAGGCCGGGCTGGAGCAGCCGGAGTGGCAGCCGGTTCTGCTCGGCGGTCTGTTCAGGACCTTCGGCCGGGACTCGTGGGCCAACGGGCCGGGACGGGCGGAGGGGATCGCCGAGGTCGAGCGCCGCGCCGCTGCCTACGGGCTGCCGCTGCTGGCCTGGCCAGAGCCCTGGCCCGGCAACACCCTCTTCGCGATGCGGGTCGCGACCTTCGCCAAGCAGACCGGGCGCACCGTCTCCTTCGCCCTCGCCGCCTTCCGCCAGGCCTTCGCTGCCGGCCGCGACCTATCCGAACCCGACAACGTGCTGGTCGCCGCAGCCGCCTGCGAGCTGCACCCGCGAGCGCTGCTCAAGGCGGTCGAGACCAAAGGGGTGAAGAACGCGCTGCGGGAGGCGACCGATCGCGCGGCCGAGCTGGGTGTCACCGGCGTGCCCGCGCTGGTCGTCGGCACCGAGGTCTTCTGGGGCGACGACAGGCTCGAGGAGGCAGTTTCCGCGGCGAGCTAGACGGCGACCGCTGTGCGTCATCCAGGCGTGCGAGGTCGCGGTGCCCATCATCTAATGTCAGGGCGAATGGCCGATCTCCCTGACGCCTCCACCTGTTACGAGCTGCTCGCGAAGATGGCGTTGATCCGCCGCTTCGAGGAGGAGGCGGGGCGCCAGTACCAGCGGGCCAAGGCCGGCGGCTTCCTTCACCTCGCGATCGGCGAGGAGGCGACGATCGTCGGCACCGCCTCGGTGATGCGCGAGGAGGACTACCTGATCGGCACCTACCGCACGCACGGCCACGCGATCGCCCGCGGCACCGACCCCAAGCGGGTGATGGCGGAGCTCTTCGGCCGCGTCGACGGGACCAGCGGCGGCCGCGGCGGCTCGATGCACATCTTCGACCGCGAGCAGCGCTTCATGGGCGGCTACGGGATCGTCGGCGGCAACCTGCCGATCGCGGCCGGCCTGGCGCTCGCCTCCGACTACAAGGGAGAGGACGCGGTCACCGTCTGCATGTTCGGCGACGGGGCTTCCAACGCCGGCAACTTCGGCGAGACGATGAACCTCGCCGCGCTCTGGAGCCTGCCCGTCCTCTTCCTGGTCGAGAACAACCTCTACGGGATGGGCACCTCGGTCGAGCGCCACTCGGCCCAGACCGACCTCTCCAAGAAGGCCGAGGGCTACGGGATCCCGGGGCAGCGGATCGACGGGATGGACGTGCTGGCGGTGCGCGAGGCCGTCACCGAGGGGATCCGGCTCGCCCGCGAGGAGCGGCGCCCGACCCTGATCGAGGCCTTCACCTACCGTTTCCGCGGCCACTCGGCCGCCGACCCCGAGGTCTACCGCGAGCGCGAGGAGGTCGAGAAGTGGCAGGGGAAAGACCCGATCGAGAGCTTCGCCCGGCGCTGCATCGAGGCCGGGGTGCTGGGCGAGCGCGAGCTCGGCGAGGTGCGCGAGAAGGCCGAGGCGGCGGTGCTGGCGGCGGTTGAGTTCGCCGAGGCCTCGCCGGAGCCGGCGCTCGACACCCTCTACGAGAACCTCTATGCGGTCGGCGAGACCGAGGGCTGGTACGCGGTCGACGAGCGCAGCCCCGAGCCGCACCGCGGCGAGCGCGAGGACCGGATGCCAGCGGCGGCGCGCGAGCTGGCCGAGGCGGGCGCCGCCTACGCCGGACAGCCCGACGGGCCGCGTCCCAACCCGGCCGAGGGCGGCGACGCCCAGGAGGGGACCGAGCCGGAGGTCGCGGCCGAGTACGAGGAGGCCGGAGACTGATGGCGACACTGCGGATGCGCGAGGCGCTGCGCGACGCGATGGCCGAGGAGATGCGGCGCGACGAGGCGGTCTTCGTGATGGGCGAGGACGTCGGCGTCTTCCAGGGCGCCTTCAAGGTGACCGAGGGGCTGCTCGAGGAGTTCGGCGAGCGGCGCGTGCGCGACACGCCGATCTCCGAGAACACGATCGTCGGCACCGGCGTCGGCGCGGCGATGGCCGGCCTGCGGCCGATCGTCGAGCTGATGACGGTCAACTTCGCCCTGCTGGCGCTGGACCAGATCGTCAACCACGCCGCCGCGATCCCCTACATGTTCAACGGCCAGGCGCGGGTGCCGATGGTGATCCGGATGCCGGGCGGCGGCGGGCACCAGCTCGGCCCCACCCACTCGCACAGTTTCGAGGCGCTCTTCCTGCAGGTGCCGGGGCTGCTGGTCGCCTGCCCCTCGACGCCGGCCGACGGCAAGGCCCTGCTGAAGGCGGCGATCCGCGACGACAACCCGGTGATCTTCGTCGAGCACGAGAACCTCTACGGGCGCCGCGGCGAGGTCGCCGAGGACGGCGACGAGGTGCTGCGCTTCGGCGAGGCGGCGGTGCGGCGCGAGGGCTCCGACGTGACGATCGTCGGCATCCTCAAGATGGCCCACGTCGCCGAGGACGCGGCGCGGGCTCTCTCGCACGAGCACGGGGTCGAGGCCGAGGTGATCGACCCGCGCACCCTGCGCCCGCTCGACCTCGACACGATCCTCGAGTCGGTCCGCAAGACCAACCGGGCGGTGATCGTCGAGGAGGGCTGGCCCCACGGCGGCGTCGGCGCCAACCTGGCGACGCTGATCACCGAGCAGGCCTTCGATCACCTCGACGCGCCGGTGCAGCGAGTCACCGGAGCTGACGTGCACATGCCTTACTCGAGAAGGCTGGAGCAGGCTGCGATACCTCACGAGGAGCACGTGGTGAAGGCGGCGCTGGCGACCCTGGAGGGATCGATCTGATGGCCGACGTGGTGATGCCCAGGCTGTCCGACTCGATGGAGGAGGGGACGATCCTGCAGTGGCTGAAGCAGGTTGGCGAGGATGTCGCCGTGGGGGACGAGCTTGTGGAGATCGAGACGGACAAGGCAAACATGGCTTATGAATCTGACGTCGCCGGGAAGCTGACAGAAATCCTGGTGCAGGAGGACGAGACTGTCCCGATCGGGACGCCGATCGCGCGAGTCGACGGTGAGGGACCGGCGCCTTCGGCCGCGGGTCCTGTCGTGGGGGAAGGGGGGGCGCTGCGGGCGGACGCAGAGCGTCCGT
>DASSMU010000231.1:0-2503 GCA_035701465.1 Solirubrobacterales bacterium
CCAGCTGAAAACGACTCCGCAGCTCGCCGAGTGGCGTCCGCCGAACCGGTCCCGGTCGCCCACCCCGATGGGGCGCTCGCCCTGTCCACGTATCGAGACTTGTGGGCCGGGCCGATTACAGAGTTGAATCCGCCTCTGAGATTCTTGGCCCCGCAGCAGCGGGTTGAGCTTTCGGTGCCCGATGCGGAGAAGCTTGGATTGAGCACCGGAGATGAGGTTTCGGTGTCCCAGAACGGCACCAGCTTGCGTGCGCGTGTTGCGATTCGCGAGCGCGTTCCCGAGGGCACCTGCCTGCTTCTGGAGGGCACTGCGGAGGGCAACGCCAACACGTTGCTCAACGGCAGCCCGGTCTCCGTCCAAATCGAGAAGACTCCCGCCGCCTGATGCTGCCCCTGGCCGACACCCAACTCGTCGAAGCGACCTGGATCATGGTCGTCAAGAGCCTCGTCATCTTCGGCGTGATCTTCGCGATCCTGCCGCTTATGACGGTGTTGGAGCGCAAGCTGATCGGCCGCTTCCAGCACCGCTACGGCCCCAACCGGGTCGGCCCCTTCGGCATCCTGCAGCCGCTTGCCGACGTCGGCAAGCTGCTCAGCAAGGAGGCCTTCCGGCCGGCCAACGCGATCCCCTCCCTGTTCATCCTCGGCCCGCTGCTACCGGTCCTCTCCGGGGTGCTGGCGCTGGCGATCCTGCCCTGGGGCAACGTCCAGGACGGCGTCGGCCTCTACGGGATCGACGTCCCGATCGGCATCCTCTACTTCTTCGCCGTCGGCTCGATCGCCTTCTACGGCCTGCTGCTCGGCGGCTGGTCCTCGGGCTCCAAGTACAGCCTGCTCGGGGCGATGCGCGGCGCCGCCCAGCTGATCTCCTACGAGGTCGCGATGGGCCTGGCCCTGCTCGGCGTGATCATGATGGGCGGCTCGCTCTCGCTGGTCGACATCGTCGAAGCCCAGGGCGACATCTGGTTCGTCGTCCCCCAGTTCGTCGGCTTCCTGATCTTCATGCTGGCCGGCTTCGCCGAGACCAACCGCACCCCGTTCGACATGCCCGAGGCCGACGCCGAATTGGTCCAGGGCTTCATGACCGAGTACGGCGGCATGCGCTTCGGCAGCTTCCTGCTGGTCGAATACATGGAGATCATCGTCGTCTCCGGCGTCGCCGCGGCGATGTTCCTCGGCGGCTGGATGGGCCCCGGTCCCGGCTGGCTCGACCCGATCTGGATGCTGGCCAAGATGTTCGGCCTGGTCCTGCTCTTCATCTGGGTGCGGGCGACGCTGCCGCGGCTGCGCTACGACCAGCTGATGAGCCTCGGCTGGAAGGTGCTGCTGCCGCTGGCAACCCTCAACGTCCTGATCACTGCTGTCCTGGTGGTGACGACGTGACCGAGTTCCCCTACCTGAAGGACACCGACGTGGTCGAGGTCCAACGCGGGCCGGAGCCGGGCGGGGTCGGCGGCGCCTACCGCGCCTTCGGCGAGACCCTGCGCGGGCTGAAGACGACGATGGCGCGGCTGGTCGAGGGGCCGCTGACGATCCAGTACCCCGAGGAGAAGACCCCCGTCTACCCGCGCTTCCGCGGCCGCCACAAGCTGCACAAGTTCGAGGACACGGGGCTGGAGAAGTGCGTCGGCTGCTCGCTCTGCGCCGCCGCCTGCCCGGCCGACTGCATCCGCGTGGTCGCCGCCGAGAACATCCCCGGCGAACGGGTCTCGGCCGGCGAGCGCTACGCCGCGGTCTACGAGATCAACCTCTCGCGCTGCATCTTCTGCGGCTACTGCGAGATCGCCTGCCCCTTCGACGCGATCACGATGGGCCACGACTACGAGATGGCCGACTACGACCGCTCGGATCTGATCTTCACCAAGGAGATGCTCCTCGCCGAGCCGCTCGAGCGCACGCCCCTACGGTCAGAGGGCGAATAGATGGAAGCCGTCCTCTTCTTCGCCGCGGCCCTCGGCGCCCTCGGCGGCGCAATCGGCGTAGTCGTCTTGCGCAACCCCTTCTACGGCGTCCTAGCCCTGATCGTCCACCTCTTCTCCCTGGCGGTCCTCTTCCTGCTCCTCACCGCAGCCTTCGTAGCGGCAGCTCAAGTAGTTGTCTACGCCGGAGCCGTGATGGTCCTCTACGTCTTCGTGACCGCCTACGTGGGAGGCGAAACCGAGCCGCTGGGAGACCCGATCCCCGGCCAAAAATTCCTCGCTCCCCTCCTCGGCGCTGCCCTCTTCATCGAGCTCTCGATAGCCGTCCTAGGCTCGTCCCTCCTCGCCCTGACCACGCACGGCCCCGAGGTAGGGCCCGGCTTCGGCAACCCGGAAGCGATCGGCAAGCTCCTCCTCGAAAGATTCCTCCTCGCCTTCGAGGCCTCGTCCATCCTCCTCCTGCTCGCCGCCGTAGGCGCCGTAGTCCTCGCCGGTCGCCGGGGGACGCCTGGAGTTAGCGAGGGGGCCGTGGGGGGGTCCTCAGAACGCGCCTTCGGCGCTGAGTGTTCTGAGGACCCCCCCACG
>DASSMU010000232.1:0-11218 GCA_035701465.1 Solirubrobacterales bacterium
CTGCTCTCGCAGGGACACGACTGCGGCGCGCAGACGATCGCCCACCACCTCGCCCGGCAGGGGATGGGCAGCGTTCCCTCGGTCTCGACGATCTGGCGGATCCTCCGCCGCGAGGGGCTGGTGGCGCCCCAGCCGCAAAAGCGCCCGCGCAGCTCGCTGATCCGCTTCGAAGCAGAGCTGCCCAACGAGATGTGGCAGGCCGACATAACCCACTGGCGCCTGGCGGGCGGCCAGGACGTCGAGATCCTCAACATGATCGACGACCACTCGCGGCTGTTCTTAGCCTCCCGCGCCTACCCGACCGCCAAGGCCGCCGATGTGGCCGAGGTATTTCGCTCTGCAATTGAGCTGCACGGCACGCCGGCGTCCTTGCTCTGCGACAACGGCGCCGTCTTCACCGCGACCCCGCGCGGGGGCAAGGTGCTCCTGCAACTAGAGATGGAGCGCCTCGGCGTGATCGCCAAGAACTCACGGCCCTACCACCCCCAGACCTGCGGCAAGGTCGAGCGGCTGCATCAGACGCTGAAGCGCTACCTGGCAAGGCAGGCCCCCGCGAAGACGCTCGTCGAGCTGCAGTGTCAGCTCAATGCCTTCCTTCACTACTACAACGCGATCCGTCCCCACCGGGCGCTGGGCGGACGCACGCCCCTGCAGGCCTACAGCGCCCGGATCAAGGCCCGGCCGGTCGAGGCACCTGAGCCCGAGACCCACTTCCGCATCCGCCACGACAAGGTCGACACCGCGGGCACGGTCACCCTGCGCCACGACTCAAAGCTCCACCACATCGGCATCGGCCGGGCCCACAAAGGAAAGCCGGTCAAGCTCCTCATCGCCGACCGCGACGTCCGGATACTCGATCCCGAGACGGGTGAGCTGATCCGCCGGCTGACTCTCGACCCGAGCCGCGACTACCAGCCGATCGGAGGGGGTTGAGGTGTCTACTATGTCGCGCGACATCTGTCTCCGATGTCGCGACACATCACAAAAAGCGGCTGATGGGATTCGAACCCACGACCTTCTGCATGGCAAGCAGACGCTCTAGCCAGCTGAGCTACAGCCGCGCGGAGGGGGATTCTAGCTTTATATGGAGGGCTTGGAGGCGATACCTAATATTTGGTAGAGTTGCGCGGACCCGGGCGGACGGTCGTCGGGCTCAGCGAACAACTGGAGGCTCAAGCGATGAAGAAGTGCACTGTCCTCATTTCGTTGATTGCGGTGCTTTTCGCCTTGGCGGTCCCTCCCTCTATCGCCTCGGCGTGGGCGCCAATCGGCTCGGCGACCGTCCATCCCGGTGTCCAGGTCTTCACCGAAGAAGCCCAGTGCACCTCCAACTTCGTCTTCGAGGAAGGCTCCGAAGTCTTCCTCGGACAGGCCGCGCACTGCTCCGGCACCGGCGGCCAGACCGAAACGGACGGCTGCACCAGCGCCTCGCTGCCGCTGGGCACCCCGGTCGAAGTCACCGGCGCGAGCAAGGCCGGCACCCTCGTCTACAACTCCTGGCTGACGATGCAGGCCGACGGCGAGACCGACGCCGACACCTGCGCCTACAACGACCTCGCCCTGATCAGGATCGATCCGGCCGACGTCGGCAAGGTCAACCCCTCGGTCCCCGGCTTCGGCGGGCCGACCGGGGTCGGCGCGGCGGGTGGCGCCGGCGCCACCGTCTACTCCTACGGCAACTCCGAGCTGCGCGGCGGCGTCACCAAGCTGAGCCCGAAGCAGGGGGTCGTCGTGCAGGAAGAAGGCAACGGCTGGAGCCACGGCGTCATCACCCTGACCCCGGGCATCCCCGGCGACTCGGGCAGCGGCTTCCTCAACTCCTCCGGCGCGGCCTTCGGCATCCTCAGCACCCTGCAGCTGGCGCCGCTCGCGGGCTCCAACGGGGTCGGCGACCTCGGCAAGGAGATCGCCTACATGCACGCGCACAGCAGCTTCACGGCAGCGCAGCTGGTTCCCGGCACCCAGCCGTTCAAGGCCGGCCTGGTCGAAGCGATCCTCGGCTCCTAGCTCAGGCTTCCGCTTCGGCCAGCAGGCCCTGAAGGTCGAGCGGGCGCGTGTACATCTCGACCTTCTCGCCGGGCTTCGGGGTGGGCCACTCCTCCTTCGGGCGGTCCCAGTAGAGCTCGATGCCGTTGCCGTCGGGGTCGCTCAGGTAGAGGGCCTCGCTGACACCATGGTCGGAAGCGCCCTCTACGCCGATCCCGGCGCCCGCCAGCCGGCGCAGGGCGTCGGCGAGGGCGGCCCGGGTCGGGTAGCGGATCGCGAGGTGGAAGAGGCCCGTCATGCCGGCTGGTGGCGGCGAGCCGCCCTTCGAGTGCCAGGTGTTTAGCCCGATGTGGTGGTGGTAGCCGCCGGCCGAGACGAAGGCGGCGTCGTCGCCGAGGCGCTGCTGCAGCTCGAAGCCGAGCACGCCGCAGTAGAAGTCGAGCGAGCGGTCGAGGTCGGCCACCTTGAGGTGGACGTGACCGATGTCGACGCCGGGATCGATCGGCTCAGCCACCGGCTCCGTCCAGTGCCTCGTTGACCAGGCGGTCGGCCTCGGCGTTCTGCTCGCGGCGGACGTGGCGGATCGACCAGCGCTCGAAGCCGCGCAGCGCCGCCTTCACCTCGGCGTGGAGCTTTCGCATGTTGGCGTCCTTGACCTTGTACTCGCCCCTGACCTGCTTGACGACCAACTCGGAGTCGCCGACCAGCTCCAGCTCGGCGGCGCCCAGCGCCGAGGCCAGCTCGATCCCCAATAGAAGCGCTTTGTACTCGGCGACGTTGTTGGTGGCGTGGCCGATCCGCTCGCCGCGCTCCTCCAGCACCTCGCCTCCCGGCCCCTGGACCACGGCCGCGATCGCCGCCGGGCCGGGGTTGCCGCGGGCGCCGCCGTCGACGTTTACGACCAGCTTCTCGGGCGCCTCAGCCACGCGGCCCTCCGTTCGCGGCCGCCGCCGAGCAGGCCTCCGCCCAGCGCCAATCGCCCGCCCTCGCCCGCTTTCGCGTTCCACTGGCGCGCCGAGCGGTCGAGCTGGTCGACCTCCTCGCCTCTGCCGATCAGGAAGACGGGCCGCAGCTCGTCGGCGAGGTCGACGCCCCACTGGTACCAGCAGAGCTGCCAGGCAACGGTGATCCGCACCTCGCTCGCCGAGCCGGCCACGGCTCCGACAGAGGCCCGTGGTCGGCCCATGCTCCGGGTCAAACCGGCCGCCGTGCGCGCCGCATCGCTCGCGTTGAAACGAGCAACCGCGCGCTCGAGGGGCGCTCCGGCCGGCCGGCGCCGCCGGCCGACGTTGGCGCCCGGGGCGGCGGGATCGCGCTGATAGATGCTCACGCCCGAAACCTAGTCCACCCTGGAGCGAATCACCCCGCGGTGACGACCTTCGAAGCAAGATGTGCAGGCACCTCTTCGTAATGGTCGAACTCGACCTCGAAATCGGCCCGGCCGCCGCTGATCGAGCGCAGGTCGGGGGCGTAGTCGAGCACCTCGGCCATCGGCACCTCGGCGCTGACCTCGGTCGTCGTGCCTTTTGGCTCCATGCCCAGCGGGTGGCCGCGGCGCGAGTTGAGGTCGCCGATCACGTCGCCGACGACGTCGCCGGGACAGCTGACCGTGAGCCGCACGATCGGCTCCAGCAGCACCGGGTCGGCGGCTTCCATCGCCTCCTTGAAGGCCATCGCGCCGGCGATTTTGAAGGCCATCTCCGAGGAGTCGACGTCGTGGTGCTTGCCGTCGACGAGCCGCACCCGCACGCCCTTGACCGGGTAGCCGGCGACCGTGCCGTGCGCCATCGCCTCTTCAACCCCCTTCTCCACCGCCGGGATGAAGCTGCCCGGGATCGAGGCGCCTTTGATCTTGTTGACGAAGTCGAGGACGACGCCGTCCTCGGCCGGCTCGATCTCGATCTGGCAGTCGGCGAACTGGCCGCGGCCGCCGGACTGCTTCTTGTAGCGGGCGTGGGCGCTGGCCGGGGCGCGGATCGACTCCTGGTAGGGGACGCGCGGCGGGTGCAGCTCGATCTCGACCCCGAAGCGCCGCTTCATCCGCTCGACGATCACCTCGACGTGGACCTGGGTCAGCCCGGCGATGATCTGCTCGCCGGTCTGCGCGTCGCGGTGCACGTCGAGGGTCGGGTCCTCCTCGGTGAGGCGGCGCACCGCGGTCGCCGCCTTGTCCTCGTCGCCCTTCGACTTCGGCTCGTAGGCAAAGGCCATCACCGGCGCGGGCAGGTCCAGCGGCGCGAAGGCGACCTCCTCCTTGTCGGCGCAGAGCACATCGCCGGCACGGGTCGCTTTCAGCTTGGCGACGGCGCCGATGTCCCCTGCCCCCAGCTCCGCCGCCGGCCTCAGCTCCTTGCCGTGTGGCTGGCCCAGCTGTCCGATCCGCTCCTTCTCGCCCCGGGTCACGTCGACGGCCTGGGAGTCCGAGCGCAGGGTGCCGCGGTAGACGCGGAAGAGGTTGATCCGGCCCGCATAGGGATCGGCCAGCGTCTTGAAGACGTAGGCGACCAGCGGTCCGTCCTCGTCGGGCTCGATCTCGATCTCCTCGCCCCCCGCGCCAGTCGCCGCGACGGCGCCCCGCATCGCCGGCGAGGGCAGGTCCTCGACCAGCGCCTCGAGCAGGCGGCCGGTGCCGAGGTTGCGAGTCGCGACGCCGCAGGTGACCGGGAAGAGCCGCCCGGCCGTCACCCCCTGCTTGAGGGCGCGCACGATCTCGTCGTGGTCGATCTCCTCGCCCTCGAGGTAGCGCTCCATCAGCTCGTCGGAGTTCTCCGCCACCTCGTCCATCAGCTTCTCCCGGTACTCCTCGACCTGCGCGCGCAGCTCCTCAGGGATCTCCACCTCCTCGGCCGCCCCCGGCCCCGTCCCCTCGTAGACGAAGGCCTTGCGGTCGATCAGGTCGACGACGCCGCGGACATCCTGCTCGGCGCCGATCGGGATCTCGGTGGCGACCACGTGCGGCCCGAAGGACGCCTTCAGCGAGTCGAGGACGCGAAAGAAATCGGCCCGCTCGCGGTCGAGCATGTTGACGAAGACGAGGCGGGCCAGTCCGCCGGCGTCAGCGCGGCGCCAGAGCCGCTCGGTATGGACCTCGACTCCCATCACGCCGTTGACGACGACCACGGCGGCGTCGGCGACCCGCAGGGCGGAGATCGCGTCGGCGACGAAGCTCGGCTCCCCCGGGGTGTCGATCAGGTTGATCTCCCGCCCGGCGTGCTCGAAGCAGGCGAGCGCGGCGTCGATCGACATCGCCCGCTCCTGCTCGTCGGGTTCGTGGTCGGAGACCGTGGTCCCGCCGGCGACCGTGCCGAGGCGGCCGACCGCGCCGGCCTCGAACAGCATCGCCTCGTGCAGGCTCGTCTTGCCGCAGCCCCGATGCCCGATCAGGACGACGTTGCGAATCCGGTCTGCGGCCTTGTGAGGCACGCAATCAAGGTACACCCGGAATCGCTCAATTCAAACCACTCAGGACCTCCGAGCAGGTCAGTCGACCTGGAGGCCGGACTTCAAGCGCATCACTGCCTTGGTGTGGAGCTGGGAGACGCGCGACTCGGTGACGCCGAGCACCTCGCCGATCTCGCGCAGGGTGAGGTTCTCGTAGTAGTAGAGGGCGACGACGAGCTGCTCTCGCTCGGGCAGCGAGGCGATCGCCTCGGTCAGCCGGTCCTTGATCTCGCTGCTGGCAAGCGACTCCTGCGGGTCGGCGGCGCGCGGGTCGGAGATCGTGTCGAGCAAGGAGACCTGGTCGCCGGAGGAGTCCGAGACGGTCCAGAGCTCGTCGAGCGCGTAGACGGAGGAGTTGGCGATCTCCAGCAGCGAGGTCTGCAGCTCCTCCTCGCTGACCTCGAGCTTCTTCGCCAGCTCGGCCTCGCTGGGGGCCCGCTGCAACTCGTGCTCGAGCTTCGCCTGGGCGGCCTCGATTTCGCGGGCGCGCGAGCGGACGGAGCGCGGCACCCAGTCCAGCGAGCGCAGCTCGTCGATGATCGCGCCGCGGATTCGGGTCATCGCGAAGGTCTCGAACTTGATCCCGCGCTCGGGCTCGAAGCGCTCGATCGCGCCGATCAGGCCCATCAGGCCGTAGGAGATCAGGTCGGCGTCGTCGACGTGCGAGGGAAGCCCGGCGCCGAGCCGGCCGGCGACGAACTTGACCATCGGCGAGTAGGCGACCACCAGGCGCTCGCGCGCTCCGGCATCGCCATCGTCCTTGTAGCGGCGCCAAAGATCGCGCAGCTCCACCTCTTTTACGCCTGTTTCCATGGCCTTTTGCTCGATTCTATGGGCGCGTACACCATATTGGGGATCATGCGCGGGGGTGGGTGGCAGCGTACGCGTCGCGCAGGCGGGCCGCGTCGACGCGAGTGTAGACCTGGGTGGTCGAGATCGAGGCGTGGCCGAGCAGCTCCTGGATCGCGCGCAGGTCGGCGCCGCCCTCGAGCAGGTGCGTGGCGAAGCTGTGGCGCAGGGAGTGCGGCGAGACGCCCGCGGCCAGGGCCGCCTCGCGGACCCAGAGGCCGAGGCGGCGGGTGATGTCGGAGTTGGAGAGGCGGCGGCCGCTCTTGGAGAGGAAGAGCGCTCGCTCGCGCGGGTCGCCCGCAAGGGCGTGACGGCCACGCTCGCAGTACCTCTGCAGCGCTTTCTGGGCGGGCTCCCCCACCGGCAGCATCCGCTCCTTGGAGCCCTTGCCGAGCACGCGCAACTGCTCGCTCTCGAAGTCGAGCGCGCCGAGGTCGAGGTTGACGATCTCCTCGCAGCGCAGCCCGCAGGAGTAGGCAAGCTCCAGCATCGCCCGGTCGCGCAGCTCCAGCGGCGTGCGGGCGGGGATCCCCTCGAGCAGCGAGCGGACCTGCTCGGCCGAGAGCACCCGCGGCAGCTTCTCCTCCCGCTTCGGGCTGGAGACGAGGTCGGCGGGGTTCTGCCCCACCCGCCCGGTGCGGACGAGGAAGTCGAAGAGCCCGCGGATCGCGGCCAGCTTGCGGGCGACGGTAGCCGGGGCGGCACCCCCAGAGGAGAGCCCCGCCGCATAACGCCGCACGTCGCGATGGCGAATCGCACCCGGAGCCCGCTCCCCCGCCCACTCGACGAACTGACCCAGATCGACGCCATAGGCGTGCCGGGTTCGCTCAGCCGCGCTACGGCCCTGGAGATCCCTGTCGTACGCAACGAGTGCCTCTTCCCAGCTCATCACGACAAGGTTCGCTGCGGCACTTGAAGTGCCTCCAAGAACGGTCCCGGCAGGGGTGGAGCGTCTTGTACTTTTTCGCCCTTCGCGCCGAGGCGCTAAGCCCTGCTGCGTCCACCGAAAAAGTTAAGCGGAACCCCTGCCGGGACCGTTCCTAACCTATGTAGATCGGAGTGCCGACTTCGACCTGGGGATACAGTTCGATCACGTCGGGGATCGACATCCGCACGCAGCCGTGCGAGGCGGCGGAGCCGAGCGATTCGACCTCTTCGGTGCCGTGGATGCCGGCGCCTTCGAAGATTCCCATCCAGCGCGCCTTGATCGGGTCTTCCGGCCCCGGCGGGATCACCTGGCCGGCGAGCGAGCCGGCCCAGGCCGAGTTGGGAACGTGCCAGGAGGGGTTTTCCTGCTTTTCCTGGATGTGGTAGAGCCCGGCGGGAGTTTCCAGCCCTTCCTGCCCGACCGCGACGGTGTACGTTTTCGCCAGCTTCAGGTGCTTCCAGAGCCGCAGGGTGAAGGTCGAGCGGTCCAGCGTCAGGTAGGACGGGTAGGCGGAGGCGACTTCCTTCGTCGTCACCTTCGGCTTCGTGTAGTGGGTGCGGGCGGCGATCGTGTGGTCGGCGCCGGCGTTCAGCACCGCCGCCTCGAGCTGGCGGGTGAGCAGCTTGTCGCGCAGCTTGCGCCCGTTCTTGGCCTTGACCACGCTGAGCGAGTCGGCACTCGGTTCGACCGTCGCGTCCTGGGCTTCGCGATCGACCGAGTGAGCAACCCGGCGCACGAAGCGGTTGATCGCCGGCTGCGAGTAGTTGACGTCGGCGGGGATCGCCTTGTCGATCGTGCCGCCGGTGACATAGCGAACCAGGCGTCCCGGTAGGAATTCGTCGCGACTAGCGGCGAGCGCTTCTTCGACCGCGGTGTCGATTTCGGCGTGGACCTTGAGGCTCTTGCCGGGCAGCGCCCAGCTGTGGCCGTCGTAGCCGACGCGGAGCGAGTGGCGCAGCGGGCCGAGCAGCTGGTGGCGCACCGCCTGCGTCGCTTCGGCTTCGTCCATGCCGCCGACGTCGACCCCGCCGATCGTGACGCCATCGGCGATCTTGTCCTTCTGCGCGCTGTCATAGGCGTAGCCGACGCCGGCCACCAGCAGGAACAGCGCCACCGCGGCGACGATCGCGATCTTGGCTCCACGACCCATTGTCGGGAGTTTAGGCACACCCTCCGGTCGTTCCGGCGGATATCTTTCCGCTGACCGATGAGCACCAAGGCCAACGCCCGCAAGGGCTCCAAGGACGAAGTCCGCAAGGAGGTCTGGGAGGCGATGGACCGCGCGGGCGTGTCCCGCTTCCCCGGCGCCGAGGGCCGCATCCCCAACTTCGCCGGGGCGAAACTGGCGGCGGAGAAGCTTGCCGGGCAGCGGGCCTGGAAGCGCGCCCGGGTGATCAAGGCCAACCCTGACTCGCCCCAGACCTACGCCCGCCGCATCGCCCTCGAGGAGGGCAAGGTCGTGGTGATGGCGGTGCCGCGGCTGCGCGACCCCCACCCCTTCCGTGTCCTCGACCCCAAGAAGCTCTCCAAACGGGCGGTCAAGGAGGCGGCGACGATCAAGGGTGCGCTCAAGCACGGCCGGGTCACCGCCCTCGACGAGCTGCCGGAGATCGACTTCGTCCTCTGCGGCTCGGTCGCGGTCAACCTCAGCGGCGCCCGGGTCGGCAAGGGCGGCGGCTACTCCGACCTCGAGTACGGGGTCCTGATCGACGCCGGCAAGATCGACGGCCACACCACGGTGGCGACGACCGTTCACCCGACCCAAGTGCTGCGCCGCCACCTGATGATGACCGCCCACGACCTGCCGGTCGACATGATCGCCACGCCGCGCGCGGTGATCGAGGTCGAGCGGCAGTATGAGCGGCCACGCGGCATCCTCTGGGACCACCTGCAGCCGCCGCAGATCCGCGAGATACCCATACTCGAACGTATGGGTTATGCCTGAGATCGACGACTACGGCAATCCGGATCCCGACTGGCTGAAGCTCGACTGGCGCCCGCACCTGCCCCGGGTCGAGCTGCCCGGCGCCACGGTCAACTACGCCGAGATCGGCGAGGGCGCGCCGATCGTCTTCGTCCACGGCATCACCAGCTCCTGGCAGGCCTGGCTGGAAAACAGGCCCTACTTCGCGGGCAGGGGCTACAGGGCGATCGCCCTCGACCTGCCCGGCTTCGGCGCCAGCCCGATGCCCTCCTGGTCGATCGACATGCCCTCCTACGGGCGGCTCCTGCACGACTTCTGCGAGAAGCTCGGCCTCGACCGCGGCGTCACCCTGGTCGGCAACTCGATGGGCGGCCTCGTCGCGGTCGAGGCAGTGCTCTCGGATCAGGAGCGCTTCGACCGCCTCGTCCTGGTGTCCGCAGCCGGATTCATCAACACCTGGCTCCCGCACCAGCGGGGCAAGGCGACCTCGCACGCCTGGAACACCTTCGGCCGTCCCTTCGGCTCGGCGGCGCGCTTCTTCGTCACCCATCGCCGCGCCCGCTACGCCATGTTCCGCTTCGCGATCCGCTACCCGCACCGGCTGCGCAAGGAGCTGCTCTGGGAGCAGATGGCCTCGGGCGTGCCCTGCCCCGGCTTCGCCGACGCGCTCGATGCGGTGATCGAATACGACGCCCGCGACCGGCTCGAAGAAATCAAGCTGCCCGTGATGATCGTCTGGGGCACAGACGACTGGGTGATCCCCTCCGTCGCCGCTCACAGCTACCAGCGCCGAATTCCTCATTCGCGCCTCGAGATCTTCGAGCACACCGGGCACGTACCCCAAATGGAGCGGCCGGCAAGGTTCAACGCACTGTTGGACGAGTTTCTCGTCAGCCGGTGATCGCGCCCCGGGAAGCTGAGGAAACCGTGGCGGCGTACTTGGCCATTACGCCGCGACCGAAGGGTGACTCTGGGAGCTTGTACTCCGCGACGCGCTTGGCGATCTCCTCATCGGAAAGGTTCACATCGATGCGGCGGTTGTCGATGTCGACGGTGACCTCATCACCCTCGCGGATTGCCGCGATCGGGCCTCCTCTGGCCGCCTCCGGGGCTACGTGGCCGATCATCAGGCCGCGGGTGGCGCCGGAGAAGCGGCCGTCGGTGACCATCGCGACGCTTTGTCCGAGGCCCTCGCCGACGATTGCTGCTGTGACTTGGAGCATCTCTCGCATTCCGGGGCCGCCGACCGGGCCCTCGTTGCGGATCACGACGACGTCGCCGGGTTCGATCTTCTGGTCCTTGACCGCGCGGAAACATTCCTCCTCGGACTCGAAGACCCGGGCCGGGCCGACCTGCTTGGTCCGCTCGGTGCCGGCGAGCTTGACCACGGCCCCTTCGGGGGCAAGGTTGCCTTTCAAGATCGCCAACCCGCCTTCTGTCTTCAGCGGATCCGAGAGCGGGCGCACGACCTCCTGACCCTCGGCCTCGCTCGCATCTTCGGCGACCTCGCCGATCGTCTTACCGGTGACGGTCATCGCGTCGGCGTGAAGCGCGCCGGCCTCTGCCAGCCGCTTGAGGATCAGCGGCACACCACCAGCGCGGTAGAGGTCGGTGGCGACAAAGCGCCCGCCCGGCTTGAGGTCGGCGAAGAGCGGCGTGGCACGGGAGATCGGCTCGAAGTCGTCCATCTCCAGCTCGATGCCCGCCTCGTGGGCGAGGGCGAGCAGGTGCAGGACGACATTGGTCGAGCCGCCCGAGGCGCAGGCGCAGGCGATCGCGTTCTCCAGCGAGTCGCGGGTGATCACCCGGCTCGGGCGCAGGTCCTCGGCCAGCACGTTCATCACCAGCTCGCCGATCTTCTCGGCGACCGTGCCCTTGTCGTCGTCCTCGGCCGGGACCATCGCCGAGCCGCCGGGGCTGATCCCCAGCGCCTCGAAGGCGCAGGCCATCGTGTTGGCGGTGAACTGACCGCCGCAGGCGCCGGCGCCCGGGCTGGCGGCGCCCTCGAGCTCGCTCAGTTCCTCGTCGCTCATGTCGCCGGCGTTGTGCGCGCCGATCGCCTCGAAGACGTCGAGGATGGTGACGTCGCG